>JBLIHL010000512.1:0-4716 GCA_047635895.1 Paracoccaceae bacterium | reverse complement strand
GAGAAGCAAGGCCGAGCGCGACCAGGATCGCAAACATGATGGCCGTACTGGTGATCTGTGGGATGTGACGCATGGGAAACCTCGTGGGGTGTCCCAGACCTCACGCAACTCCCTTGCCAAGCTCGCAGAACGGGCGTGGCATGCCATTTGGTCGTCAACCGGAGCGCGGCTGCTCTCCCGATGAGTCACGCGCGCCACGCGCACTGTCACCTGGAGAGGTCACCCGCTCCCGTCACCTGCGCGGCGTGGCACCGCGGGGCGAAATCACCCGCGTCATTTTGGCTTTCGACCGAGCAGGCGCGTCAGGAACACGCCCAATACAAAGAGGCCGAGCGCGCTTCCGATATGACGCCCGGTCGGGTCGAATCGCCGCAGCTCAAGGCTCGCACTCTTCATCTCCCCCTTCGTCTTGCCGCGCCAGACTTGCGCGTGCTGCTCAAGGTCCGTCTGGCTGAGCGCACTCGTCGCCGCAGCGACCTCGCTCACACTCTTGTCCTTGATGACGACCTCTTCGATCGCCTTGCGCGTGGGACGGTGCGACAGCTCGGGGTGCACCGCCTCACGGAACGGATAGAGGCCGAGCACCGAACCCACCAAGAGGCCGAGCAGTGCACCGTGGGAAGGACCGGAGAAGCGACTGAGTACTGCCTTCAGGATATTGGAGAGCAGAGCGATCCCCGCCGCCGCTCCCACCACGACCGGACCGATGATCATCAGGGACGCCATCGGATCCACGCGCACCTCAGAGATCGACAGCGCGCCGATGACGGTGTCGTACATCCCGAGAATCAAGAGCACGTAGCTGCCGCTAATGCCCGGAAGAATCATGCTGCTCGCACCGATCGCCCCCACCGCGAGAAGCGTCGGAACGTTCGGCTCGAGCTGAGTCTTCCCTGACTGCAGCGCGAACCAAATCATGACGCAAAGGCCGATGACGAAAGCGAGTCCGCCCGAAAGACGGACCGGCTTCATCCGCTGGAGCAGCTCGGGCGCACCGCCGAGCGTCATGCCGATGAACAGCGCGTACATGGCCCAGCGGTGCTGTGAGACCAGCTGGACCGCGACGCCAGAAAGGAGCAGGACGGCGGCGGCGAGGCCGGCGCCGAGCGCCATGAGAAAGAGGATCGTGTCCTTCCGAATCCGGAGCCGCGTGACGTCTGCGATCGCGCCAATGAAGCGGTCGTAGAGCCCGATGGCCAGGATCATGGTGCCGCCGCTGATCCCGGGCACCAGATTGGCAAGCCCCATGAGGACGCCTCCAATAAAGGCGCGGACGGAACTGGCGGGCGCGTCCGCGCTGTCGTCGCGGGAGGAGCTTGGGGGAAAGGTCATGAACGGTGATTCGCTGGCGGAAGGGCGTCCCGATCAGAGACACAGGATAGGTGGCGCCTAGCGGAAGGATCGGCGACGGAAGGGCCCTGGGGCCACAGAATCGCGGACTTCTCGCATTGGATCGTACTTCGGGCGGATGTGACCCGAAACGGGGACGATCCGGCGAGCCTGGCTTTGGATTCACGGGCACTTGATCTTTACAAACCCACCCCGCTCTATAGTGCTTTCGCCCAAGCCGCTCGAGCACGTGAGTGCTCCCTTGGCAGGGTCGCCCGATTTACTTGCCGGGCAACCTGGTGCAATCTCTACCCCGCTCTTGACTCAGCTGGGGCCATTTTCGGTCCGAGCTCGTCATCTCTGCTCGATTCCTGAGCAACCTGCTTTCATCTTCCTCTCCTCCAGAGGTCACGGCTACATCATGAAGCTCTCCAAGACTCTCCTCCCGGGGCTGACAGCCCTTGCCTTCGCCTCCGCAGCCAGCGCCCAGGTCCTGACCGAGGTTCGTATCAGCACCTCGGGCGTCGACCAAGAGTACGTCGAGATCCTCGGCAACCCCGGTCAGTCCACGGACGGCCTGATGATCCTCGTTGTCGAGGGTGACCCGGGCGGCGCCACGGGCGGCGCAGGCAACCTGGACCGCGTCTTCGACCTCTCGGGCGACTTCTTTGGCGGTACCGACCAGTACTACGTCATGGGTAGCGTCGAGGCCGATGCTGCGTTCGGCGTCGGTGTCATCGACAATGTCCCCGGCGACAACCTCTTCGAGAACAGCAGCCTCACGCTCTACCTCGTCAGTGTCCCGGACGCGAACCTTCGCGCCGACATCGACATGGTCTGGGACGACACGGACATCACGGATCCCCCGGGATCCACGACGACGACCCGCATCTCCACCACCCCCGGCATCACCATCCTTGATGCCGTCGGCTTCTTCGACGGAGACGCAGGCGACCTTCACTTCGACGGCGCACCGATCCTTGGCCCGGACGGCTCGTTCCTCCCGTCCGGCATCATCCGCAACGGCGGCTGCCCCGGCGACTGGTGCACCGACTTCTTCGTTGACTTCGGCACCGGCGGCGGCGCCAGCGGCTCGTACGTCGACCCGACGCCCGGCGCGATCAACCCGACGACCGCCTGCATGACCGTTGCCTCCGCAGGCACCTGCGGCGGAAACGGCGGTATCGGCATCGCTTACTGCATGGCCGTCGCGAACAGCACCGGCGTCACCGGCGTCCTCGGCGCCATGGGCAGCCTCACCGTCAGCGACAACGACGTGACCCTGACGGCCTCCAGCCTCCCGGTCAACGCATTCGGATTCTTCGTCGTCAGCCGCGACCAGGGCTTCGTCATGAACCCCGGTGGCAGCTCCGGTAACCTCTGCATCAGCGGCTCGGTTGGCCGCTACGTTGGCCCAGGCCAGATTCAGAACTCGGGTGCAGGCGGTGCTTTCTCGCTCGCCCTCGACCTGATGGCGATCCCGCAGCCGACCGGCTCGATCGGCACCGCCCCCGGCGATACCTGGAACTTCCAGACCTGGTACCGTGACGCCGTCGGTGGTGTTCCGACGTCGAACTTCACGCAGGGCCTCGAGATCATGTTCCTGTGATCCGGGCTTCCCCTTACGGGGAATCCTGACCGGAAGGCTCTGCCTTTCCGGTCGTGCGGCGCGGGGCCATCCATGCAAGGATGGTCCCGCGCCTGCTTATCCGCGCACTGCTTATCCGCGCACTGCCAGGGTCTCCTGGTCACCCGCCCCTCCCCCGTATCCCAGGTCAGTCCGTCATGCGCGCCGCCCACCTCTTCGGACTCACCCTTCTTGGCGTGGCGAGCGCCGTCGCCGTCGACCCACCCTTCGGCTACTACAGCTCAGTGGATACGACTTCGCAGTCGGCCCTGCGTAGCACGCTGCACGCGGTCATCGACGACCACACGCGCTTTCCGTACACGAGCAGCGCCACCGACACCTGGAACGTTCTCGAAGCGGCCCAGGAGGATCCGAGCGACCCTGCCCGGATCATCGACATCTACCGCAACGCCAGCTACCTCAAGGTCAGCGGCGGCAATACCCTCTACCAGCGCGAGCACAGCTGGCCCAAGTCCTATGGCTTCCCTGACGACGGCGCGGACAACATGCCCTACTCGGACTGCCATCTCCTGTTCCTCTGCAATGGGACGTACAACGGCAATCGCAGCAACAAGCCTTTCGCCTTCTGCGGCGGCGGCTGCACCGAGCTGCCTACCGATCTGAACAACGGTCAAGGCGGCGGCACGGGCACCTACCCTGGCAACTCCAACTGGACCACGGCGGGGATCTTCGAGGTCAGCCCCTTCCGGCGAGGTGACCTCGCGCGGGCGATGCTCTACGCGGACGTGCGCTATGAGGGCGGCAACCACGGCGTGACCGGAGTCATGGAGCCGGACCTCATCCTCACGGACAACCTTGGCCTGATCGCGGGCTCCAACACCGGTCAGAACGAATCGTTTGGCTATATGGGACGACTGGCCGTCCTGCTGGAGTGGCACGCGGCGGATCCCGTGGACGACTTCGAGCGGAATCGGAACGACGTCGTCGGCGCCTTCCAGGGCAACCGCAACCCGTTCGTCGACCGTCCTGAATGGGTCACCTGCCTCTTCCTCGGGATGTGCGAGCCGGGCGAGGTCTACTGCTCACCCGCGGTGACCAACTCCACTGGCGTGCCTGGCCTCATCGAAGGCCGCGGAAGCGTCAGCCTCATGAACAACGACCTACGCCTCCTGGCGTCCCAGCTCCCGATGAACTCCGCGGGTTACTTCATCGCCAGTCAAACCGCGGGCTTCGTTCCCCAGCCGAGTGGCTCGGTGGGCAACCTCTGCGTCGCGGGCAGCATCGGCCGCGTGGTCGGCGGCCAGATTCTGAGTTCCGGCTTCTTCGGTGGCTTCGCCACGGCCGTGGATGCGAATGCGCTGCCCCAGCCGACCGGTCCCGTCGTGGCCCTGAGCGGCGAGACCTGGCACTTCCAGGCCTGGTACCGCGACGCCATCGGCGGCCAGGCCACCAGCAACTTCACCGACGGGTGGAAAGTCACCTGGCAGTAGGGCGGCCCAGTAGGGCGGCCCAGCAGGGCGGCCCAGTAGGGCGAAACAGCAGGGCGGCCCAGTAGGGCGAAACAGTAGGGCGGCCCAGTAGGGCGAAACAGCAGGGCGGCCCAGTAGGGCGAAACAGCAGGGCGGCCCAGTAGGGCGAAACAGCAGGGCGGCCCAGTAGGGCGAAACAGCAGGGCGGCCCAGCAGGGCGAAACAGCAGCGCGGCGGAACTCCCGCCGCGCGCGCCTGCGCCCTCTACCGGATGACCACGCGGATGGCGTCCGTGAGGTTGGACGTCACCTGCGGGTTGGCGTCACGGAA
>JBLIHL010000511.1:0-4724 GCA_047635895.1 Paracoccaceae bacterium | reverse complement strand
AGGCAGACGAGGTCGCCCTCAGCGTCGAAGAGCAGCCCGAGCGGCAGCGGAACGTCATCATAGGGAGCGAGCGTACGCGCCGTGATGAGCTCGAGCACCGAGCGGCCCATCCGAGAGATCCGACCGCCCATGCGTTCGCCTTTGAATCCAGCGGACTTCAGCAGCTCGAGTGCGGCCCCCTCATCTCGGACCGTGTCAAGTGTCACGAGGTGTAGGCGAACACCTGCAGCTTCGAGTGCTGCTTCGGCGCCCGCGGCAATCTTGAGCGTGTCGACCGACTCCGGCACCTTCGAACTCCAGCACAGAACATAGGTCCCCTGGGCACCGCTCGACTCGTCGATACGGCGCGCCCCCTTGTCCCCACCACCTTCAAAATACGGGAGACGCCAGGCCCCCAGCGGGAATTCCTCCAGGAGCGGAACGCGCGTCGCCAGCGGCCCAGGCGTGGCCGACTCCATCGGCTCGGGGCAGCTTCGATCGAACGGCGGCATGGGCTTCTCACCTCGCGTGATCAGCTCAGGACGAGCCTGTCCTCGAACCACCCGCCAGGCGCCATCCTTGAGCGGCTCGCCGTTTGGCGCGACGTCAAACTCTTCCTCGCTCCCATCCGGCCAGATCACGCTGAGAGCTTCGATGGACTGCACTTCGCCCAGGCCAAAGTGGGCGGACTTAGAAGAGGAGCCAAGGAAGCCATCCCCCGCCGTGATTCGCATGTGCCGCTCGATGCCGCCCGCCTTCACCTTCACGAGCGCCCCGACGGCGTCGAGGTTGGGGCGGTTCCCGACAAGCGTCAAGCTCACCCAGCCGCCGCCCGGGTGCGTTCCCTGAAGAATGCGGAGGGTGGGCGATGTCCGGTTGCGGAACACCATGTCCAGTCGACCATCCCGGTCGAGGTCCACCGTGACGAGCGCGCGGCCGTCGTCCGCGAATCCGATGCCCGTCGCCAGCGTGACGTCATCAAACTGGAAGTTGCCGCGGTTCGCATAGGCGAACGTTCGCTCGTGGGCGTTCCAGTGCTGGCGCGCGGACTGCGAAAGGTGACTGATCACGGACCAGCCCGCGAGGTAGAAGTCCATGGCCTTTGCGGGCGCATCGAAGCTCATGGGCGTGGTCCCCACGACCCTGCGCCAGAAGAAGCTCTGAAGGTCCGGACCAAAACGTCCGCTGAGAAAGCCGTTCGGCACCACGATGTCCATCAGGCCATCGCGGTCCCAGTCGATGAATCGTCCACCCCACGCCCAGCCCCCCGGCGCAGCACCCGTCATGTGCGTCACGTCGCGGTAGCGGCCCTCGCCGAGCCCCTTGTAGATCGTGTTGCCACGGGCGTGGCGCTTGAATTCATCCCGCACCTCCGGCGTCAAGTCCAGGCCGAACTTAGGCTCGCGGGTAACGCGCATTCCCGCGGCGGAGTGCATGTTGCTGATGACGAGGTCGGACTCGCCATCGAGGTCCACATCCGCCACGCTCACGCCCATACCCGCGGCCTTGTCGTTCAGGCCGCTCTCGTCCGTGGACACGTCGAAGCTCGAACCGTTCCAGACGTAGAGGTTGTTCTGCCCGAAGTCGTTGGTGACGTACAGGTCGATGACGCCATCGCCATTGAAGTCATCAAACACCGACGAGAGGCTAAAGCGATCGTTGTCCACGTTCAGGCCCACCACCGCGGTGTCGTCCCTGAAGCGGCGAGGCTGCGCGCCCTCATCGTCTACCAGCAGGTTGCGCCAAAAGACGTTCGCTGCGCCGTTCATGGCGTCGTGGTAGGGCGTGGGAGCCTGGGCGCCATAGCCGCCATTGCGGAAGTAGCGCGTGTCATAGATGTCGAGGTCACCGTCGCCGTCGATATCCGCCGCCGAGAGCGAATAGACGCGCGCCTTGCCACCTGATGACTCCAGGCCATCCACCACGGAAAAATGCCCTGTGCCGTCGTTCCATGCGATCGCCACGCTCATGCCGCGACCGAAGACGACGTCACGAAAGCCGTCACCATCGAGGTCCGCGATCATCATTCCGCCGGTGTCCTCAAGGGCGTCCAGGCCCCGCTCGGCTCCCTCCTCCTGGAGGTGCCCACCCCGATTCATCAAGCAGAGATTCGGCTGCCCGCCGGCGCGGCCGATCACGACGTCTTCCCAGCCGTTCCCGTCGAGATCTCCGACGGCCGCACCATGGAGCGCCAGGTAAATGTTCGTCGAGGTCACGAGGCTATCGGTACGCCCTACCGCTTCCAGAGCGCCGTGGCCCAGCAGGTCCGCTAGCGAACCGTCACGCTCCTTGTCGATCCCGATGACGGCACCTGTGACATCCCGGAACGGCGGCGCCATTTCGTCGACCCGACGTTCCAGCAGTGACACCTCCGCAATGCGCACTCGACGGCCCAGCCGCCAGACGACTTCGATCGTGGCGTAAACCTGCACGCGCATGGCGGCATTCGTTTCGGGGCGCGTGCCAAGCTTCACGTGGGCGACGGTGCGTCCAAGACGCGGCTCTTGCTCGTTCGCACCGGGCGCGAGGAGCGGCGGCGCGTCCACCTCCACCACTGACACCTCCAGTACTCCCGGCTGGGACAGCGCGGGGTCACCGAGGCGCAGCTGTTCCTTAAGCTTCGCCAGCAGGGCGTCCCCGGTCGAGTCCACGGGCCCTCCGGCGGCATCGAGCACCTTGCCCTTGAGGTCGCGAATCACCATGCCTCGGAGTCGCTTGCCGTCCCCAGCGCGAAGTGCCTCCAGGAAGGCCACCAGGGAGGTCTCCGCGCTCACGGCTAGCAGCTCGCCGGGCCAGGGATCACTCGGATGCGCGGGGTTTACCAGCGCCGCAATCTCCGGGAAGTCCGGACGCACGCGCGGAGCCTGTGGAGGGAACACGCGAACGCCGGTGGCCGGCCGCGCTTGCTCGTTTCGCGACCTTGTGCGTTGGGGGCCGGAGGTCTTGGCGGTGCCAGCTGGCGTTATCCCAGCGGGTTTCGACCCATCAGCGGCGGTCGCAGGAGCAGAGGAACCCGCTCCGGGCTCAATGCCCGTGGCGTCAGATCCCGACGGCGCCTCAGCTCCCGAGCGGGAAGCCGAATCGTCTCCGCAGCTAGGGAGGAGAAGAAGGACAGCTGAGAACGCCGCGAGCAGCGCCGGGCGTTTCAGCCAATCCACGCCCCGGCCATTCCTGATCCAATCACCCATACCAAGAGCTTACCCTTCGGCTCCTCGAGTAAAAGGATGCGCCCCGCTCAACCTCACCAGCAGCCCGATCCGCCGCGCAAGGATGGCTCAAAACCACTGGCTAATCGTGTTGGCCAGGAGTCTGCGCCGCAGAACGTGGAAAGCTCATGCCCGCTGAGCGGGATCAGCTATTTGCGACAAGCCATTAGACGAGCGCCGGTCCGAACCAGGCCCAGAGCAGGCAGTTCAGCCCGGGACGCAGAACGGTGTCGGAAGTCGTTCGATTCACTCGCTTCATGATCGGAACGACGCGCTCCGGGATGCCCATCCGGAGCAGTCGATCGGCGGCGTAAAGCCGCTCGTAGCCGGACTTCGTCTCGTCGTCGAGAATGCCGAGCAGGATGTCGGCGGACTCCTTGGTGAAGTCCTGCCACAGGAACTGAATGATGTCGATCCTGCGGAGCGGTGCCGTCTCCGTTTTGATCCGCTGGCGAAGCACCTTCCGAGCCTCGGGGCCTGCGTTGAAGACCTGGCCCAGCGCCCAGTTGAAGCCGGCCGTCCCCTGCACCGAGTTCTCGCCAAGCACGCCCGCGGTATCCGCAAGGAACTGACCGGTGGCCTCACCGGGAACGGCACCCAGCGCCGTCAAGATGCTGATCAAGGCTTCGGTTCGCTGTGAGCCTGTCACCTCACGGTCCCACTCGGCGATCAGGATGGATCGAGCCTGATCCGCCGTCTCCGGCCAATCCGTCAGCATCCCACGTATCGACCGAGTCCCCAAAGAGCGCTCTGGGATGGACCCCTGAAGGAGCTGCATGAGATGCGCTTGCCCTTCCTCGTCACCCCGGAGCACCAGTCCGCGAAGCGCGACCTCCTGTACTTCCGTGGCCTCGTCCTGGAGCGAGCGCCGCGCCAGTGCAATCACGTCGGCAATCTGCGTCTCCGTCCGACCCCCGTCGTACTCTGGATCGACGAGGGTGCCGAGCGTGGTGGCGCGCTCCGCGGGCGTTGCGCCGGTCTCGACCAGCGTGTAACCATCGTCCACGCGACCCGCCGCCTCGATGGCGCGGAAGGCGTGGTATCTAGCCTGGGTCTCGGGACTCGCCAGCCGATCCTTGAGAGCCTGCTGGCTTGCCTCGTTACCGAGGGCGGCCGAGGGCGCCTGGAGGTAGGAACGATGACGGAGGAGCAGCCCATCGGTCTCCCGTTCGAGGCGCAGGAACAGCTCCGCCACCTCAGGGTCCCGGCTGTTCGCGACAAGCGGTAGCACCGTGTCCACGATCATCGAGGTAATGAAGCCGTTCGTGCGCTCGGCTGCCTCCAGCCACCCCTCCATATCCCTGGCGCAGCGGTCTGGGTCACACGCGTAGAGCGCCTGGGCGGACCGCTCGAGGTGCACCCGCATCTTGAACCCCGGCATCACCGCCTGGATGGTGTCGTACAGCTCCGGCCGCGGGTGGCGCTTCAGGACGATCATCGCTTCGCCGCGAACATCCGGCGCCGAGTGCCTGAGCGCCTCGAGGGCGATGTCGATGCCGAAGTCGTCCTCGCTCAGCGAGCACACCGCGAGGACATTCT
>JBLIHL010000510.1:0-4742 GCA_047635895.1 Paracoccaceae bacterium | reverse complement strand
CGTTGGGGCGGACGCAGGCTTGGGTCGAGGGATTCTCGCTGGTCGAAGACCACGCAGGTGCCCTTGTAGTGGGCGCCGCCCACCTCTTCGAAGTACTTGAGGATGCCACCGTCGAGCTGATAGACCTCTTCGAAGTTCAGTTGCTCGAGGTAGGGGGCGGCCTTTTCGCAGCGGATGCCGCCGGTGCAGAAGGTCACGACTGGGCCCTTTCGGGCGGACTCTGGGAGGTTGGAGACGGCCTCCGGGAAGTCTCGGAAGCTGTCCACTCCAATGGGGATGGCTCCTTCGAAGGTTCCCGCCTCCACCTCAAAGTGGTTGCGCGTGTCCAAGAGCGTGACCGGGCGGCCTTCGTCGAGCCAGGCCTTCAGCTCCTTCGCCGTGATTCTCGGCGCTGTGTGGGTACGCGGATCAATGCCCTCTACGCCAAAGGCGATGATCTCCTTCTTCAGCTTCACTCGCATCCGATCGAAGGGCTGCGACTCGCTGTAGCTCTCCTTCACGTCGAATTCCGCGAGCGCCGGGATGGCATGGATCGTCTCGAGGATCGCATCGATGGCCTCGCGCGCGCCTGCCAGTACCAAGTTGATCCCCTCCTCGCTCAGGAGGATCGTCCCCCGGAGATTGAGCTCGCTGGCTCGGGCCAGGAGGGATTCACGCAGCTCTGGGAGGCCTGTCAGCGTGGCGAACTTATAGGCGGCGATATTGACGATCGTTGGCATGGCTCTGAGCGATGAAGCTGGGCGGAGAGAGTAGCCAAAAGAAAATGCCCGCGCCGGTGAAACGGCTGCGGGCACTTCTGATCGGGCGGCTGGGAGCGTGTCGCGGATAGATGGATTCGCGTAGTGCGTTGTCCGGATTGCTGAGCAAGGCGCTCCGAACTCGCTTCGTAACCGTAGCTACGTGCGGGTTCGGGCAACGCAGCGCAGCGATTTGGGCAATGTGCTATGCGGATTCAGCTATTCTCGGGCACGCTCCTAGGCCGTCCGGAGGGTCCTGGAACGGCCCTAGGATCTCAAAAAGCAGAGGCTCAGTTGAGCTCGGCCAGGGAGGTTGTGGAGGCCCACGGGTGGAAGGTGAAGTCCTCGACCATCGGCGTGACCTTCGCAAGCTCGGTCTGGGCATCGCCCACCGTCATGCAGTCCATCACGCAGAGGGATTGGCCCTCAAACGAGCCGCCGAGCACCTCGCCGTGGAAAATGCAGGTGTCACCCATTTGCTCGAAGATCGCCATGGCGGCCGCCGACGTCGGGACGGTCACGATGACGTACGGGCGCGCGACGACGTCGTCATTGCCACGCTGGATGCGGAAACCGCGCTCGATCGGCGGAAGTGCGCGCAGGTCAAAGCTCGTCTTGAACGGCATCGACTCCATCGTGAAGACACCCGACTTCGTAGCCGGGTCCTCGCAGGTGCGAGCCTGTGCAGCGCTCGGATCAACCGCGTCCATAAAGAAGAACCCGCGGAGGGTCGTGTCTGAACGCGGAGCCATGAGCGGCCCGGACGTCAGTAGGAAACCCTCGTCAAACATCGTCCCCAGGAAGGCCAGGTGGGCGTCGGTCATCGCAGCGAGCTCTGCGCCCTTCGGCAGGGTCATCGCGTCCCCGGCGCGGAGAACCGTGAGCGTGTACGCTTCGCCGCTCTGGACCGCCATGTCGTAGGCGGTGACCACGGCGTTCGTGTTGACGGTCGCACTTGTTGAGGAGCAGGCGACGGAAAGGAGTCCGAGTCCGAGAGACATCGGGAGAGCCTTGAAAAGCGTGGGCTTGAACATATGTGTCTTTCGGATCGTCGGATCAATCGAGAGGGGGGATCGAGGGGTCGCCAGCGCCCCCGCTGGTCGAAGGACCCCTAAGTTTTCCGTTCATCGACCGCTCGGGCTCCTCCCTTGAGGGTGCGCCACCGTTTCGGGCCTGAAGGCGGTCATTTCCGCCGAGGGACGCCGCGACGCTCTTTCCGGGCCCATGACGGCCGCTTCACCCGCCCTCACGAAGAAGGAGTAGCCTCTTGCCCATGTGGATGCTCACCCTCCTTGCCTCCCTGGCGCCCTGCCAGGCAGCCCCGATTCCCGACGAAGCCGCCCTCCGACATCTCCTCGACATGAACGGAGACGGACACCTCGA
The DNA here is from genome assembly GCA_047635895.1 of Paracoccaceae bacterium. Classification (GTDB taxonomy): domain Bacteria; phylum Planctomycetota; class UBA1135; order UBA1135; genus Saltatorellus. The sequence goes on along the minus strand of JBLIHL010000510.1, from coordinate 2,622 downwards.
CCGCTACGAGGCCGCGCTGGCCGCCATGGCCTGGGTCGACGCACGCGAGCCAGCAGACGAGCCCGGCTCCGCGCCCACCGCGCCCGAGCCGCTCCGCGCCGGGCAGCCGCTCGGCGCTAATTTCAAGGAGTTCGACCGGGACAGCAGCGGCACCTTGGACAAGGAGGAACTGGGACAGATCGGACTCCCCGGCTGGCGACTCTTCGACACCTCCGCGGATCGCTGCCTCGATCAAGATGAGTTCCTGTCCTGGACGACGTGCTTCCAGACCCCGGCCACCCTCTCCGTAAAGGGCCGCACCGCCACCCTCCGCGGCGAGCTCGACGGCTCGACCCCAGGGCGCCTGCTCCGGATGCTCCTCGAGCACAGGGAGGTGAACGAGCTGGTGCTTGAAGTCGCCGCCTCGGCGAAACCATCCGGTACCCATGAAATGCTCACCGACCTCGTCCGCCAATCAGGCCTGACGATTCGCGTCCCACGCAACGGCACCGTTCTCGGCAGCGGGCTCGATCTCCTGAGGGCCGGCTCCCAGCGGATCGTAGAGCGCGGCGCAAGCCTCCAGAGAGTCCAGCCGCCAAGCTTGGGGGTCAACGTGATCTGCCTCACCGATGACGAGATTCACGATCTCGGCCTGCGCACCGAGACCGAAGGCCTCCAGCTCTTTGCCACTGGCACAAGCTCCAGCCTCCGCGGCCTCGCCGCTGTCTCCAGCGAGATTGCCTGGGCCACCGGCAGCGGCGCCACCGTCCTCAAGACCGTCAACGCCGGCGGCACTTGGGCCAACGTCGCCCCCGCCTCCATCGCAGGCCTCGACGTGCGCGACGTCTACGCGATCAGCGCCGACCTCGCCTGGATCATGACCGCCGGCCCCGGCGACTCCTCCCGCATCCTCTTCACCGACAACGGCGGCGCCACTTGGACTGAGCAGTACCGAGAGACTTCGCCGCAGGCCTTCCTCGACGGCCTCGACGCCTTCGACGGCGACCACCTCATCGCCTATGGCGACCCCATGGAGGACGGCCGCTTCCGAGTCCTCCACACGAGCGACGGTGGCGTCACCTGGACCCCTTCCGAGACCGGCCCCCTCGCCCTGGAGTCCGGCGAGGCCAGCTTCGCCGCCAGCGGAACCGGCCTTCGGACCCTCGACGCCCTCCGGGCTTGGATCGTCACCGGCGGCACGAAAGACCGCGCGCGCGCTTTCTGGAGTGAGGACAGCGGCCAGACCTGGACCCCCGCGTGGACTCCGGTCGCGGCAGAGGGCGTGGGCGCGGGAGCCTTCAGCGTGTCGTTCCGCGAGGACGGCACGGGCGTCCTCGTCGGCGGCGACTTCCTGGCACGGGACGTCGGCGGCGTGGCCAATGCGGCCTACAGCGTCGACTTTGGCAAGACCTGGATCGCGCCTGAAGTCGGACCTCGGGGCCAGCGCGCTGGCTCAACCGCCCTGGGGAACGGCTGGTTCCTCGCCACCGGGCAGACTGGAACGGACATCAGCCGCGACGGCGGCAGGACCTGGCGCGCGTTCAGCTCGGAGGGGTTCCACTGCGTCGATGCGGCCCTTCTGGACGGGACCATCTGGCTCGCGGGACCCAAGGGCCGCGTCGCCCGTGTGCGCTAGCCCGCGGTCACGCGTGAAAGGAGCCTGAGACCCCACCACCGGGGCGTCGGCGGCGGATATCCTCACCGCCGATGCCTTCCCTCTACCGAGCGCTCCGCCCCGTCTTCTTCCGGGCCTCTGCCGAGACCGCGCACCACGCAGGCATTCGCCTCGGGCGCCTCGGCCAGCTCGCGCCTCCCGTGGTCCGAGCGCTGTACGCCCCTCGGCTCTCGGCCGCCGACCGCGCGCGCCTGCGCGTCGAGGCCTTCGGGCAGACGTTCACGAGCCCCGTCGGCATCGCCGCCGGCCTCGACAAGAACGGCGAACTGGTGCGGCTCTGGCCCAGCCTCGGACTCGGCTTCTGCGAGGTGGGATCCGTCAGCGCCCTCCCCAGCCTGGGCAACCCGAAGCCCCGCGCGTTCCGCCTCGCGAAGGACGAAGCGCTCATCAACCGCATGGGCCTGAACAACCACGGCGCCGACGTCGTGGCCGCTCGACTCGCGCGCACGAAGCGCCCGGCGGGCTTCCGGCTCGCCATCAACATCGCGAAAACCCACAGCCCGGACATCCTCGGCGATGCGGGCCTGGAGGACTTCGTGACGAGCACGCGCGCGCTCCTCCCCCACGCCGACTTCCTCGTCCTCAACGTATCGTGCCCGAACACGGCCGAAGGCAAGACGTTCGAATCCCCTGAGGCCCTCGCGCCGCTCCTCGACGCCGTTCTTCAGGAACGCGCCCGGCAGGAGTCGAAGGTCCCGGTCCTCGTCAAGCTCTCGCCGCCCGCGACTCTCCCGGTTGACGCGGGCGCCGTCGACTCGATCCTCGATCTCGTGCTAGAGCGCGACATCGCGGGCTTCGTCGCCACCAACACGGCCTCGGACCGCACGGGCCTGGCGCGCACCGATCCGGCGCGCATTGAGGAGATCGGGCGCGGCGGCCTGAGCGGCGCTCCCCTGCGCGAACGCGCGAACGCGCTGGTCCAGCACCTCTACCGCCGCGTCGGCGACCGCGCCGCCATCATCGGCGTC
>JBLIHL010000509.1:0-4745 GCA_047635895.1 Paracoccaceae bacterium | reverse complement strand
TCCCGTGGAGGACCGGGTCATGGGCGCTGACCGCGAGGGAGGCGCGATGCCGCATGGCGGCCTCGACGTTCCCCGCGGTACCCGCTGACCTGACGGCCTCGAACAGCACAAGCTCTCGGTCCCGGGCTTCCACGGCCGTCTGACGGAGGGCGTCCTCGAAGGTCGCGAGTGCCTCCTCAGGCTCGCCGCGAAGGAGCGCAGCACGACCCGAGGCCAAAAGTGCCGAGAGCAGTGGATCGGTGGGACGGGAGTCTTCAGCTCCGACGGGCCCCAGCCGCAGCGGCTCGTCGGCCATGCGGGGATAGGTCTCAACCGTCCCCGGAAGTGGCCCTTCGCCGGCCCGCGCTTCCTCCCAGCCGACCTGGATCACCCGGGCGTGGGTCGCAGCCTTCTGGAGGGCCCCCGCCCGCGCTTCGATTCGGGGGTCGCCGAAATCGGTCAGGCTGGCCGCCACAAGGGCCGCAGCGCTGGCGAAGCCGAGCGCCAAGAGCACGGCCGGGGTCCGGCGGGAGGAGAGTGCGGCAAGCATGGCGATAGAACGTACGGCGCCGATGCCATGCAACGGTCACGAAGTTGTCTCGACACGGCAGGTCATCATTTCGATCGCGTCCGGTTTCGAGGGCGCCCAGGAGGGCTCAGCGACTCAGCGTCATGGTCTGGACAGGCTGAACGGGGACTGTGCCCGGAGTGGCGGAAGTTTCGGGCTGGCACACGGTTTGTTATCCAGGCTACCCACACTAGTCTTCCTGTCCGAACCACGCCGCCGCATCCACTGAGAGAGGGCCAAGCGCCCCTTCTTACGTCGCCCGAACGCGGGCCCAGTCAGCCCACACATGATCGAAGTCGCACACCTCACGCGCCGCTACGGCTCAACCACCGCCGTCGACGACCTCTCGTTTGAGGTCGGCAAGGGAGAAGTCGTTGGATTCCTCGGGCCCAACGGAGCCGGGAAGACCACCACGATGCGGATCCTCGCTGGCTACCTGCCCGCGACCCGTGCGGAGCGGCTCGTGGTGGCTAACCACGACGTCCTGCGCGATTCGATGGCCGTTCGTCGCAAGATTGGCTACCTCCCGGAGTCCGTGCCGCTGTACCCCGAGCTGCGCGTCGACGAGATGATGCGGTTCCAGGGCCGTCTTCATCGGATGTCGCGCCATGACCTGAAGTCGCGCATCGGGGAGGTCCTCGATCGCGTGGGCGTGCTCGACCGAAGCAAGCAGCTGGTGGGGACGCTCTCCAGGGGCCTGAAGCAGCGCGTCGGGCTCGCGGTGGCGCTGCTGCCCGATCCCGAGGTGCTGATCCTCGATGAGCCCACCAGCGGGCTGGATCCGATCCAGCGCGGCGAGGTTCGGGACCTGATCGCAGGCCTCAGCAATGAGCACACCGTGCTCCTGTCGTCGCACATTCTGGCGGAGATTGAGGGGATGGCGCCCCGCGTGATCATCATTCACGAGGGGCAGAAGGTCGCAGACGGAAGTCAGGACCAGATCATCGCTCGTCTCGGCAGCGGTCAGGACAGCGGGCACGTGCTCGTGGAAGCCGCCGCGCCGTCCGAGCCGGGCGCGATGGCGGAGCTCCTGAGGTCGCTGCATGGCGTCGAGGACGTTCAGGTCGGTGACCGCGTGGGCATCCACCACACGTTCCGCGTCAGCGGCGAAGGCGATTTGCGCGAAGACGTCGGCGCGCTGGCGATGACCCAGGGCTGGGCATTGCGCGAACTGACCTGGAAGCGGCCGACGCTGGAGCAGCTGTTCACGCGCTTGGTCATTGGCGACGTAGCCGCGACCAAGATGGAGGCGAGCGCCGCCGCCGCCGCGTCTGCGCCGGGCGGAAACTCACCGGCGCCCGCGTCGTCTGGTCTCGCGATCCAATCCACTGGGCTCGAGCTGGCGCCGCCGGGAAGTTCGGGCGGCAAGCCACTGCCACTGGGTACGCCCGGCACAGCCCAGTCGAAGACCATCTATAGCCTCAACCCCTTTGACCGCGGGGCGAGCCGCGACCTGAGCAAGCCCGTGACCGTCGAGCCCGACCTGCCGGCGCCTACGGATACCACCGGATTGAATGGCCCGCAGGGAGGCGGCGAATGACCGGCGCTCTCGTCGTCGCGCGACGTGAACTCACGGGGCTCTTCATGGCTCCGTTCACGTGGATCGTTCTGCTTGTCGTGCTCCTGTTCAACGGGCTGCTCTTCAATACGTTCCTCCTGAATTCGGGCGGGAACGTGAGCGCGACGCTCGAGAGCTCCATGTCCGGCATTGGCTTCTGGGTCTGGATGGTCTTCTTGCCCGCGCTTCTGTCGATGCGCCTCATCGCGGAAGAGTCGCGGAACGGAACGCTTGAATACCTCCTGACCGCGCCGGTCGGGGACCTCGCGGTCGTCGTGGGCAAATTCCTTGCGGCGACATTCTTCCTGGGCATTGTCTGGACGTCGGCGCTCGTTTACGCGGGCACGCTCCAGTGGGTCGGCGGCTCGCCGGACTGGCCCGCGGTCATCGGGACCTGGATCGGGACGCTGCTCGTCTCGGGGCTCTTCGTCTCGATTGGGATGCTGGCGTCGACCTTCACGGCGACGCCGCTGCTGGCCGCGTTCCTCAGCATGGTCGCCTGCGTTCTCTGGCTCGTGCTGCCCTGGCTGGTCATGCGCGGACTCTCCTATGTCCTGCCCTTCATTGCGGACACAGGGGATCGCCAGGAGGTGATCGTCGACCGCGTGACCGGGATCGTTGCCAGCATGGACGCGGTCCGGCACTTCCAGCGCTCCTTCATGGTGGGCGTCTTCGACACCGCCGAGGTGATCTTCTTCGCGACCTGGACGGGGCTCTTTCTGTTCCTGACGGCGCGTTCTCTCGAGGCCCGCAGGTGGCGAGGATGAGTTCTAACAACCCAAGCACTGGCGCGAATGCTGACGCGAACACCGGCGCGAACGCTGCGCCGGCGAAGGCCCGTGTGGGCTCCGTCGGGCGACTCTCGCGGCTGGGCACGGCGCTGCAGCTGACGGTCACCATTGGCCTGGCCATCGCGGCCGTGCTGCTCCTGAACTGGATCGTCGGGCGACCTGGTATTCGCCAGCGCTTCGACCTGACAGCCACTTCGAAGAACACGCTCGCCACGGCCAGCGAGGGCCTTCTAGAGCGGATGGAGGATGACGTGCTGATCGAGATCCTCTGGCGGCCCGAGGCCGGGCGACGTGCCCAGCTCGACGCTGAAGTCATGGAGCGCACGACGAAGCTGCTCGGCATGGTCGAGACCGCTGCCGGCGGACGCATCAAGGTCGAGTACGCCAACACGAGCGACCTTCTTGCGTGGCAGCAGCGGCAGCGTGAGCTTCGCCTCCAAGGCTTTGAGAACGGCCTCGTCATCAGCCGCGGGGAGCGCCGCGTGTTCCTGCCGCTCGACGGCGCGTTGGCGCAGTTCCAGCCCTTCCGCATGGTGGGGGACCGTCCCGTGAATCCTCGGGTGGTTTCCTTCAACGCGGAAGAGTCGATCGCCGAGGGAATCCTCGATGTGACGCGTCGGAAAGAGCTCCACGCCTACTTCACGACGGGCTACGGAGAGCAAGATCCGTTCGATACGGAGAACAGCGACGGCATGGGCCTCCTCGTGGAGGAGCTCAAGCAGGACGGAGTCGTGGCCCATACCTGGAACATGGCCGAGGACGGTCCGCTCCCCGAAGACTGCGAGGTGCTCGTCGCCATGGGGCCGCGATCGCCGTGGCCCGGGGAGATGTACTCGGCCGTCGTGAATTACACGGAGAGAGGGGGGCGGCTGATCGTGGCGCCCACGCTCGATCCGATGGAGCTACGTGCTTCAGATGTACCGGACCTGATGGGACACTTCGGGCTTGAGGTGAGCGAAGGGCGCGTGGCGCACCCTTTTCCCGACCCCCAGACTGGACGCATCCTTCAAAGGGTGCAGCAGTGTGAGATCCACCAGCTTCCGCCGAGCCTTTTGACGGGTCACCCGATCGTCAAGCCCTTCGTCAAGGCAGGGCGGGGCCTGGTCGTTTCCTTCACGCACCAGGTCCGCATTCTGCGGCAGCCCCAGTCGGGGGTGGCCCAGCACCTGCTCATGTCAGAGCCCCAGAGCTGGCTAGACTCCGTGCCGGTGGATCAGTTCTTTGACGCGGAGGTCGACGGCACCTTTGGGCGCTTCCCGATTGCGGCAACCGTTCAGATGCCACCGCTCCAGGATGTGCCCGCGGTGAGCGGTCTCGAAGCCGAGCAGGAGACGCGCATCGCGGCGCTTGGATCCACCGTTTCGCTTTCCAACCTGGACCGAAAGCTGAACCGCGACGCCGGCTTCGCGCGGGCGTTGTTTAGCTGGGTGACGGATCAAGAGCACCGGATCGTCGTCCCAGCGCGCGATCCCGACCTACGTTTCCTGCCGACTTCGACGGACAACCAGGCCTTCACCACCGCCGCGCGCGTGGCGCAGTTTTACCTGCCCGGCGCTACGTTCCTTCTGGGGATGATCGTCTGGCTCCTGCGCTCACGCGGTAGTGGACGCCGCCGCCAACGCACGCCCGAGAACGCCCCCTCGAACCCATGAGTCGACTCACTCCCCTCCTCCTCGCCATCGTTGTCGGTGCACTCGCGTTCTTTGCTTACAAGCAGACGGAACGAGAGGTCGCGAACGATGTCCCGGTGGCGACGCAGCTCTTCCAGGGCGTCGAAATGCGACGTGTCGTCTCCATCCGGCTGGAGGACATCAAGGCTACGCGTCACATGCGCTTTGAGAGAGACGCG
>JBLIHL010000508.1:0-4746 GCA_047635895.1 Paracoccaceae bacterium | reverse complement strand
TCGCAGGGCCGGCGGTGCGATGGATCCCCGCCAAAGGGTGATTCGGTGTCGCCGATCCACGATGGCCCACGTCTGTTCTTACCCATGGCCCTATCGTTCCTACTCCTCGCCGCGTGCAGCATCGGCCCGCAGCTCACCGCTCGTTTTCAGCCTGGAGTCGATTCGGGCCTTGGTGTCGCCGTCCTGACGCTATCCGACATCGACGGTGACGGAGTCTCGGACTTCGCGTCCGGGGCGCCCGGCTCCCCTGCGGGTGGTGTGCCAGGGGCGGGGCGAGTCATCGTTTACTCAGGAGCGACACGCGCGGTTCTGGATGAATGGACGTCCCAGCACGACCTGGGATTTGGGCGCTCCCTCCGGGCTCTCGACGACGTGAATGGTGATGGGGTCCCGGACGTCTTGGTGGGCTACGACCGCAGGCACGGTGTGACGCGTACGGACGTTCGCTGCGGCCTAACCGGTAGGCCCATACAAACCTTCGAGCATGCCGCCGACGATGTGATCCCTCTGGGGGATGCGAACCTCGACGGGGAGCCGGATCTCCTGGTGACAGAGGACGCGGCATGGCGGATCGTCGGTGCGCAGAGCGGGCTGACGCTCGGAGTCCTCGCGCCGAATCCGCCTCCGGCGTTGGCTTCCCGTTCTTCCCGTCGCTACGCGGTGCAGACCGGCGCGTTCTGGCCGGTGGGGGATCTGGACGGGGACGGGGTCATGGACGGCATCCTGCCGGGGCTAGAGCCGCAGCTGCTCCGGAGCGACCGCTCGGCCGCGGTCGACGGACAGGTGCGCCTCTATCCCGAAAGCCGGCGCGTTCCTCTCGGGGGCGTGGTCGCCGAGTTCTTCGCTGGACTGGAGCCAGTGATCTGGAAGGCGGATCCCGCCGGCGACCTGAACGCGGACGGTGTTGCGGACTTTTTTCTGGGCGTGCTCGAGGAATCTCGCTCCTCGACGCTGCTTGGCGTCTCTGGGGCCGAGTTTCGAACGACTGATCCGAGCCCAAGGATTCTGACCTTCCACCCGGCCCTGGACGGGGGCATCCTCAATGAGTATCGGCACTTCGCCGAGGACCTCTTCCCGGTTGGCAACATCGACGACGTGCCCGGGGACGACCTCGTTTGCCTGGGCCATCCGGAAGCCCCTTCGGTGAAGCTCTACGCCCTTCCAGGATTGGGGGGCGAGCCCCTCTGGGACCTCGAGCCAGCCCGTACTCACTATCACCCACGGCGAGCCTCCTTCACGCGCTTCGATGACGTCGACAGCGACGGATGTCGTGAGGTTCTCGTCGGCACGACAAGGTATGACGGCCCGTCCAGGTCGACTTCTTACGGCGGAATCCACCTGGTCTCACCTGGAACGGGTCGGGTGTTCTGGAGGCTTCATTCCCACTGGTCCTCGAACACGGAGCAGTTCCTTGCGGCCACCCTTTTTCAGCGTCCACTGCTTGTGATTCAGGGGGATCGTGACAGCCAGCGCCAGCTCGGAGTGGTTGACTCTTGCGCGCTGCGTCAGGCGATTCCAAACCTCATGGTTCTTCATGTGACGCGAGGCGATACGCAGGCACTCGGTGAACCCGGGGCGCCGCTCCCCGAAGCCGATTCGTTCCGCTCGGCCTATCACATGGGACCAGCTCACGACGGTTTCGAGATGGTACTCGTGGGTGATGACGGCAGGCTGGTCAAGCGCTACGGCGTGGTGACGGAGCCCGAGGCGATCCTCCGCGACTACCATCGGGCAAGAGCCAGCTGGGAGCGTGAACGAGCGTTTGTGATGGCGGCGGCGGAGCGAGGCCCGATCCTCGTCGTGAGGGGCAACGCCCGCTGGAAGGCGTCGTGGACGCATCAGTTGGAACTCTTGCAGAACGGATCTTCAGCCTTGCTCGAACGCGACGTGGCGGTGATCAGCCCGGGCGATCCGGTCCAGGCGTGCCGCGTCGGGGACCGAAAGCGCATTCCGGATGCCGAGTACTTCGAACGTCGCTACCCGATGAAGCAGCGAGCACCGACGTTTGAGCTTCTCCTGATCGCGCCTGATGGACGCCTCGTGAAGCGCTACAGCAGCCCCGTGGCGTGGGAGCGACTGGTGGAAGCGATCGATACCCACGTCCCGTCAGGCCGTCGCTGAACTCTGCTACCAATCCAGCCTCAGAGCACGGTCAGGCTCTCTCGGCGCACGTTCACGGTATGCTGGCTCCATGATGTCGACACGCCCGAACTCCTCGTCTCTCGCCCTCCCGCTCCTGGCTGCCTGCTTCATCGTTGGTTGCACGGGGCCCGGTTCGCTATCCAAGCCGCGATCGCAGGCTGCCGCAGAGTCTGCTACGGGTTCATCTGCAGGTCCGTCCGACTGGAGGGCCACGGCCGCCCGCGTCGAGATCGTTCGCGACGACTGGGGGATCCCGCACATCTCGGGGCCGACGGACGCCGACGCCGTTTTCGGACTCATGTATGCCCAGGCCGAGGACGACTTCGCGCGCATCGAGCGGAACTACCTCATCAGCCTCGGCAGACTCGCAGAGGCGGACGGGGAGTCAGCCCTTTGGTCGGACCTGCGCATGAAGCTCTTCATCGATCCCGTCGAGCTGCAGCGGCTCTATCGCGAGAGCCCGCCCTTCTTGCGCGCCCTGATGGACGCGTGGGCTGACGGCCTCAACTTCTTCCTGCACACGCACCCAGAGGTGGAGCCGCAGGTGATCGAGCGATTCGAGCCCTGGATGGCGCTGAGCTTCAGTGAGGGGAGTATCGGGGGTGATATCGAGCGAATCAGCCTGGACGCGCTGGCTGCCTTCTATGGAGACCACGTGGCCATGGCGACGGCGCTGCCGGCCTATGGTGGAATTCGTCCGGTGGCCAGTGCGGCTGAGGCGCTCGGACTACCCGGTGAACCGCAGGGCTCCAATGGCATCGCCATCGCACCATCGAGGTCCGCGAACGGCGCTGCGCTGCTGTTGATCAACCCGCACACCTCCTTCTACTTCCGCCACGAGGCCCACGTCACGAGTGGAGAAGGGCTGAACGCCTACGGCGCATTGACCTGGGGCCAGTTCTTCGTCTATCAGGGATTCAACGAGACCGCGGGCTGGATGCACACGTCCAGCAGCGTGGACAACATTGATGAGTTCGTGGAGGTCGTGGAAGAGCAGGACGGCGAGCTCCGCTATCGGTACGGCGACGAATGGCGCCCGGTAGCGCTGCGTGAGATCACAGTGCCCTACATCTCGGACGGCGCGCTACTGCAGAAGCGCTTCAAGACGTACCGGACACATCATGGCCCGATCGTTCGGTCACAGGATGGACGCTGGGTGGCTGTGGCACTCATGGAGGAGCCGCTACGCGCCCTCGTTCAGTCCTACACGCGCACCAAAGCTCCCAACCTCGCCGCCTACCTTGAGATCATGGGTGCGCACACGAACTCTTCCAATAACACGCTCTTCGCCGATTCGGAGGGCAACATCGCGTACTTGCACTCGAACTTCATTCCCGTGCGGAGCGCGTCGCTGGACTATCGCCTGCCCGTCGACGGCAGCGATCCTGCGACCGACTGGAAGGGTGTGCACTCGATCGACGAGAGCCCCAATGCCATCAACCCCGCCAATGGCTGGGCCCAGAACACTAACAACTGGCCCTATTCCGCGGCTGGACCCGAGAGCCCCGTGCGCGCCGATTTTCCGTCCTACATGGACATTGGCGTCGAGAACGCCCGCGGCGTGCATGCCATGCGCCTCCTTGAGGGAGCGAGCGCCTTGGACGTCGACGGGCTGATCGAGCTGTCCTTCGATACGGCGCTAACCGCCTTTGACGAGCTCCTGCCGCCGCTCTTCAAAGCGTGGCGTTCCGGCCCCGCTAGCGCGGACCTCCGAGCCAAGCTGGAGGAGCCGATGGCGCTTCTGGAGGGCTGGGACCGGCGCTGGGCCAAGGACTCCGTTGCCACCTCACTCGCGGTGTTCTACGGAACGGCATTGGGGCAGAGCGCGCGGGCCGAACTGGCATCGACCGAGGGCTTCCCCAACGCCATGCAGTACATGGCGGAGTCCATGACCCCAGCCGCCTACCTTGAGGCGCTAGCCGCGGCGGTCCTACGCCTCGAGAGCGACTTCGGGAGCTGGCGCACGCCGTGGGGCGAGATCAACCGTTTTCAGCGCCTGACTGGAGACATCGACCTTCCCTTCGATGATGAGCAGCCGAGCGTGCCGGTTGGCTTCACGTCGGGTCGCTGGGGTTCGCTGGCCTCGTTCGGCGCGCGTCCTCGCGCAGGCACCAAGCGCTGGTATGGGTCGAGCGGGAACAGCTTCGTCGCGGTCGTTGAATTCGGCGACCGCGTGCGAGCGAGAGCCGTGACGGCCGGCGGACTCTCCTGCGATCCGAAGAGTCCTCACTTCGACGATCAGATCGATCGCTACATCGAAGGCCAGCTTCGACCGATCTACTTCTACACGGAAGAACTCGAGGGGCACGTCGAGCAGCGCTATCGGCCCGGAGGCGAATAGCGAAGGCAAGCCAGGGCGATGAAGCTGTGCACTACGCTCGGGATTCGTCTAGCTCGTAGAGCTCGCAGCAGCGCGAGCAGTACGGGAACAGGCCGTCCTTCAGCAGTGACGCGCGGAAGCGTCGCATCGCCGCGCTGTTCCAGATCTCCTCGAACTGACGTTCGCCGACGTTGCCGAGTTCGTAGTCGTGGAAGCCCTGGCACACGATCATCTCGCCGTCTGGTTGGATGACAGCGCGGGCCCAGGGGTTGTGGCAGAAGCCC
>JBLIHL010000507.1:0-4746 GCA_047635895.1 Paracoccaceae bacterium | reverse complement strand
CGATACTCGTAGCGTGGATAGCCCTCGACGTAGAGCACGCGGACCTTCTCGCGGTTCACGCGAACGGTCGCGAAGGCGACGTTGTCGTCCTTGACGCGTTCGTCGGTCAGTGGCTCGACGCGCAGACGGAAGCGGCGTTCGGACGAGCCGTAATCGACGGCGTCACGGCCCGCGACGAGGACCACGCGATCGCCGGACTCGGTGAGCGGAACCTCGACGGAAGCGACGAGGCGGACCTCGTCTGAGCCGACCGAGGAGAGTTCCTCCAGGTACAGCGTCACCTCGCCCCCTTCCGTGCCGCGTGCGGACACCCGCGCGGCGATCTCGACCTGGTCACCCTCGAGAATCGACTCCGGGGCATCCACCAGCTCGACCCGGACGTTCACTTCGGTGCGTGCGTCTCCGACGAGCAGCGTGTTGATGGCGATACCTGCGGTCTTCGCGGCCATGGCGGCCTCGTCGGGCAGCGCTCCCACGTTCGAGCGACCGTCCGTCACGACGACGATGTCGCTGACGTACCTGCCGCGGTGTCCTGCCAGGGCGGAGCGGATCGCATCCCCGAGGGCCGTCGCGGCGCCGCGGCCGCTCAGTTCGGCCTTGTCGCCAAGGGATGAAAGGTCGTCGGCGAAGCGGAATGAGCGCGCGACGTAGCCACGGCTCTCTGCGGCCTCGACCAGACCGGGGCGAAGCGCGGTCGCAATCTCTGCGCGGCTGACAATCGCCGGTGCCTTGCCGGTGAGCAGGGTGACGGCCTCCCGCGCTTCATCGGCCCCAATGTATGGGTCCTGGGTGGCCATGGATCCAGAGTCATCGAAGAGGAACAGAACCTCCGGCTGGATGACGCTTTGCTCTTGGCGCACGAAGACCGGGCGGAAGATGACGGCGAGCAGCAAGAGAAAGCTGAGCGCGCGCAGCGTCACCAGGGACCAGCGCATCCTCGGCGAGAGTGACTCTCGCCAGTATGCGATGGTCGCGATGGCGAGCGCCCCTGGAATGAGGACCAGCGCAACGATCCAGGGGGCGGGCATCTCGAGGAAGCGCCACGTTTCTTGGACGGCGTCGGCGCCTCCAGTAGCGGCTCTGGCGGCGGCCTCGGCGGCGACCTCCTGAAGCTTCGCAGGCGCCATCGTGGGGAACCAGTCGGTCATCGGAGAGAGCGAGGGGATCATGAAATCGCTCCGCGGCGACGGCCAATGTAGGCGCCGAGCAAGGACTCGAAGACGAGGAAGGCGAGGGCAGCCATCGCGAGCCAGCGCCAGATTTCTCCGCGACGCGGTTGGTTGGCGGCGGCTTCGTTGCGCTCACCGTCCGCGGTGGCTTCCACGACCACGAGGGCCGGGTGGATCGCCTCGACCTCGGCGGGCGTGGCGCGGGCGAGGTCGCTTTCACGTGGGTCGAGCTGGACGGCGATCGGCTGGGCGCGGACCCCCTGGGCTCGCACCTCGTAGACGCCGGCCTCGTCGAACAGAGCGCCGCTGAGTCGGGGCAGGGTCCAGCGCTGGTCGGCCCGCTCGATAGCGTCGCCTTCAATGGGCTGCTGACCGCCCGAAGGGCGAACGAGTGCGGCATCACGCGGGAAGTCGCCCACGATGACGGTCACGTCGTCGCCGACGTTCACCGTGCGCTCACCCTCGTCGCGCGTTCGGAGGTTTTGCAGCAGCTCGAGCACGAGCGGGACGAACGTCTTGCCGGAGTCCGGCACGCGGTTCCACGCGGGGTCGATGGAGCTCGTCCAGAGGAGGACTCGTCCGTCGCCGTAGGGCCTCTCGACGAGGAGCGGACTGCCGGCAGCGTCGTCGAAGCGGGCGAGGACGCGGGCGCCTTCGAGTGGGTTCGAGGCGATGAACTCGTAGAACGGAACCTCGGTGAGGAGCGGACGGCGCTTTTCGTCGGTGAAGTAATACAGGCCCGGGTACGCGTCATCGAAGGAGCTGACGCGGTAGTAGGTCGTACGACGGGCGGCGGCAACGCGGCGCTGGAGTTCGGCGGGCAGAAGTCCGGTGCCGTCCTCGCGTCGGAGGTTCTCCGACCAGCCAGCGAGGTCGCCCATGCGGTCGCCCGCCGTAATGAACAGTCCGGCGCCGGCGGCGACGCGCTGCTCGATGCGCTCGGCTGCGGCCGAGGTGACCGCGGGCACGTTCGCCAGGATGAGCACGTCTGCCTCTTCGATGGGGGAGTCCGCGCTGTCGAGGTCCGCGGGGCGGATCGTTCGGACCGAAAAGGGACTCACGGTCTGTCCGCCGAGTGAATCGTCGGGCGGTTCCAGGACGGCGAGGAGGAAACCGACCTCGTCGTCTTCGAGCCGATCGGCAGGGGCACCGTTCACGACGAGGACCACGAGGGGCTCGGGGAGGTAGAGCACAACGGAGCGTTCGTCATCCACGCCAAGCCGGTCGCCCTCGAGGGACGCGGTGAGCGCGTGGTGGCCGGAGTCGGCGATCTCGGCCGTGAATACGGCCTCGGCGCTGCCGCGGGCCGGTATGTCGATGCGCTGGCTCGGGAGACGCTCGCCGCCAATCTTGAGGGCGACGCGCTCGGCGAGGAGGTCGTTGTCACTGAAATTGGCGACGGAGACGGCGACCTCGAAGGGGACGCCGGCGCGCGGCGCTTCGCCGAGGACGGTGAGGGACTGGACCGCGAGGTTGGCCGGGCGGAGCTGGCGCGGGCCAAGGTCTTCGACGAGGACTTTGATCTCAAGGGCGTCCAGCAGCGCGAGTTCTTCCGCGAGAGCGAGGGGCTCGTTGGAGTTCGCTTCGCCGCTTGTCCCGAGGGTGTCGAGCCCGGCGGATCCGCCGCGGCGCGTGCTGGCGGCGAAGGTCGCGGCCTGGAGGTCCGTGAGGAGACGCACTTCCGTGGCGCTCGAGACTCCGCTCTGGATGTCGTCCGAGATCGCCGCCGTGACGTCCGCGATGGCGGCGGCCAGGTCGGCACTCTCGTCGAGGGGGGACTCAAGCGTTTCGAGGATCGAGGCGGCGTCGATGGGCCCGGTCATCGGGTAGCTGCGTGGCACGGAGCCGGCGAACACGATGCGCACGCGGTCACCGCGAGACTCGTCGAGCTCCTCGATGAGTCCGGAGGCGCGGGCGACGATGCGCTCGAAGACGGTCTCGACTTCCTCTCGGTAGCCCGTTGAGGCGGAGCCGTCGATGATCAGGACGAGGTCCCGGCGCTCTTCGCGCAGCGCAGCCAGGGGGCTGTCACCGCTGGCAAAGGGGCGCGCGATCGCGAAGGCGAGCGCGGCGATCGCGAGCATGCGCAGAAGGAGCAGCAGGAGGTTCTCCAGCTGGACCTGGCGCCTCGTCTTCTTATACGCCGCGAGTACGAAGCGCATGGCCGCCCAGCGCTGGGGTCGGTGGCGCTGGCGGTTGAGCAGATGGATGATCAGCGGTACGACGCAGAGCGCCGCACCGATGGCCAGTCCTGGGTTTTGGAATCCTTCGATCACGGGTCAGGAGGCTCCGCCGCGTGCGCGGGCGAGTCGGCGTGAGAGGTAGGCGGAGAGAACTGCGTCGAGTGGCTCGTCGGTGGAGACGCGCAGGAAGTCGATGGAAAGCGAGCGTGCCTGGCGCGCCAGCTCCTTCGAATGACCCTGGATCTCTTCGAGGTAGGCCTCGCGGAGCGCCTTGGGATCGACCTTGAGGTCGCCGGCGTTCTCAAGTCCTTCGAGCCTGACGAGCTTGTCGAGGTCAAAAGACATTTCGAGCGGGTCGACGACTTGGATGAGGATGGGCTCGTGCCCGCGGTGAACGAGCTGCTTGACGCCGGCCATGATCTCGTCGACGTCGTCGAAGAAGTCCGAGAAGATCGCGGTGACCCCCCGGTGGCGGAGGCGTGGGACGAGCGTCTTGAGGACGGAGCCGACCGCGGTCGGACCCCCCGGCGTGGCCTTTTGGAGCTCCTTCAGGATGGCGATTTCCTGGGGGCCGCCGTTGCCGGGCGGCACCTTGGAGCGCATCTCGCTGTCAAAAATGACGAGGCCTACGGTGTCGCGCTTGGAGAGCACGAGGTGGGCGAGGGCGGCTGCGCCCCAGCGGGCGTAGTCGAACTTGCTCCAGTTGAGCGAGCTGAACGCCATCGACTCGGACGCGTCCAGGACGATGTTGAGAGACAGGTTGGTCTCTTCCACGTACTCCTTGACGACGAGGCGCTCCGAGCGGGCGAAGACTTTCCAGTCGATCTTCTTCGTCTCATCACCGGGCGCGTAGGCGCGGTGCTGGGCGAATTCCACGGAGCTGCCGCGCTGGGGAGACGCGTGCATACCGGACATGAAGCCCTCGACCGCCTTCCTGGCCACGAGTTCGAGGCCAGAGAGTCGATCGAGGATCGCGGGGTCAAGAGTTCCGAGCGGACGCGCCAAGGTGTTGCGGGCTGAAGAGCCGTTGGGTCAGGTTGCGGGGGGGGCCTGGGGGCCACGAGAGGAACGCACGAGAGGAAACAGTGAGGCTGGATGGCGCCGTGCTCCGTCTGGCAATCTGGGGTCTGGCCCTTGAAGGCCAGTCCTTGGGGCCAGTCCCCGGGGCCAGTCTAGGGGCCAGTCCCTGGGGCCAGTCCCAGGGGCCAGTCCCAGGGGCTATGGCCCCGGGGGTAAGGCCCAGGTTCTAGACCCTGACGCCCGGGAGGCCCGCGCCGACCTTGCTCGGGTCGATCTCCTCGAGCAGGCGATCGACGAGATGGTCCGAGGTGATGTCCTCGGACTGCGCCTGGAAGTTGGTGACGATGCGGTGGCGCAGCACGGGGTGGGCGATG
>JBLIHL010000506.1:0-4754 GCA_047635895.1 Paracoccaceae bacterium | reverse complement strand
AGAGGACCCCGAAGAGCCTGTCATCGGGAACCACAGCTCCGGGTGCAAGGGTCACGATGTACTCAGGCGAAATGGCCGTTCCCACCATGCGCAGCTGGATGCGGCGCTCGTTGACGATCGCGGAGAGCGTGTCGCCGGGCTCGAGCCCATGGGCTCGGGCAAAAGCATCGTAGACGGTCACCTCCTCGTTCCGGCCGGCCTCGGGGAGGCGGCCGCGGAGAACGTAGGGCACGTTCAGCCTGCCGTCGGATTCATCGGGGATAGAGACCAGGCGGCCGCTGATGGCGGCGCTGGATCCTGGAACCTCCAGCGTGACCGCGGCGACGACGCGTGCCTCCAGGCTCCGCACCCCAGGAATGCGCGCGAGATCCTTGAGCGCTCGCTTCGGAGCCCGTTCGAGTTGGCAGAACACGTCCCCAAATCTCTGCTCCGCGTAGAAGCTCTCCATCGCAGCGGATAACGAATCCAGCGTTCCCCGCATGGTGAGAAACGTCGCCACGCCGCTGGCGACCACGAGCCCGATGGCAAGTAGCTGCCCTCTCAGGCCCCAGAGCTCACGGAGGAGCTTTCGCTGCAGGGGCTTGGGTCTCACCAGGTCAGCTCCCGGGGCTCCCGGCGCGTGGCGTTCCGGCGATCCCCGACGATCTGTCCGTCTGCGATCGAGAGGACCCGATGGGCCATGTCAGCGATTGCTTGGTTGTGGGTGATGACGAGCGTCAGGGTCCCTGTCTCGCGGTTCGCTCGCTGGAGCGCCTCCAGCACGAGGATCCCCGTGGAGATATCGAGTGCGCCTGTGGGCTCGTCGCAGAGCAGAAGGGCGGGCCGCTTCGCGATGGCGCGTGCGATGGCGACGCGCTGCTGTTCGCCACCTGAAAGCTGGGCGGGGAAGTGATCCATGCGATTCTCGAGACCGACGAGGCGAAGTGCCTCCAGCGGTTCGAGAGGATCGTCCGCGATCTCGGTGACCAAGGCCACGTTCTCCAGCGCGGTCAGGCTCGGAATCAGATTGTAGAACTGAAAGACGAAGCCGACGCGCTTGCGGCGATAGGTGGTCAGCGCACGCTCGCCCACGGCCGAGATCGTGCCGCCGTCGTAATGCACCTCGCCCGTGGTGGGGGCGTCGAGTCCACCGAGGATGTTCAGAAGGGTCGACTTTCCGCTGCCCGAAGGGCCGAGGACCACCACGAATTCGCCCGCGTACAGCTCAAGATTCACGCCGCGGAGCGCGTGAACGGTCACCTCGCCCATGGTGTAGGTCTTCGTGAGACCGCGCGCGCTCAGGACGACGGGAGCCGCTGAGATATCACTGGACGGAGCCGGGGGTGCGTGTTCCGAGGGGGCATTCACCGCCCCATTCTCTGTGACCCAAACGGGGCGTGAAAGGGCTCACCGGCTGTCTCGCACGCGACCCCGCACTGTTCGAGCCAGCCCTACGCAGGACGGCGTAGGGCCGTGGCCCAGATCCGAGGCCCAACTCGATGACACAACTCGATGACACAACTCGATGACACAGTTCCAAGGCGCAGAGAGCGACCCGTGGGAGCGACTTCTTGCCGAGCTCGGTGAGCTTCCCAAGACCGATAGCGGCGTTGGTGCGTAATTCAGCGCCCTGGAAGGTCCCTGGAGGCCTTTTCTAATGCCTTGAGGTTCAACGACCCGAAGGCTTCGGTATGAACTCCCGCGTGCACCCGAAGTACAAGACCAAGTATCGAGTCACCAACTGGGCTGAGTACGACCAGACTCTCGTTCAGCGCGGCGACATCACGCTGTGGATCACGCCCGAAGCGACTAAGGCCTGGAGGGCCAAGCCATCTGGTCGCCGCGGAGCCCCACAGAAGTACTCGGACCTTGCCATCGAAACCGCGCTCACCCTTCGCCTCGTACTCCGGTTGCCGCTTCGCCAGGCCGGGGGCTTCCAGCGGTCCTTGCTGTATCTGATGGACCTCAGCCTTGAAGCCCCAGACCACACGACCCTGTCTCGGCGGAGCAAGAGCCTCAACGCGAAGCTGATCCCCATAGCCTCGAAGAAGCCGATCCACCTGATCATTGATAGCACGGGGCTGTCGATCGTGGGGGAGGGCGAATGGGCCGCAGCCAAGCAACGAGGGCGCTGAAAGCGTGGTTGGCGTAAGTCGCACCTTGGAGTTGATCGAGCGGGGATGATCCGTGCGCAGGTCCTCACGAAAGGCTCGGGCGACGAAGCAATGACCGGGCTCAAGGTCATGAAGAAGACCAAGGGCAAGCTGGCAAGCGTCACAAGAGACGCGGCCTACGACTCGGTGGGCATCCACGACCAGGCCACCTCCAGAGGCGCTCGAGTCGTCGCCTCTCCGACGCGAACGGCATCGGTGTCTAGTCGCAAGCCGAGGTCCGCTGCACGGGACCGGACGATTCAAGAGGTCGCCCAAGTAGGTCGCCAGAGATGGAAGAAGGAGTCGGGCCACCATCAGCAGGGGACGGTCGAGAACGACTTCTTCAGGTCCAAGCCAATGCTGGGCGACCGGCTCCACGCCCGGGGTCTAGCTGCGCAGAAGGTTGAAGCTGCGATAGCCTGCAAGATCTTGAACCGACTGCTAGTCTTGGGCAGGCCACGCTCAGTCGCCATCGCCCTTTGAATCCGTCAATGGAGGGGAGCTTGGCGGGCCAAACTGAATTGCGCACCAACGCCCCGACCGAGCGCGCCGCCCCGGGTGCTGTGGGGGAGGGTGCCTGCCGGAAATGGAACCCCCAGGTATCGTGAACGCCATATCGACTGCCCGCTTGGAAGACCTAT
The DNA here is from genome assembly GCA_047635895.1 of Paracoccaceae bacterium. Taxonomy (GTDB): domain Bacteria; phylum Planctomycetota; class UBA1135; order UBA1135; genus Saltatorellus. Next base: position 1,981 of record JBLIHL010000506.1, on the reverse strand, counting down.
CCGTGGAGCATTGTGTCAGTGGCGCAGGATGGGCAGAGCAGGCGAGTGAAGCAGAAGGATGGGGCAGACCCAGGCGCAATTCGGGTGTTGAGCCTGCGGCTATCCTGCTATTCCTCGTTCTAACCAAAAACCAAATCTGATCCTGGCTCGGTACTCGCTACTCAGGCTCTCTGTCCGCAACCCAAACTATCAGTCCGACCGCAGTGGCCGTGACCAAGCTGAGACAAATTCCCACCCCGAAAATGAACACGTCGCTCATGACTTATTTGTCCGCCCGCTCATGAAAAGTGTTCCCAGCGAAAGGATCGACGGAACCCAGATGCCCACGAAGAGTCCCTGCTCGCGATCGACGAAGAACCAAAGGTACACGGAGAGGAGCAACGAAACGACGGCGGCGAATACGAACAGCCACTTGGCCAATGTGAGTCTAGAGGCGACCGACGTGCGTTGCCTGAGGAGCGCTTGAGATGGAGAGCGTGATCCTGGTTGTGTGGAGCTAGAGGAGGGCATTTCGAGCTGCTAAGGAGTGGAGACGTGGGGGGGAACGTTCGATCGGGCTTTGGCGGTAGAACTGTCGCCCATCAAGGGCCACGGGCATTCAATTTGGTCGCGCGACAGAGTCGTGGGCAGGCGAGTACGGCATCAATTCTGCCTGCGTAGCCTGTTGCCTCTCCGCACGACGGTAATTCGTGTCCAATACCCCATTGGATGCAGAGCAGCACCTAACTATCAGCTGAGCCTCCACTTCGCCTAGGAGCGTGTCGCGCGTAGATCACGCTCGCAACCGCTGGGCGGGGTCGTCTCACTGGCCAGCCTGAAGCGGTGCAAGGACTGGAACCCGGCTCAAGCGGAGTTGATGCCTCCCTCCCCGACGGACTGGCTGAAGAAGGATCACCTGGTCTACTTCCTCCTGGACCTGCTGCCAGCGTTCGATCTGGGCGACATTGAGCGGATGATCCAGTGCAAGGATCGGCGTGGAACGCGACCCTACAGCCCGCGAATGATGGTGGGGCTTCTGTACGGCTACTGCGTCGGAAAGGTCTCGTCACGCAAGCTCGAGAAGGCGACCTACGAAGAAGTGCCCTTCCGGGTTCTCTGCGCGGGGTGTAGCGAGCCGGCCTATTCACGGAGACACGAGCCGCGCTCTTCATGGACAGCGGTCCATGCCTGATCCCCGAGGCGCTTGATGACGCGACGCGAAGAGAGGCCGCCGGAGCAAGGCCCCTCAAGGTGAGGGCTTTGCTCCGACGGCCTCTTCTGACCTGGTTTCAAAAAGGTGAATGCTCACCGCGACCAGCGCCAGAGAACCACAGGGCTGCGAAGCAGCGCCGCGTCAGCGGAGCGCCTCCGCACAAAGCCGCACAGCTTGCTGGACCACCGTCCCATCGATCAGCGACGGCTGGCTACCACGGCTCGCCTCGAAAGAGACCATCAACGACTGCCAAGCCAGCACATCGATCTTCCGCATCACCCCACCCGTCAGGCATCCTCTACTCAGGCGAGGTCGCCCGGGTCCACCGTGACGTGATCACGCGCATCCGCCGTGTGCTGGAGCGATCTGGCCTGAACCCGCTGCAGCTCGGCCTACCGCCGCGCCGCGGAGAAGAGGGCACAGACGCGAGCCTCGACTCTTCCGAGCACGAGCAGCCGCTGCTCGACTTCGGCGATGCGCGTGACGGTGCGTTATCTCCAGGCCTGAAGTCCGCGTCGGTCAGCTCACTTGTCCCATTCGGCCCGCGTGCAGGCCTGCCGCTCCAGCGTCTCCGCGACCCCGACTTGGCCCGGGCTCATCAGCCATCCGGCTGGTCAATCCAGCGCGTCTCTCCATTTCTGGCCCGAGAACTCGAACGGCTTCTCGCTCCACGCGGCCACGGCGGTTCCCAAGGGGGAGCGCGATTGGATGGAGAAGCTCTGCCGCTACATCTCGAGACCGGCGCTCTGTCTCAAGCGTGTGGAGGTGCGCAGCGACGGCAACATTGTC
>JBLIHL010000505.1:0-4754 GCA_047635895.1 Paracoccaceae bacterium | reverse complement strand
CCCCCAGCTTCCGGAGGCTGCGTTGCCCCAGCACCCCTGGGACTACTGCCACTAGGGGTGAGGGAGCGCCTTGCCTCCGAAAGCTGGGGACCCACTACTCGAATACATCTATGCGCGACACGCCGCTAGCCGGTCTCTCCATCGCTGAAGTCGCAGTCCGTGCGCTCCAGGAAGTCGAGGTAGCTCTCTTTCTCCTGGCGCGTTCCCAGGAAGGCCCGGTAGGCGGTCAGGTGGAACCGGCAGAACTCCGCCAAGTCGGCCAGCTTTCCGTCGCGGACTTCGGTGATGCCAGCGATTTTCATGTGGTGCTCCAGCTCCGCAAGCTCAGCGAGGAGCTCGTCGCACTGCTGCTGCGTGGTGACGGGGCCCTGGTCCCATAGCATCATCGAGGGCGCCTCATGGGTGGCGTACTCCATGGCAGAGCTGAGCTCTTCGACCAGATGCGTTCTAGACGCGCCGTCGGACGGATCCAGTATCAGCGCCTTTCGGAGCAGCTGGATCTCGGTCCGTGCTCCTTCGGGGAGCTGCAGGCGCTCCTCGCGTTCGCGAACGACGTGGAGCAGGCCGGCGGTCCAGCGCGCGCAGCCGGGGGCATCACGGGTCACGCCGCGCACGAGAGCCGGGAAGACCACCTCCAGGAAGAGGGGCACGCGAACGGGCGCTGCGACGCCGCCATCCACAATCGCTTCGGCGTGACGCAGGGCCCAGGCGTCCTGAGCCTCCTCGCCGAGCGTTCCCAAGGAGTCGAGGAAGGCGCGGAGTGTCTCCAGCGCTTCGTCCTGTAGGCCGTTTTGGTCCAGCTCCGCGTAGGAGGACCAGAGCTCTAGCTGGGGTGTCGGTAGCATCGGGCGGATGCTACTCGACGCGGCCCTCAAGCCTGGCACCTACCTTGGAACTGACATGGACCTGGGAGGCTCCATGATGGGTCACGGGAGCCAGATGAATCCTCTCGACGCAAAGGACTCCGGGGCGTCGGGTTCACTGACGATCCTGGACTCTGCCTGGTAGGGCCCGGACGCCCAAGCGTCCCGGCGGCCTTGGGGCGGATCGATCGCCATTGCCGGATCGATCGTCAGTACTGAGTCAATCGCCGGTCTCAAGGTTGGCGAGCCAGCGCACCGGGCCCGTCAGCCTGAGTTCGCCGTCCTCGCTACATTCGACCGTCGCCTCGCCTCCCGGCATCGAGACCTCGACGGTGTCATCGACCAGTCCCCAGGCGCGCGCGGCGGCCACCGCGGCGCAGGCTCCGGTGCCGCAGGCCTGGGTGATGCCCGCGCCGCGCTCCCAGACCCTCAGTTGGAGGGCCTGCCGGGAGTCGATCGTGATCAGGTGGACGTTGACGCCCGCCGGATAGCTGGCCTCCACGGCGGGTCCCGCCGTGGCTAGATCGTGCGCGTCCAGGTCAGCGACCAGGGCCACCAGGTGAGGGTTGCCAACGTCGACCCCAGCCTCGCGAAGCGTCTTCACGCCGAGGGCCTCCCAGCCGCTGAACAGCGGCGGGCCAGGACGCGCGTACCCCATGTGCACTCGGACGCGAGCATCGACGCCGCTCTGGTCCAGGACCTCGACCCGTCGAAGGCCGGCGTCGGTGTCCACTTCGAAGTCGCAGGCTCCGTCTTGGCCGACATGGCGGGCGAGGGCCTGCCCGACGCCGCGTAGCCCGTTCCCGGACAGCTCGGCCCGGCTACCGTCAGAGTTAAACAGCGCCATCGACCACCGCCCAGTGTCGGGCCCACTGTCGGGTCCAGTGCCGGGCCCGTCGGGCACAAGAGCCATCAGGCCGTCGGCTCCGAACCCATGAATTCGATCGCACCATAGGGCCGCGTCCTCTCCGCAGAGGACCCGGGGTGGATTCACCGCGACGAGGAAGTCGTTCCCGAGCGCGATGTGGTGGCTGAGTCGCAAGTGAACGGCGCTGGCCTGGTAGGCCTCAGAGGATTCAGTGGACTCAGAGGCCGCAGCCGTTCTCGAGCGTGTTCCGCGTCTTGATGCCCAGCATCGAACGCGTTTCCAGCATCTTGCGGACCGCTTCCGCAGGCAGCGGCTCGAGGCCGCCCATGGCCACGTGGGCCAGCCACAGGATCTTCGCGGTGTGCTCGAGCATGTCGAGCTTCTTGTAGGCGTCCATCAGGTTCGTGCCGAGGGTCACGGAGCCGTGGTTCTGCATCATCATCACGTCGCTGCAGCGGACCAGCTCGCGGATCGTCTCCGGAAGCTCTGGCGTCCCCGGCGTGCCGAACGGCGCGGTGGGTATGCCGCCGATGGTGACGATGATCTCCGGGATCACCGGCATCTGCATATCGACGCCCGCGATCGTCAGCGCCACCGCGTGGGGCGGGTGCGCGTGGAAGATAGCCTTGCAGTCGGGGCGCTCAGCGTAAGCCACGAGGTGGATGCCCACCTCGCTGGAGGGGCGCGGCCCGTCGTCGAGGGCCTGGCCTGTCATGTCCACGTGGGCGATCTGCTGCGGATCGAGGAAGCCCTTCATCGCGCCCGTCGGGGTGATGAGGATCGTCCCATCCGAGAGCATGGCGCTGATGTTGCCGTCCGCACCCACGATGTAACTGCGGTCGTAGCCGAGCTTGCCGATCTTGCAGATCGCCGTCCGGATCCGGGCCTCTTCTTCGCTCCAGCGTGACTCGTTCATCCGTTCGTCTCCTTCATAGGGCCGGTACGGTGGTCGTAGACGACCTTGCCCCGGACCTCTACCTCATCGACGAAGCCGACGATCAGCGTTTTCACGGGCGCGTCTTTCACGCCCAAAATCTGGCGGCCCGAGTTGCCCTCGTCGATCACGAGTACGCGGTCGCCCACGCCTGCGCCGACCGTGTCGATCGCCACGCGCGGCTTCCGCTGCACGGCGGATCCCTCAGGCGTGACGGGGCGCACGAGCAGGAGGGTTCGACCCTGCAGCGCCGCGATCGCTTCGGCCTGGGCGACGACCGTTCCAATGACCTCGGCCAGGATCACGACGGGCCTCCGCTGGGAGAGCTGCCCTGAGATTTGCCCTGAGAACTGCCCTGGGAATAGCCGGGCGCGTCCAGGTCAAGGACGCGTCCGTTGCTCGTCACCTGCTCGACAAAGCCGGTGATGGCCACGTCCACGGGGACGAAGGTCTCGTCCGGGAGCGCGAGCGCGGCTTCCCGGCCGTCGATGTAGTGGACCAGGTCGCCCGGTCCAACGTCGAGGGCGCAGGCGGCCACGAGCTGCTCGCCCGTGGACTGCCCGGCTTCATCGAGCGTCTCGAGGAGCTGCAGCTTGACGCCGTCCAGCCCTTCGTAGCGGACGCTGGCGACAAGGCGCCCGGTGACTCTTCCGATGTACATGGTGAAGAGCTACTCGCTGCTCCACTTTTCGTAGACGTTCTGGCCGGAGACGTCCCATGAATCAACGATGGCCATTACGACCGCGTCGCACGGCTTGTCCTTGGTGATCTGGGTCTGACGCGCCGATGAGCCGGTGGCGTACAGGACGATGTCACCCGTTCCCGCGCCGACCGAGTCGACAGCGATCACGTACTGATCCTTGGGCTGGTTCTCGTGGCTGCGAACCTGGACGACCAGCAGCTTGTGGGACTCGAGCTGCGGATCCTTCTGGGTCGCAACAACGCTTCCGACGACTTCGCCAATGAGCATGGGCTGGGTTCTCTGGGGAGAGAGGGTGGTGGGGAGGCGGAGGGTCGACGCTAGCGTGCGTCGAGGTAGGTGGCGATGGACTTGCGGTCCAGCGTTTCGCTGAGGAAGCGGCCGCGGAGCTCGCGATGGACGTGACCACGCATTTCGGCCCAGGTCGGCGAGGGCGTGCGGGCGCCGAGCATGCCGAGCAGGACGCCTTTCTCGATCCGGATCGGGCCGATGATCGTGCCAGCGATGTCGTCGGGCGTCGAGTCGACGACCGCGAAGGCCGCGTTGCGCAGGTCCGCGAGCTCCTTCGACTCTCCGGCGCGCGTGATCTGGCCGAGGAGGCCACCGCGCTCACGGGTCGTTTTATCCTGGCTGTGCATATCGACGACGCGCACGAAGTCTTCCGGTCCGGCGATGGCTGCCTTCAGCTCGCGCATTTCTTGCTCGACCTTGCGGAACGAAGGCACGAGCGGGTTGCCCTCGTCCTCGACGGCGTTCTTGAAGAGCACGCTGAGTTCGACCGCCTCGCCGAAGCGTGCGTCGTAGAACCCGCGCTCCTCTTCGTAGGATGCCCGCAGCGAGTCCTCGTCGTGGCGGCGATCGACCGCTTCGTGTGCCAGCGCCGCGGCGCGGATCGCCGGGTCGCGCCGGATGGCCTCGATCGAGAGTCCACGTGCTTCGAGAAGCTGTTCGTAGGAGACTCCCTGGTAGTCAGGGTTGGCTCCGGCCTCAGCGGCGCGTCGTTCGATCTCACGGTCGAGCGCTTTGTTGGCGCCCTCCGAGGTGACCTCGGGCATGCGAGCGCGGACCGCGCGTTCGAGGAGAATGAGGTAGCACGCCTCGCGCTCGTCGGGGTCATCGACCTGCGAGCGCAGGTAATCGCCGAACTCGTCGCGCGTGATCACGACGTCGCCCGAGATGCAGACGATGCCCTCGTTCCAGGGGTGGTCGCGCGGCTCGTAGCCGCGGTCCTTGAGCTCCTGGGCGAGCCAGATCTGCTGCTGGTCGCCCGTGACCTCGGCGTCCTTCGGAAGCCCGAGTGCCTCCTTCGTCAGCGTCTCGTGGATGAGCGACAGGCGCAGGTACTCGCGGAATTGTTCCATCGGAACGCCCTCCGCCGCGATGAACTCC
>JBLIHL010000504.1:0-4761 GCA_047635895.1 Paracoccaceae bacterium | reverse complement strand
CGCCTATGGGCTCGTGACCGACTACACGTCGATGGTCGTCGTGGGGGAGGCTCGCAAGGCCGCCTACGGACTTGGCTCACGCAATAAGGAGCGTCGCGTGCGTGAGGAGGACGCGGCTGCCGTTCGTTCGGTCGTGGGGAACCAGCTTCAGGTCAAGACGGGCGGCGAGCCGCTCGCAGGACCCAGGGCGGCGCACGCTCCGCGCCGGGCGCGTCAGAGACAGCAGAGCGGCAGCGGCAGCGGCAGCGGCAGCGGCGGTGCAGGCGCGCTCGGTCCGCTCGAGCTGATGGGTCTCTGCGCCTTACTCCTCGCGGTTGGGCTCCGTCGACCCGCATGAAGCGAGTCCTTCGGTCCTCCCAGCGGCCATCTCAGCGGTTACCTCAGCGGGGCGGCCGAGCAGGGCGCCCCTCAACGAACCTATGGGGCGGACTCTGCGCGGCCATGGTGGTGGCACTGGCGTCGGCGGCCAGCGCGTTCCCCAGCGGCCTCCAACTAGAGCGCAACGGCATCGCTTCGGGCGAGCTGTGGCGCCTCTGGACGGGACACCTCGTCCACGGAAGCTCTGACCACCTCATCTACGACGCTGGCGCGGCGGCCCTTCTCTTTATCGCTCTTGAGGGCCCTGTTCGATCCGCGTTGCGGCTCCTTTGGATCGCACCAGCGGTCAGCCTTCTACTACTGATCGCCCTACCTGGCCTCGACCACTACTACGGGCTCTCTGGACTCCTGCATGCCTGGACCGTTCTTGGAGCGGCCGAAATCTGGCGCCGCGAAACGGGAGCCCGCTCCCGTTTAGCGGCGGCCCGGCCCCGCCCAAGGGGGCGCGCGCCCCGGTGCCGCGGCGGCCCTCTGCATCGGAACGATCGCCAAGGCCGCCTGGGAAACCTGGATCGGCAGCTCGCCAACCTCGGATAGCTTCGACTTCGGCGGACCCGTCATCTACAGCGCGCACCTCATCGGGGTCTTGGTCGGGCTCGCTGCCGCCGCCGTTCATGCGCTGAAGCGGCCCGTTGTAGCAGTTCATCGGCGTTCCATCGAAGCGGGCCCGCCCGGACAAAAGTCCGAGCGGGCCCGCTTGATTATTGGCTCAGATCCAGTCGACTGAAACGCAGCCGGCTGGGATACAGCTAACTGGCATCGGGCCGTCTGAGATGGAGCATCCAGGACTTGGAGGGGAGGTCAGGTGCGACTGTCCACTCCTCCGAAGGTCCTGATCAGGCGAGCTTTAGCTCGCGGATAGTGTCGATCAGAAAGTCGATCGAGGTTTCCTTGTCCACGTCGATGACGCGGCCGCTGCCCTTGAAAGGGTTGAAGATCAGCGCGCCTGTAGCGAAGCGCCCGTCCTTGAAGTAGACGGTGACCTTGTCCGCAGTGCGGGCGCCCTGAAGGGCGTCATAGATCTTCTCTTGGGTCATTTGGCGGGCCTTACGGACCGAGGTTGGGGCAGATGCAGCGAATGCCATAACTATCACGCCGCGCTTGCGCGCGGTTCTCCTGTGCGGTGCCCTTGCGATGAACGTGCCATCGGTCAGGGCGGAAACGACGTCAAACAGGGCCTTGTCCAAGCCGGGGTGAGGAAGCCCATAGGGCCCTCGTCGGTGTGCGTACCGACCCCCCCGGGACTCAGATGGTTGCGGTTGCCTTGTCTGGTGTCATGGAATGGGTGGTGTCGCCGTTCGAATGGGCCAGTCCGCTAGACTGATCTAGGGAATGGTCCGTTGAGGGGACGGCGAGAATCCGGTCCAGGTGCGGAACGATCAGGCTGGACCAGGTTTCAAAGTTCGCGCCCTCTTCGAGCCGCGACTGCAGCTCCGAGAAAGGAACGAACTCGCCCCGAAGTTGGTCGACCTCGCGGATTCGCGCGTCTCCACCAAGAAGGTGGAGTACCTGCACGAAACCAACGTGGACGGCACCTACTGGGTTACTGTCATCATTGATGAGACCAACGGGAACCAGGCGCGTCTCGCCGGTCACCGTAAGCTCTTCTTCCATGACCTCGCGGCGCGTGGCCGCGGGAAGAGGGTCGAGGACGCGCTGGGCCTGTTGGCCAGCTTCGTCACCCGTCGGGACGGCGTCAATGGGGTTGACGTGACCGCCGACTCCGATGGTCAGCTTGTCGTGCAGGCGCGCGTCGCCGCCGCCCTTGGTCCGCTGGAGGAGAAGGACCTCTTCGCCGCGGACTACGACCGTATACGGAATCACCTGCTTGAGGGTCGGAGTGCGCTCGGCGTAGGGCCGCTCGACAAAGAAACCTTCTTCGCAGATGCAGGCGTCAAACGCCTTCCGCGACCAGCCGCCACCTGCCTTAGCGCCGCCATCTGCTTCCGATTCGTCACCGTCCTCATTCCTGAAGAGGCTCAGGCCGTGGGGCGCGTGCTCCGGGAACAGGGCAGTTCTCGGGACGACGAAAACGAATTCCATGGCGACTGAGCTTGGAGGAGAGGGAGGATCGGGCGCGGACTTGATGCAGCAGGCTGTCCTGCCATGATCCGGGCGGCCCCGAATAAATTCGGAACAGACAGGAAAGTTGGCCCGAAGATGGGCCGATGCACACGGTCCAAAGGCATTCGGGTGAGCGGCTGTGCGAAGCCTCCCACTCGCAGTGATCTCGACTGGACGTCCTCTGCTGGTCTCTACCTACAGAGTCGTCCGTCGCTCTCGCTGGGGGAGGTCATGTGCGGTGACCTTCCCTGCCTTGTTTTTCTTGGGCTCCTGTTGGCCACTCGATTGGATCTCCGATGGAGGTCCTCAAGATGGCCCGAGCCACGCTGCCTTTCCTGGTGGTTGAGCCGCGCGCCCTCAGAATGGAGGGAGTCGCGAGATCCGTCAAGGCGTCCAGTGCAAGATCCTGCGTCATAACGCGGTAGATGCGCTAGATAAGGTACCTGCAGCGACGTGGCACCCGGCAGGGAACGTCCCCTCGGCGTCTGTACTCAAGTGACTACGCCACAATCTGTTGTGGTGGTCACGACGGATGAGGATCGTCGACTGAATCGATAGGATCGTTCCTCATCAATTTTGGGGAAAGAAAGCGGTGCGAGAAGCCTTGTAAGCCGGGTCTTGTACGCGGTTCCCGAAGGAGCCACGCGACAGTCATTTCTCTGGGACCGACGTCGCCGTCGGCCTCGAACGACCAACCCGGAAGGGAACTGGACGCAGGCTGGCGCCACATGCCCTTCCCTATTTGGTCTTTCTCCGGGTGGGGTTTACCTAGCCACCCCCGTCTCCGGGGGTGCTGGTGCGCTCTTACCGCACCGTTTCACCCTTACCTCTGCGCTCCTTTCGGAGCGTGATCGGCGGTCTACTCTCTGTTGCACTTTCCCTAGCCTCGCGGCCGGTTGCCGTTAGCAACCACCCTTGCCCATGGAGCCCGGACTTTCCTCCCCGCGATCGTACTCCCAAAAAAAGGAGCCTCCACGGAGCGACTGTCCCAGCTTCTCGCACCGCGCGGCATCATACTGCGCAACCGCGACAACCGGCACCCGGATCCGCGGATCCACTCTGACCACTACCTGGGTTCATCCCCGGGCATTCTCACCCACCGGCCTGGCCGGAGACACGATGGCGCTCGAAGACGATTTCTTCCTCACGAACCTCGAACTCCGCGACTCCACCGAAACAGGTGAAGTGGCTGAAGGACTCTCGCATTCGACGATGAAGGGGATGGTCCTCCTGACGGTCCTCGAGCTGGCGGCACGCGGGGAGCCGAAGGGGGCCGTCACCGTCATCCACGACGCAGGGGATACGGGTGATCGGTACAAGTCGCTGGCGAGTGATCTCGCGGAAGCGGGCTGGGCTATCGCCTTGCCCGACCTGCGCGGCCATGGTCTCACGGAGGGTGAGCGCGGGCACTCCAACGGCTTGCGGGAAGTCTGCCGTGACATCCAGGAGATCCAGGACCACCTCGCCTACCGGATGCCCCACGAGCCGAAGGTGCTCATCGGCATCGGGCTGGGCGCCAACTATGCCGCGACGTACGCCGTGGAGAACCCCGGCGTGCTGGCCGGCCTCATCCTGATCGCGCCCCTCTGGAAGCCGAACTTCGAGCGCCCCGCGGCGCCCAAGGGGCTCTCCAAGTTCTTCAAGAAGCTCGGACCGAACAGTCCGGGCCAGACGGGGTACACGGCGGACGCTCTCACGTCGGCTGCGGCCCAAGCAACCGCATGGTCCGTGTCTGAACTCACCCACGAGATCATCACGCTCAGTGCCATCGAAGAAGCCGAGCGCAGCGCGTCCGAGCATCTAGTCAAGGTGAGCGGGCTCGACGTGCCCATGCTCTTTATTCACGGCACAGCGGACTCGATCAGCGATGCGGAAACCACGCGCGCCCAGTCCGGGCCGAAGGTCGAGGTGCAGATCGTTGAGGGCCAGGCTCACCATCCGCTGCACGACAAGAAGAGCGCCGAGATCCGCTCAGCCATCGTCGCGTGGTGCCTGAAGCTGGCCTAACAGGCAGCCAGAACAAGTCCGGAAATAGAGCCACCTCTCTTCTGTAACTTCCCGGCGCGCGGGTGATCAGCGAGGCTTCGTTCGGAAAGAGCCCAGCAGCGCGTGTGTGCCGCTTGAGCTCCTTGTTCAATCGTTCGAAGGCGTTCGAAGTGCGACGGGTAGACGGATGCGATTCTCCGCAGGCAACTTTCCCCATGCCTTTCGGAGGCGCGTGGACGTCCCGCTCAGCCCTTCGCCCTGTGCAGAACGAACCGTTTTAGCTCCCACCCACCCGCCCCCCCCGTAACCCGCTCCGCCCCCAAACGTTCATTC
>JBLIHL010000503.1:0-4781 GCA_047635895.1 Paracoccaceae bacterium | reverse complement strand
ATCGAACGCGACACCGGCCTGGTGGTCGAAGAAGTCCCTGGCGGCATCGGCAGCGGCAACCTTCTGGTGGCGGACGGCATGCTGTTCAGCGCCAGCGGCAGCGCGGTAGATGCTCGCTTCCAGTGGCGGGCGATGGTCGAGCGCGCCCGCGCGGCTCTCAGGGGTCCCGACGCCAGACTAGAGACCGCCGCTACGCTGGTTCGACTCCTCGTAGAGCGCGCCGAGGGCACCCTCGGCCGCGGCGGTGAAGTCCGGGACGCACTCGTGCTCCTCGACGAGGCCCAGAGCGTCATCAAGGACCGAGCTGGCCTACAGAGCTCCGCGGAAACCGGCGAGACGAAGGCGGGCTTGGAAGGCTCGGGCGCGGCGCTTGATTCGCTGCGGTCGGATCGGTTCGAAGCCAAGCTCCTCCGCGGTCAGGCCGAGCGCCTCCGGGGCGACGTTACCTCCGCACGCGCCTCGACGAATGAGGCCCTTTTGCTCGCCGTGGCGGACCCGCAGGCGCGGCGCGCTCTTCTGACCCTCCATGAGATCGAGCGTTCGCGCGACGTCGCCGCGCGCCGCGCAATTCTTGAACAGCTCCGCGGCCGACGCCACGCGAGCGCGATCATCGGCGTCCGCGCGGACGCCGCTAAGTCCCGGTGGTCGAGCGCGGCCGCCCTCGGCGCCGTCCTGGACGCCATCCGCACAGGCGTGCGCCCAGAGGCCGTCTGGCAGGACCCGTGGCAGGGTCCGATCTTCTCCATGGACGCTCTCGTCAGGCCTCGCTCCGCGCCTGGCGCTTTCCCTGTCACGGGAGAGCTTGAGGAGACCGAGCTCCAGTGCGGCCTCTTCGCGCTGATCTCCGAGGTCGAGATCGCACGGGACCTCCCCCGCGGGAGCGACGAGGCGCTCACCGCGGAGCTGCAAGCACTGCACGCCATCCTGCGCGAGTCGCCACGCGAACGACTGTTCGGCGTCCAGGCGGGCACCTGGGCCCGTACCCGCATCCTCGCGCTCCGAGAGATGTATCCGTCCTCTGGCTCCCTCGCTCAGTTCGAGGCGGACGCCAGCGCCATGCTCAAGCGCGCCATCGAGCGCGCCAGGTCCAAGCCGGCGAACACCACGCTGCTGGACGCTCTCCCCAATCTGTATCCCGGCTCCGCCGCGGCCGACCTCGCCGCCGACGTTCGCATCGAGGTCGCACTTGAGAGCGGCTCTGCAGCCGAGGTGGCGCAGATCGTCGTCGACTCCCTGGACGCTAACTGGCACCCGGCCAGGACGACCGCACGCGAGGCGGCCCTCCTGTCCCAGCTTGCCGCGACGCTCGGTAAGGAAGGCAACCTCGACCTCAAGGTTGGCGTCATCACCAACCTGGCGCGCTACTCACCGTCACTGGTGATCGAAGGGCCAAGCGGTGCACAGGTGAAGCTCGCGGACCTTCGGGACCGCTGGACCGCTGAGCAGGAAGCCGCACGCGCGCGCCATCTCGATCGTAATCCGCTCCGCGGGTTCACAAGCTCGGTGGTGAAGCGCAACGAGCTCAAGGGCGACTTTACGCTGGTCGAAAAAGGCCAGGTCCTGCGACGCGACTTGTCAGGCACGGGTGACGGCTCGGTCAAGAGCCTCGGCGAGGTTGGGTTCTTCGCCTCGAGCTTGCGCCTGATAGCGCTCCGCTCGGGCGAAGGCGGCGCACCGCTCTGGCAGCGAGCGGAGTCCCTCTCCCGCACCGCCACCTATCGTCCACGACGCGTCGTGCTGTGCGACGGCTCATGGCTCATCGTCCAGCGCAGCAACCAGGTGGCCTGCATCGACGCGGCCACCGGAGAGGAGCTGTGGACGTTCAGCCAGCCCAACCGGACCATTGGCCGGATCGAGGTCGGCGGCGGCATGGTCGTCGTCATGACGGACCACGCCTCCTCGCGCGACCTCGCGGAAATGCACGGCATCGACATCGTGAAAGGGCTCGAGCTCTGGCGACTCGGCGACGTCGGAGGCAGCTACCACCAGAGCGTCAAGATCGATGGCGGACGGGTGGTGCTACTGCCCGACAACCAAATCCGTGCCGCGGTTCACGACCTGTACACCGGGCACCCCGTCGCGGTGATCCGAACGGGCCGCATCAAGGAACGCATGGCCCTGGCGGCCTGGGCTGACCGCGGACACCTCGTCGTCCCTCACCTCGGCGGCGCGTACAGCAACGATTCAGCGAACGCGATCGTCGCGTACAACCTCGACGACGGCACCGAGGCCTGGTCGGTCAACCTCGATCAGCACGCCGGCGGCATCCAGGATCTCCTGGGCATCATCGACATGCCTGCAGCGCCAGGGTCGACGGAGCGAATACGGATCGCGCTGCTCGAATCGGCCAAGAAGGGTGCCACCTCTGGCGGCCTCGCCCCGCGCCCGTTCAGCCTGCATATCCTCAACGAACGACTCGGCGCGCTCGACCAGCAGCCGCTCGCGACCATTGGCGCGGGCGAGCGACTGGTGGGCGTACGCCACCGGCGCCGGCTGGTGATCGACTCCCCTCTCCTTGTAGTCATGGCCGTCGGCGACTCCACGCGCACACCGACGATCCGGGCCATCGATCCCAAGCTGGGTCGAATCTGGGAGATTGCCGCACGCCCGACCCTGCGCATGACCGCGGCCCCGAGCCTTCCCCCGCCCCTTGTCGGCGATGGCACGATGGCCCTGATGGTGTCGGAGTTGATCAGGAAGAACGGAGGCCGCTCGACCCGCTCAGAGACGAAGCTCATGTTCCTCGATGCCGCCACCGGCATGCTCTTGGAGACCCGCGGTTTCCAGACTGCCAGCAACATGTCAATGCCCCGTGAAATGGCCGCTTTTGGCTCCTCGCTCTCCATCAGCGCGACGAGAACCATGGAGATACTCGAATGAACACGGAACCTTACCCCACGTCTGATTTGACCGCGCATGAAGGCGGCGCACCAGGGCGGCCGCCGAAGCGCGGCCTCGTAGCCCGCGCCTCGGGCCTCCTGGGAGGCCTCGCACTTCTCTCCTCAAGCGCTGTACCCGCGGCCATCGCTGTGCCTGCCCCCACGGCTGGGAATACCGTCTCAAGCGCCGTTTCCACGGCGCCGCAGCGCGACAGCGACACCCGCAACACCTCCCTCGGCATCCGGATCACCGAGGAGCAGGAAGAGGCCACCGAAAAGGGTCTCCGCTGGCTCGCCGACCATCAAAGCGAGGACGGAAGCTGGACCGCCGGCGTCGGCTACAAGCTGAACGATCGCTATCGGACCACGCGCGAGGGTGATGGGCACGTCGGCGTCACGTCGCTGGCCGGCATCGCCTTCCTCGGAGGCGGACACCTGCCTGGACGCGGCAAGCACGGGCGCACGCTCGACAAGTGCATCGACTACGTCCTCAGCTGCGTGAACGACGACGGCTACATCAGCCGCGGCGGTACGCGCATGTACAGCCACGCGTTCTCGACCCTCTTCCTCGCGGAGGTCTTCGGCATGTCGCACCGCGAGGACGTGCGCATCCGGCTCCAGAAGGCGATCGACTTCATCGTCAAGAGCCAGAACGACGAGGGCGGATGGCGCTACGAGCCGCTCGCCCGCGACTCCGATATGTCCATCGTGGTGTGCCAGGTTCTGGCACTGCGCGCCGCGCGGAACATCGGGATTCGCGTTCCTAAGTCGACGATCGATCAGGCCATCCGCTACGTGGTCGACTCCGCCGTGACGGGTTCCGGCGGCCGAATGGACCGCTTCATCGGGGTCGGCACGTTCAGCTACCAGCGCCAGGCGCGCTCCCGGACAACGTTCCCGCTGACCGCCGCTGGCGTCACCGCCCTGAACGGCCTCGGCATCTACTCCGACGAGCTCATCGATCGCGGCGTCGACTTCCTGAACGCCGAGATGGATCGCTTCAATCATCGGTACGGCATGAACGGCCACTACTTCTTCTGGTACGGGCACTACTACGGCGTCCAGGCCATGTACACGAAGGGTGGCAACGACTGGAAGAACTACTTCACCCGCATGCGGAGCTTCCTGCTCAAGCGCCAGCGCCCGGACGGATCCTGGATGAACTCAGTGGGCCCCGGTGAAGCGTTCAGCACCGCCATGGCCTGCCTGATCCTCGAGATCCCCTACGACTTCCTCCCCATTTTCCACCGCTAATGGCCCCATCGTCCACCGACTCGACCCGCTCGCTGACCGGAGCGGCCACGCCGGGACTTGACCGCCTACTGGGCCGGCTCAGGTCCACGCTCAAGCGGAACATCTGGCTGAACGGACTCGGCACGGCCCTCGCGGCCGCGGCCTTGTGGTTGACGTTCATGTACGCGGCCGACCGGATGCTCAAGCTCCCGGCCGCGATCCGCATCATCCACCTCATCGTGTTAGTGGGTGGGACGGTCTGGATCCTCAGGCGCACGCTCTTCCAACACGCTCGTCGCGTTCCGGGCCGCTCCGGCCTCGCGATGCTGGCCCAGCGCGCACTGCCGGACGACGTCCCCCATGACGACCGCTTTGTCAGCGCGATCCAGCTGCGTGAGACCGTGGCGGCCGAGTCCGTCAGCGCGCCGCTGGTCCAGCGCGTGGCACGCGAAGCAGAGGAGTTTGTGCCCAAGGTCGACCTCTCGCGCGTCACGGACGCGCGTGGCCCGCTAGGCCGTGTGGCCGCCGCGGCCATAGGTATGGGCGTCGCCGCTGGCGCGCTCAGCTACCAGCCCGCGATGGCCTCGATCTTCGGCCAGCGCCTCCTGGGGCAGAACGTGGCCTGGCCGCGCTTGACCACGCTGACGGTCGACGTGCCCGAAGGCGCGA
>JBLIHL010000502.1:0-4787 GCA_047635895.1 Paracoccaceae bacterium | reverse complement strand
GCGGCGGAGCAGCACGTGGTGGCCGTGAGGAGCGCGACCAGAACGGGCGCGGGCAACGTCATGCGGCGGATCGGCGTCGTCATACTTTTCATGTGGTCTTGGGGGATCGTCTTCGGATCGACTTCGGCGGCTTGTTCGATGGGGGCCCAGTGGACCCCCGTGGCGCTGAGGCAGAGCGTGGCCGGTCAGCCTGGCCCGGGAGCCTCATAGGACACGGGCCCGCTCTGGTTTCAAACGTTTCGGGTGAACGGTCGAACAGGTTAGCGAGGCGTTGGCGACCGTGCCGCTGGAATCGCCCCCCAGGTGGCCCTACTGGTCAACCCTGCTGCGTGAGAAGACCGTTAACCGTGCCGTCCGCAGGCACCCGTGGGGGCGTGGGGAGCTCTCCCCGCTCGGCTGGAACCAGGAGCCCAGCAGCCGCCAAATCGGCCTTGGGGGCCTCCAGCCAGGCATTTCCATTCACTTCGAGCAGCCTCAGGAACGTATCGAGGATCTCAGGATCGAAGGCTCTGCCGGCCTGTGACTCGAAGTAATCCATGGTCTTTTGGAGCGACCAGGCGTTCTTGTAGGACCGGCGCGTCGTCAGGGAATCGAATACCTCGACCAGGCACAGGATCCTCCCCGGCCGCGAAATTTCGCGCCCGCGGAGCCGGAAAGGGTATCCAAGCCCGTCCCAGCGTTCGTGGTGCTCGGCCACGAACTGAACGACCTCTGCGAGCTGGGGATGGGCACCCAGGCGCTCAGCTCCCACCAGCGGGTGCCTCTGCATCTCACGGCGCTCGTTGGGGGAGAGGGCGCCCTTTTTGGTCAGGAAACCGAGGTCGTCCAGGAAGATCTTGCCGTAGTCATGGGCGATCGCGGCCAGCTCCAGTCGCTCGACGGTCTTGGCATCGAGCCCGAAATCCTGGGCCACGAGCCGGCAATATCGGCGCGTCCGTTCGCCGTGGCCAGCGGTGTAGGGGTCCACGCGCTCGATCGACTTGGCGACCATGCCGGACAAGATGTCCACGAGATCTTGGAACGGCAGCTCCTCCCTTCCGAGGCGCTTCTCATGCACGGCCCGCTGGATCGTGGCCGCCAGCACGGTCGGGTCGACGGGCTTCTGGAGGTAGTCCTCAGCCCCGATCTTCATGGCCTGGACGGCCGCGTCCACGCGCGGATAGCCTGTCATCAGGAGGCAGATGGCGCGTGGGCGCAGCTTTTTCGTGGCGCTGAGAATCTCCTCGCCAGCGCTCCGACCGTCGAAGACGACGTCCGTGACCACGGCGTCGAAGGGCTCGGCCTCGACGGCCGCGATGGCGTCCTCAGGCGTCGCCGACAGGTGCACCTGGAACCCGTGGGCCCTCAGGACGGTTCCGAGAAGGTCGAGCGTCGAGTGCTCGTCATCCGCGAGCAGGATGTGAAGGGGCCGTTCGTTCTCCATGAGTGCATCCATAGATACCGCCTTGGGAGGGCGAATGAAAGACTGCGTATCGGGGAGCTGACCGCCTCCCGGGCGCCGTAGACTGGGCGGAATCATGGCGGACACCACCAGAACCTTTGAAGTCGAAGAGCGCTTCGACGGCGCGAGAATCGATGTCGTATTGACCGAAGAAGTGGGCACCTGGTCCCGGAGCCGCCTGCAGAGGGCGATTAAGTCCGGAGGGGTGACCCTCGACGACGCGGCCATCAAGCGCCCGAACACGATCGTCAAGACCGGACAAAGCGTCACGATCCTGCTGGATGACCAGCGCGAGACCTCAACGAACACCCGCGGCGAGATCATCGGCGATCTTGACGTGATCTACGAGGACGATGACATCTCAGTCATCGACAAGCCCGCGGGCCTCGTGACCCACCCGAACCCCCGGCAGATCGCTGGAACCGTGTCTGACCTCGCCGTCAAGCGATACGGGCCTCTCCCCGAGGTCCAGGGCGAGAACCGCCCCGGCATCGTGCACCGCCTGGACCGTCTGACGAGCGGCGTCCTGATTCTGGGGCGCACCGAGGCGGCGCTTTTGAACCTGAAGGCTCAGTTTCAGGCCCGCACCGTCCAGAAGACCTACAACGCGATCGTGCACAACGAGCCGCGGTTCGACACCGAGTGGCTCACCGGCGCCGTGGCGACGTCCACCCAGAGCCCCGATCGGATGCGCGTGGTGCCTGAGCACCTGCGCGAGAAGATGATGGAGGAGGGGGAGGCTCGAACGGCCGAGACGCTCATCGAGTCGCTCGAAACCTTCGGCTTCGCGTCGTTCATCGCGGCCATGCCCAAGACGGGCAGGACCCACCAGATCCGCGTGCACCTGCAGGCGGCGGGCATGCCAATCCTCTACGACCGCGTGTACAAGATTGGCGGATCGCCCAAGAGGCCGATCCCGCCTGACGCACCGCGTCTCGATCGCCCGGCGCTGCACTCGCGTCGCCTTGAGATCAACCACCCAACAACGGGCGAGCGCATGACCTTCGAGGCGGAGCTACCCGAGGACATGGCCACCCTGCTGGCCTGGCTCCGCGCCCTCTAAAGGCCCCCGAACTCCCGAGCCCGAAGCCCTCCGAAAGGGGGCGGGGCGGGGCGGGGCGGGGAGCCGCGGCGGCTCCCCGAGGGTCTCAGTTCTTGAATTTGACTCTCACCTTGGTCTCCTCTTTGTCACGCACGGTGACGCGCTTCTTCTGGGTCCGCCCGTCCTGGGCCGTGGCCAGAACGGTGTAGCGCCCCGGCGTCAGCGGCCCGACCCGCTGCTCGGTCGTTGACACGCCGCCGCGGAAGTTTCGGAACGCCGACGCTCCCACGAGGCCCGTCATTTCCCGACCCGCTTCGTCGAGGACGGAAAGCTGCGCACGCACCGCCTCGCCTTCGTCGTCGACGGTCGTGACCACGAGCACGCTGCCCTGGCTCATTTGGAGGGACACCTCGGCGTCCTCTGCCTCTCTCACCACGACACCCCCGACGTCAGGCGCCGCGTTGGAATCCGTTTGGGCGCTGACGCTGTACGTGCCCGGCGCTATCTCGGAGTAGGTGAAGCGCCCGGACGCGCCCGTTCTCGTCGTGGAGATGGAGTCGATCGTCCGTCCTGATCCATCGCGTACGAAGATCGTCGCGCCAGTGACCGGGTCTCCCTGGAGGTCCAAGACGATCCCGGTGATGCGGCCGGCACCTTCGACCTGAATGTTGACGCCAGCCGTGACCTCGGAGGCCGTGACCTGGACGCTGTTCATGACGGCGCGACCGAAGCTCTGGTCCGTGGACTGACCGCCGCCACGGCCGAAGCCGCGGCCGCCGAAGCGGACGGTGTAGCTGCCGGGATCGAGTTCGAGGATCTCATACAGGCCGTTCTCGTCGGTGGAAGTGGACTGCTGGTTGAACCTGCTGAACGCCGCTGACGACACTGGCTCGACGCTGACGCGAACGCCGACGGCCGCATCGCCTTCAGAGTCCCGCACGCGACCTGCGATGCCGCCCTCCGGCAGGCTGAGATCGGCGCGCTGCTCACCGCCGCTGACGACGTCTATCAGGAATTGATTACGTCTCTGGCCGCGCTCCACTGAGACGACATACGCGCCGGGTCGATCGAGCTCGACCCGATAGCTTCCTTCGGCTCCCACATCCGTTCGCTTGAGGTTGGCGAACAAGTCCTTGCCCTCCCTCGCGAACGTCACGTTACCCGTCGTCACGGCCTCGCCATTGCGGGTCACCTGGCCAAAGACGACGACGGGATCGCGGGCCTCAGCACCCAGCTCGACCGAGACTTCCTCGCCGTCTACGACCATCACCTCGGCGGTCAGGTTCTTGCCCATTAGCTCGAAGAAGGCCGCCTGGCGATCCCCGGACTGCATGGTCTCCATCATCTCGCGCTCGCCCGGGGATGCATTCACGATCCACTTGCCCGGGGCGACGTGCTCGAAGCGGAAGCGCCCACTCGCGTCGGTGTCGGTAGTGGACTCGCCCGCAAACATCGCCACGGGACCGCTTCCGGTCGCGTAGGACACGCGGCGGCCAGCCCAGGGATTGCCACCATCGTCGCGCACGACGCCGGTGACCGTCCCACCGCGCCGCAGCGAGAGTACGGCGCCTTCCATATCGACACCGCCGACGACCTCGATGGTCGTCTTCTCGGAGGCAGCCCAGTCATCGCTCTTGGCGAACAGTATCTGGCTTCCAGGCGACAGTTCCTTGATCTCAAACGTACCGTCGGCCTCGGTGGTCACGCCACCACCGCCGCGACGGCCAAATCCGAAGCCTCCGGTCTCCCGCTGCACCGTAGCGCCAGCGACGGGGATGCCGTTCGGATCCACGACCACGCCGCGAATCGCACCCTGACGGATCAGGGTGAACTGCAGCTCCGGGCCCTGCTGGGGAAGCGTGACGGTCCGCGTCTGCTCCTCCGGCGAGTCGTGACCTTCGGCGGAGACGCTCACGCGCCAGGTTCCTTCCGTGGCGCCCTGGAGCGTGAAGGCTCCGTCCTTCAGGTCGTCAAACGCTTCGCGCGCGCTGTCGCCGGGTCCGGCACGCCCGCTCACGCCTTCGCGCGTTGCGCGGACGGAGAAGGCGGTGATGGGTTCGCCGCGGTCGTTGGCGACGCGGCCGCTGATCGCGACGGTGGGGGAGAGGCGCATCTCGATCGGGCGAGCCTCCCCGCGGTCAGCGGGCTCCACCTTGGCTACGCTCGCGGCCAGGAGCGGTGCCCCTTCCACATCGGGTTCCAACGTGGCGGTCAGCTGTGCCGGCGTCTTCGCCAGGGCCACGAACCTGAACTTGCCCTGGGCGTCGGTGACCATGTCTTTGCGCTCGGACCTATCCCGCTGTC
>JBLIHL010000501.1:0-4799 GCA_047635895.1 Paracoccaceae bacterium | reverse complement strand
GGAAGTTCATCCCCAGCAGGCGTGCCCGGGCTCATCGCCCCCCCCGCAGGGCCCGCTACCTTCATGGGGAGCGGTCGATTCCCCGGCGCAGAGCGCACGGAGACCTCGAGACCGGTCCTGAATCGCAATGGGGCGAGCGCTCCACCCGGGATCTTCTGGCCCGATTGGAAGGAGGCCAACGGGTCGAGGGCCAGGGCCAGCTCTTGCCCCATGACGTCCATGGACTCGCCCAGCCTCAAAACGATGCCGGGCGACCACGTGCGTGGCGAACCGTCGGCGAGAATCCCCACCTGCGCTCGCGCGGGGCCCATGGCGCCTGGGAGCGCCAGAGCCGCCAGAAGACTGAGGGCGAGGCGCCCACCTACAAATTGACGGGGCCGGAGGGACTTCATCACCTGGAGAGTACCCCGCGGGGCCCCGGGAGGTCGCCTGGCACCGGCAGTTGCTCCTGCGACCCAAAAAAAGCCGCCCTTACGGGTGTGGCAGCGCCCACCGTGTCCCTACCATCCTGATAAGCGCCATCAGGTGCATGTGTGGGGACGTAGCTCAGTTGGTAGAGCGTTGCGTTCGCAATGCAAAGGTCAGGGGTTCGACTCCCCTCGTCTCCACCATATTCCTTCAGCCGATTCTCCTGCCTCTGCAGGATTGCCGATGTTGCCGCTCCGAGCCCTGGCTCGTCGAGCGCTCCCGCCGCCTGATGTTGGGCAGCTCCCTGAATGCAATGCTGAATGCAATGCTGCACAGCATGCTCCACCACATGCTGGGCCTCGCGCGCAGACGCGTGACCCCGAGAGGCTCATCGACGACGCCGAGTCGTCGGCGCCGGCACCCTGCCCGCCGCCACGTCTCGCTCGAAGCGCTCAACCGTCGAAAGAATGTCCGCGCCAAACTCCTTGAGCTGCCAGGGCTCAATCCCCTCAATGCCGCGCAGGGCCGCGTCGCTTCCCGGACGCTCCTCGGCAAGCTTCAGTAGAAGGTGCCGGTTCAGGATGTAGGCAGATTCAATCCCAAGGCGCTCCGAGGCTTCCTTGCGCAGCGTCTTGAGCCGGTCATGAAGCTCGGCTTGGATCTCGTCGAGATGGCTCGCGCCAGCGCGCTTGGGCGAGATCGGAAGCCGCCCGATCGGCCCCTTACGCGCCGCACGCTCTAGCGCCCTACCGACTCGATTGCCAAGTCGGTCGAGGACCTTGGGCGTGATGCCCTCAATGCGAAGGAGCTCCCCTTCGTTGCGTGGCCGAATGCGAGCCACGTCGAGCAAGGGCTTGTTGCCCAAGATTCGGAACGGAGGCAGGTCGAAGCGCTCTGCCAGCTTCTGCCGCACCGCGTAGAGCTCCCTGAGCGCACTGGCGCCCTTCGGGTCCAGCGCCCGCGCGCCCTTGATCTTGACGAAGTCGTTCGGATGCGATTCAACCGGAGGAGGCTCCAGGGCCTCAAGACGGCGGCACTCGGTCTCCACGATCATCCGGCGATCGATGCGGTCCAGCTCCTCCTTCTGCTCGTGCATGAGCGGCAGCAGAAAGCGCGTGTCCAGTCGCGCGTACGCAATCTGCTTCGGCGTCAGCGGCCTCTTCGCCCAGTTCGATCGCTGCTGAGACTTGTCGAGCTGGACACCGAAGCTCCCCTCGAGCACAGAAGCCAGCCCTGGCGCGGCGTTTCCAAGGACCGCGGCCGCGACGCGCGTGTCGAAGAGTCCGGCAAACCGGAATCCAAACTCACGCCCGAGGATGAGCACGTCGTACTCCGCGTCGTGGAACACCTTGGTCTTCGACGGATCGCTCAGGATCGGACCGAGACCGGAGATGTCGACGTCCCCAAGGGGATCGACAAGCCAGTCCTGGCCCCGAGCCGTCACCTGGACCAAGCAAACCTTGTCCCGGAAGCTATAGAAGGAGTCAGCCTCGGTATCGACGGCGATCTCGTCCTCTGCCTCCAGCACGTCCAGCAGATCTTCGAAGTCGCCCTGCTTCTCCACGAGGATGGGTGGAGGGAGTTCTTCTATACGTACGTCCATTGGAACCACCATAGCGATCAAGAGAGGAGCGAATCAACCGCGACTGATTCTCGGAGCACGTCGGCGGGGATGCCGGGAGTTCCTGACGGATGCACAGGAACGCAGCAGTTGAGCTGCACAAACAACGCGGGCGGGATCACCATTTCGCTCCAGCCTGGACTTCAGTCGAAGTCTGACAGGCGAGCGGAATGGCGAGGATGACGGGACTTGAACCCGCAACCTCCGGCGTGACAGGCCGGCACTCTAACCAATTGAGCTACATCCCCGCGGTTGTGGGCGGAAGAATACAGGCTCTACGCGCCATGTCTAGTGCCCGTTCCACTTTTTGCGTGGGGAATTTTGGTCGCCCCCCGTCGGAGCACCGAAGAGCGCCGCACCGGCCCCGCGAGCCCCCCTCGCTCGGGTCACGGCTGCCGCGGGACGGTGATCCTCGCAGCGGCCTCGCCCACCTGCGCTCGCAGCCCCGACCGCTCCCACTCCCAGTCCGCTGACTCAGTCCCCTTCTGACTCACCAGCAATCGAACGGTGTAGCTTCCGTCCCCGTCGAACACCGGCGGCGCGAACGACGGGCCGGGCCAGGGGCGAGAGTACAGCACGTCCCCTTCACGACGGACCTCGATGGAGGCGGACTCGCCCTCGACAAGCTCGAGGTCAAGCGTCGGAAGGGTCGCGATCGCGGCCCGACCATCCCCGTCGCCAAGAGCAAAGCGCACGGGCCAGCCGGCGAACGGCGCCGCCCCATCCGCCGCAGGGTCGACGTGGCGCGGCCAGGCCTCCAGCGTGACGTGCCCCCCACCGCTTGCGCTCTGATCGCGAATGACCCGCGCGATACCGTAGCCCGGCGCACGCGCGTGCAGACGCTCCGGCTCGATGCCCTCCGCCCGCGGATTTGCCACCGCATACACCGTCATCGGATTCCCGAAACCATCGAAGTACCGCCCCGTGTACGCGGGCGCGTCGGGTGCGATCAGTGGACCGAGCTGGCGTTCACTCGGATCAGGAAACCAGCGCCGCGGCCACGTGTTGGCGACGGCGGGCGACGAGAGCACGTAGCCCGCGTCGTCGAACTCCTCGACGCCGTAGCGCAGCGTCGAGCCAAGGTGCTGATCTCCGCAGAGGTGGAACGCCAGCGCCCGGCGCAGAAGTGCCACGCCGCGGTTCCGCGGCGTCTGCGGCCATCCGTTGGAATCCGTGTCCGCCGCCCGCATATCTCCGTCGATGTACTCGCCCGGCTTCGGCACCGACAGGCTCGGAATGACGCTCCCTCCGTTGGCTCCTCTGGGCAGCGTCGCCACGTTTGCAAAGGGCGTCTGAGACAGGCACGCCTTGAACCAGGCCCCGCTCCACTCGGCTGCCCACTCCCCGAGGAATTGCTCCTGGCTGTCCCCAAGAAGCACGGCCCCCGGCACGTCCGCCTGTGTCGCTGGATCAAAGCCCTTGGCCTGGAACCAGCCGTTCTTCACCTCGCCTTCCGGCACAAGGAGCGCCGGCGGGGATTTGTACATGCGATCGTCCAGGATCGCGAAGCTGCCGCCGCCCCAGGTGAGATCCGTGTGGTACGTGGTGATCCCGCCTGCCAGCGTCCCCACAGGGTCCCTCGTCGGCGGCAGGTGCGCGACCTGGGTTCGATGCACGCCGTTGACGAACTCCGGCGACATGATGTACCCGCCGCGGTCCTGGGAAGACATTCCGCTCGGACCCTTCATGCGCACGCCCGCGTTGCCCCAGATGTTGCCGTGGTAGACATCGTGGTCATCGGGAACCACCACCGCCGGAAGCCGTCGCGTCAGATCGCCGAACGACCAACCGTGTCGGTACCACTTGTGGAGGTAGTCGTTCATCGACTTCTCGAAGGGCACGTCCCCCCCGCGGGCAGCGCGCGTCAGGTCCCCCTCGTAGATTTGATCGCCGGCAAAGTAGAGCAGGTCCGGGTCGTGCGCCGCCGCGTGGTCGCGGACCTCACGGTGCGGGAACCAAAGCCCCGATTCGTTCCAGCGCAGCCCGCCAGTGAAGGACTTCTGGCAGCTCAGCACGGCGATCGTCAGCTCCTCGCTGTCCGGCTCCCCTGCGATCACGCCGCCGTAGTAGAAGACGCGCTCGGAGATCTCATCGCCCTCGTCATCCACCGGCGCGTAGCGAACGCGGAACTTCGTGTCTCGTTTGGGGTCGAGCCCCTCGTACACGAAGTGGAACGTCGCGCTATCGGGCACGAACCGGGCCTCGCCGACGGCCTTGTACTGGCCCCGAGGCGTCGCCAGCTCAAGGGTCGCGGTGCGCGCATCATCCGGCCCGAGCGGTCCCGTCTGGGCGGTCATCCCAAGGCGCCCGGTGCCGTCGCGCTGGACGTCCACCGCGTAGTGGACGAACATGATCGGCCCGAACGCGCGCTCCGGCGCTGCCGCCACCAGGTCGCCCGCCAGGCTCCAGTCCGCAAAGCGGTAGCCCTGGTCCGTGCCCTCGGGTCCATGGTGGGAGACAATGGCCATGGCCCCGTCAAAGGCCGACGCAGGCGCGTCTTCCCAGTACGCCGTGGAGAGCGCAGCGCCCGACTCCGCGGCCCGCGCCGTCAGCGTCAGGGTCCGCCGCCCATCGAACTGCGACCCGACAAGCTCCAGCACGATCGGCACAGGCCCCGCGGACCCGAAGCCCGCCCCGTCCAGCGTCACGCCGTCCGTAGGCCGCCGGAAATCGCCGAGGTTCCGATTCGTCTGCATGACCCACTGGTTCCCAGGGCCGCCCTCCACAGGGGACTCAAAGTCTGCGAAGAGCGCGTGCCCATCGCCGTCCA
>JBLIHL010000500.1:0-4808 GCA_047635895.1 Paracoccaceae bacterium | reverse complement strand
CGCGTCTACCAAATGGACGTGCGTTTGCACGTGACCGACGACGGAGGCAAGAGCTTCCATAAGCTGGGCCACGACGCCAAGCACTCGGACAACCACGCGCTGGCCTTCGACCTGAACGATCCGGACTACCTGCTGGCAGGCTGCGACGGCGGGATCTATCAGAGCTGGGACCACGGAGCCACGTGGCGCTTCGCCGCAAACCTCCCCGTCACGCAGTTCTACAAGGTCGCCCTCGACGACGCCGAGCCCTTCTACAACGTCTACGGCGGGACCCAGGACAACAACTCGCAGACCGGGCCCTCGCGCACGCTCAGCGCCCACGGGATTACGAACGCCGACTGGGGCGTCACGCTCTTCGGTGACGGGCATGACCAGGCGACCGAGCCTGGCAACCCGAACATCGCTTACTCCGAATGGCAACAGGGCAACCTGATGCGCTTCGACCGCGCCACCGGCGAGGTCGTGTACGTCAAACCCCAGCCCGATGAGGGCGCGGACGAGGAGCGCTTCAACTGGGACGCACCCATCCTCGTCAGCTCCCACGACCCCGCGCGACTGTACTTCGCGAGCCAGCGCGTCTGGCGCAGCGACACGCGCGGCGATGATTGGAAAGCCGTCAGCGGCGACCTCTCCCACGGGACCGCGCGCTTCCAGGAGCCGATCATGGGCGAAGTCTGGGGCCCGGAGGCAGCCTGGGACACCTACGCGATGAGCCGCTTCGGCACCATCACGTCGCTGGCCGAGTCGCCGCTAGAAGAGGGCATTCTTTGGGCCGGTACCGACGACGGACGCATTCACGTCACCGAGAACGGCGGCGGCTCCTGGCGCGCGATCGACGCGCTCCCGGGCGTGCCCGCGGGCTTCTTCGTGAACGACGTCAAGGCTGACCGGTTCAACCGCGCCACCGCCTACGTCGTCGTCGACGATCACAAGAACGGAGACTTCTCGCCCTACGTGCTGAAGACGACCAACCTGGGCGCCTCCTGGACGAAGATCACGACCGGAATCCCGGAGCGTCACATTGCCTGGCGCATCATTCAGGACCACGTGGACCCGAACCTCCTGTTCCTTGGCACCGAGTTCGGCGTGTTCAGCTCGCTGGACGGCGGCGCCGGCTGGCAGCCGCTCCAGGGCGGTATGCCGACGATCCCCGTCCGGGACCTCGAGATCCAGCAGCGCGAGAACGACCTCGTCTGCGCCACCTTCGGGCGCGGGTTCTACGTGCTCGACGACTACTCAAGCCTGCGCGGTCTGAGCGCGGACACGCTGGCCAAGGAGGCCGAGCTCTTCCCGGTTCGCGACGCGCTCTGGTACCTGCCGAAGCGGCCGCTCGGTGCGAGCGCGCCGATGGGGAGGGCCTCCCAGGGAGATGCGCTCTTCGTTGCGCCTAACCCCGACTTCGGGGCCGTGTTCACCTATCACCTGGGCCAGGGCTACAAGACTATGGCCGAGCAGCGCGACGAGGTCGCGAAGAAGGCGGCAGACGGCGAGGGAGCCGCGCTACCCGCGCCTGGGTTCGACGAGTTCCGCCGCGAGAAGGAAGAGTCGAAGCCGGTCGTGGTGCTGACGGTCCAGGATGCCGCCGGGAACGTCGTGAACCGCGTCGAGGGACCTGCGACCCAGGGCTTCCACCGAGTCGCGTGGAACCTCCGCCGGCCGGACACGTCCGCCTGGGAACGTAGCGTCGAAGTGGACGAATGGGACGATGGTGCCGATAGCGGCGCCCTCTGCGCGCCGGGCCAGTACACCGTGCACTTCGGAACCCGCGTGAACGGCCTGTTCGTGGACCTCGGCCTCCAGAAGCCGTTCTCGGTCAACCCGCTCGGCGGCGGCAGCCTCCCGGGCGCGACGCCCGAGGCCGCGGCCGCCTTCCAGGTCCAGCTCGCCGAGGCCAGCAGGCGGATGTCGGCCGCGGTCGCCACCCTGGGCGAGGCGATCGAAACCGTCTCGGCGATCCGCTCCGTGCTGCCGCGTACGCCTTCGATCCCGCCGGTGCTCGGGGCCGAGGTCAAGGGCCTCGAGGCACGGCTCCGTGAACTCAAGCGTCGACTCAGCGGTGATGAGCTGCTCAGCGGCGCGAACGAGGCCGGACCCATGTCCGTTCAGGCGCGCCTGTCGCTGGCCGAGCTTGGCACCAAGTTTTCTACCTACGGACCGACCCCGAACCACCGCAAGGCACTCAGAATCGCTTCGGGTGAAATCGAGACGATGGGGCAGGAGCTCCGTGACATCGTCGAGAACGAGATCGCCCGCTTGAATGCCGCGCTCGACGCTGCCCGCGCACCCTGGACCCCCGGGCGCTTGTTGCGCTGAGACACCGCCGTTCCGTAGCTCTCGTTACTATCTAAAGTCATGAATCAACCGATCGACCGCCGTTCCTTTCTCGTCCAGGGTGGCCTTCTCTCCGCTGCCGCCGCGTCTCTATCTCCTGCTGCCTGGGCAGCCGGGATCCCTCGCAAGCGCCAGGGCAAGCTGCGCCACGCGGCCATCGGCTGCGGCGGCATGGGGCGGACCGACCTGGCGCGCATTGCCTCGCACTCGGACGTCGAGGTCGTTGCCCTGTGTGACATCGACACCAATATGTTCGAGGAGGCTCGGAAGCACGGTCCGAACGCGAAGGAGTTCCAGGACTACCGCGTGATGTTCAAGGAGATGGAGGGGCAGATCGATTCCTGCAACGTCTCGACGCCTGACCACATGCATGCGGCGATTGCCATGGCGGCGATGGCTGCGGGCATCCACGTCTACTGCCAGAAGCCGCTGACCCGCACCGTCGCCGAGGCGCGTGCCATGGCCAAGCGCGCGAAGGACAAGTCGATCGTCACGCAGATGGGGATTCAGAACCACTCGAACGCGAACTACGCCGCGGCGAAGGCGCTGTTCGAACAGGACCTGATTGGCAAGATCTACGAGGTGCACGTGTGGTCCGACCGCCCGGCCGGCTGGTGGCCCCAGGGCGTCGAACGTACGGAAGGATCGGACGCGGTCCCGAAGAACGTCGACTGGGATCTCTGGCTCGGCATCGCGCCCGAGCGTCCGTTCCTCAAGGGCAAGTACCATCCGTTCCAATGGCGCGGCCGCGAAGACTTTGGCACCGGGGCCCAGGGCGACATGGCCTGTCACCTGATGGACCCGGCGACCTGGTTCCTTGGGCTTGGGGCTCCGCTTTCGATTCGCTCGGACGGACCCGTGCCCAACGGCGAGAGCTACCCGCTCTGGTCGCGCGTGCACTACACGTTCCCGCCGAACGACCTCACGATGCCCGGTCCTCTTCCGCTCACCTGGCACGACGGCGGCAAGAAGCCGCCGGTCGACCTCCTGGCGGCGCACGGCATCACGCCTGAGGAGATGCCGGCGAACGCGTGCCTCTTCGTCGGCACCGAGGGTGCCCTGGTCGCGAACCCCTACGACAAGGCCATCCTCTTGCCGCGTGAGAAGTACGCGGATCACGAGCGCCCGACGCCGCCTGCGAAGAATCATTGGCACGAGTGGGTCAACGCCTGCCTCGGCCGCGGCGAGACGACCGCGCCGTTCTCGTACAGCGCCCACCTGACTGAGGTCGCACTGCTCGGGAACATCGCCCTGCGCTTCCCGCACCAGACGCTCCGCTGGGACGACGCTTCCATGAGCTTCCCGGACGTACCCGAGGCCAACCCGCACCTCAAGCCGACCGTGCGCGACGGCTGGTCGATCGACGGGATGTAGTCAGGGGTCGGAGACGGCTGAAACAGAGAGCGCGACCGTCGGGTCGCGCTCTTTTTTTTCTACGTGCCCGGCGGTTCCGTCATCTGGTACCGAACAGGAGTCAACTCCGCCAATCCTCGTCGGCAGCAATCACCGTCCGGAGGAATGGCTGGAATGACTGCGGTATCGTTCAGGTAGCGCGTCTGCTCTACGTGTCGCTGCGCAGGCGAATGCCGTCGCTCAGAAGCTCGATGCGTTCACGTTTGAACAGGCCACCGATAGCCGCCTTGAATACACGCTTGCTCAGGTCAAAGTGCTGGGCGATATCCGCCGGCGAACTCTTGTCGTGCAGCGGCAAGAAGCCGTCTCCGCGTGCTCCAAGGGCTTCAAGGACCATCGCTTGGGCGTCGAGTCCCGCGGCCATGCCCAGCTTGCGCAGCGAGATGTCGATCTTGCCGCCTTCGCGAAGTCGTACGACGTAGCCCTGCAGCGCGTCGCCGACCTTTAGGTTGCGCGGCACCTGCTCCGAATAGATCAGCCCTGAATGGCGACCGTCGACCACGACCTGGGCGCCAACGTCGTTGAACGACCACACCAATAGCTCCACCTCTCGTCGCGGGCGCATGTAATCAATTTTAGGGTCGAAGAACCTGCCGAGTCGCGTCGAGCCAATCAGCCGATCCGTGCGTTCATCGGACCGGACCTCGACGACATACCGCGACCCGACCCGCATCGCATGGTGCTGCTCAATCTCGGGCACAAAGAGGTCCTTCTCCAGACCCCAATCGACGAAGACGCCGTGAGAAGTCTGGTCAACAACCTCCATCACGGCGACGTTGCCCAAGGTCGCGCTGGGCATTCGCGTGACGGCGACCAGCCGATCCTCTGAATCGGTATGGACAAACACGCGCAGGGAGTCGCCCACACTCAAGCCAGTCGGGACGTACTTGTAGGGCAGCAGCACTTCCCCAGTCTCGTCTCCGAGAAAGGCACCGACTGCGACAAGTCGCATTACCTCGAGGTCTTGGCTCTGTCCTAGGTAGATCATTGGGGCCCAGTCTAGCGTCGGCGAGGGGAAGTGTCGCGGTAGGAACGCCCCAGATCGAGTGGCCGTGTTGGGGCTC
>JBLIHL010000499.1:0-4811 GCA_047635895.1 Paracoccaceae bacterium | reverse complement strand
AAGATCGCCGGCGTCTACTCCAAGGCGCTCGGCGACCTGTCCGATACGCTCGACCCGCTGACGGAGGTGGTTGAGTCCATCGACATGACGATCGTCGAATCGCCGCCGATGACGATCAAGGAGGGCGGCGTGATCGCGGGCGGAATCAACGCGGACCTCGACGAGCTTCGCCAGATCGCGGGCGACGGCAAGGCCTGGATGGCGCGCTTCCAAGGCGACGCCATCGAGCGCTACGGGATCCCTGGACTCAAGATCGGGTTCAACTCGGTCTTTGGCTACTTCCTCGAAGTGCCCCGCGGCCAGGTCAAGCAGGTCCCCACCGAGTTCGTTCGCAAGCAGACGCTCAAGAACGCGGAGCGGTACATCACCCCCGAGCTCAAGGAGTTCGAGGACAAGGTCCTGCGCGCCGAGGAGCGTGCCAAGGACCTGGAGTACGACATCTTCAACGCGCTGAAGGACCAGGTCGCCACGGAGATTCCGCGGATCCTCGGCACCGCCCGCGCACTCGCAGAGATCGACGTGCTTTCCGGTCTCGCGCAGACGGCGGCGAACCAGCGCTATTGCGCCCCTACGGTGGATAACGGCGACGCCATCGAGATCAAGGATGGTCGTCACCCCGTGATCGAGGCGACCCAAACGGATGTGACCTTCGTGCCGAACGACACCACGCTCGATCGCAAGAAGCGAAGCGTCGGCATCATCACCGGCCCGAACATGGCGGGTAAGTCGACGTACATTCGCCAGACCGCGTTGATCGTACTCTTGGCTCAGATCGGAAGCTATGTGCCCGCGAGCTCGGCCAAGGTCGGCGTCTGCGATCGCATCTTCACGCGGATCGGATCGGCAGACGACCTTTCGCGCGGCGCCTCGACCTTCATGGTCGAGATGGTGGAGATCGCCAACATCCTGAACAACGCAACGACGAAGAGCCTGGTCGTCCTGGATGAAGTGGGCCGCGGGACGAGCACGTTCGACGGCCTGGCGCTTGCGTGGGCCATCGTCGAGCACATGCACGATGTCGTCCGGGCGCGAACGCTCTTTGCCACCCACTACCATCAGCTCACCGAGCTGTCAGACAAGCTGATGGGCGTTCACAATCTGTCGGTGGCCGTACGCGAGTGGGACGACGAAATCGTGTTCCTCCACCAGATCATCGAGGGAGGTACAGACCGCTCCTACGGAATCCAAGTGGCCCGCCTCGCGGGCGTACCCGACGAGTTGATCGGTCGCGCACGGGAGGTGCTCCGCGATATCGAGGTGGATTCGGACGATCTCGGCGGCCGAATCCTCCAGAAGCGCCAGGCCCCGGATCCGGCTCTGCTGCCGCCGGGAATGCAGCTTGGGCTGTTCGACAATGAACCCAGCGAGCTCGAGCGGACGCTTGCCGAGATCGACATCGAAGCAACGACGCCGATCGAGGCTCTACAGATCCTCGCGAAGCTGAAGGACCTGACCTAGTTCGTGCCGACGCTCAGTGGGCCGAGCGCCCCTGATCGAGTACCCATTCATTGCGACTGAACCGGTTCCAGCGCACGCGAGTCAGATCCACCTCTGGATCGTAGAGCGGCGACGGATCTGATCCATTGAGGGAGCACGCGCTGTACCTCGCGTACACGCCTGGCTCTTGCATCCCTGGCTCCCGCAGCGCGGCCGCAAGATCCTGCGCGAAGCGGAAGAGCATGGCCGGCTGCGAGGCGACGAGCATCTGCTGCCTCGCCGTCAAGAACTCGGTCTGATTGACGGGGCGAACAGCGCCGCTGGCAGCATCCTCTACGACCAGCGCGAGCTGGGCAGACTTGGTTCGCAGCATCATGCGCCAGCTCATGCGGTGCCCTTCCTCGGTCCAAGCGACGTCACCTCGAAAGAAATGGTGACGCAGTGGGAGAGCCAGCTGCAGGAAGAAGAACGCCGCCAGCGCAGGCGCGACCCATGGAGCACGCCGTGCTGCCCGCTCGAACTTTGAGCGCGGGGCATCGCGGATGCCTGACTTCCCCTGGAGTCGCACCAGCGCCCGCTCCATGCGGGCTTCCGAAAAGAAGAAGACCGTCAGCGCGAGGACCATGTACGGAAAGATGCCGATCCTGAAGACCACGCTGTTGAACAGGTTGAACCCCAGGAGTCCGAGGAATCCAAGAACGCGCGTTCGTCTCCACCAGAGCGCAGGAATCACCAGTGCGTCGAAAATCAGCGCCGCCCAGATGGTGAAGCTCTGGAACCACGACTGGACCACGAGCGACCCGAGGGGCCAGCGCCCCCCCTTGGACCCGAGATTCACGCGGAGATAGTCTCCGTTGAGCCAGCCGGGGTACAGCTTGGCGACGGCTGCGTAGCTGAAGACGATCAGAACCTGGAGGCGGAACGCGCGCGCGATCCAAGGGTCCGCGTCGTGCCTGAGCGGCCGTCGCCCAGCGCAAACGTCGAGCGATGCGCGGTCGGCTGCGGGCACGAGCGCCATGCCCCAGGCGATAAGAGCCGCAAGGTAGTAGTGGTTGTTGTAGTGGGTCGTCTGGGCCAGGTAAGCGCCGGTCCAGAGCACCGCCAGCGACACGCTGCTCATCCGGTAGCGCCAGCCCAGCGTCACGCCGATCGCCGCCAGGCCCATGACGCCAAAGTAGGCGTACATCCACTCGCCGGAGAGAACGCGCAGCCACACGAAGTCCGCAATCGGGAACGTCAGACGAGGCTCGACGAAGGCTGAGTGGACCCAGCCTGTGGCGATCGCTCCCCACGACTCCAGGAGCATGAGAGCACCGAGGAGAATCCGGAAGAGCACGGGCGGAGCGTTAGAGGCCATAGGGAACGGTATTGGAGAACATCGCGAGCGCGTCCGCAACGGGACGAATGGCTTCCCCACGCGACGTGTATGATCGTGGCTACGATGAAGCAAGTGACGACCCGCGACTACGCACCGGAGGACGCGGCGGCTGTCCTCGCGCTCAATCAAGACAACGTCCCCGAGGTCGGCTCGCTCGACGCGGATGGGCTCGAACGCCTCATTGCGCAGGCCCATTGGGTGCCGGTCGTGGAAGTCGACGCCCAGATCGTCGGCTTCGCGATCTTGCTCGTGGAGGGGGCGGACTACCGCAGCACGAACTACGGCTGGTTCGCCGAGCAGCACGATCGGTTCCTGTACGTGGATCGAATCGCACTCGGACCTGGCGCACGTAGCCAGGGCATCGGCCAGAGCCTCTATCGAGAGGCCCAGAGCCGCGCAGAGGCGTCCGACAGGCCCGTTCTATGCGCTGAGGTGAACACGATTCCGATGAACGAGCCCTCACTCCGCTTCCACCAGCGATTCGGATTCGAGGAGAGGATGAAGCGCTGCCCCTACGGAGATGAGTCCGAAGTCGTGATGCTTGAGCTGGCCATCAGCCATAAAGATCGTTCATGAGACTTCGCCAAGCACGGTCCGCGTACCGTGTAGCTTCATCGCCATGGTGCATCCCGCGCTGGCCCTGACCCCGAATGAACATGCCCAACGCTAGAAAGACCCCCTTGCTGGCCCTTCGCAGACTCACGGGACAGGCGGCGGCCGCCGCCCTTTTCCTCATGGCCATGCCCTCTGCGGCCGCCCACGATGACGTCCTCTACCCCGATGGCGGCGAGGTATTCCAACCTGGCCAGCTCATCACGATCCAGTGGACGGTCACGATCCAGCACCCCCTGCAAGGATGGGACGTTCTGTATTCAACGACCGGCACTGGCGGCCCGTGGCTGCCCATCGCGCTCGGGCTTCCTCCTGGCGATCCCACCGCGGGGTCAGCGCATTCGATCGACTGGGTGGTTCCTGAGGGCATGACGAGCACAGCGGCGGTCCGCGTCAGCATGTTGACCACCCACTTCGTGTACGAGTCCATCAGCGACGGCCCCTTCACGATTACGGATCCAGTCGGCGCTCGTGGCTGCGCAGGTCAGACCCCGAACTCAAGCGGTAGCGCGGCCACGCTCTACGTCGTGGGAAGTGCAGTCGCCGCGGACAACGCGCTGACGCTGAACATCACCGATCTACCGATGAACGCCGTCGGCTACCCCGTCAACTCCGACACGCTCGACTTCACCGCCACGCCCGGATCCAGCCAGGGCAATCTCTGCCTCGGCGGGACCATTGGACGACACGTCACCCAGCTCAGCGACTCGGGCGCGGATGGCTTTGTGTCGATTCCGCTCGATCTGGCGGCCCTCCCTCGAGCAACGGGGAGTACCCAGGCGGTGGCAGGGCAGACCTGGAGCTTCCAGTACTGGACGCGGGACGCGAACCCGACGTCGACGTCTAACTTCAGCGATGTGGTGAGCGTCACCTTGCTCTGAACCGCCTGACGCGGATGGACGAGGATCGCGCGACACGACATGATCCACGGCATGCAAATCACGATCACCCACTGCCCAACCTGAGGCTCGGCCCAAAGGCTTGCCGCGAGTTCCGCAGCACACATTCGAGACGAGTACAAACTTGAGCCCACCGTCCAGACCGGGCGGAAGGGACAGTTCCTCATTGAGGTTGATGGCCGCCCTGCCCTGGAACGCAAGGGTGGGATCATCGCACTCTTGACACGTCGACCATGGCCCTCCAACGCCGACGTCGCTGCGGCGATTCGAAGGGTCGCCGGCAGCGCGTAGCGTCCTGATACGGGACCACCGCTGAATCGGTGGGCGGTTAGGATGCGTGGGCCTATGACCGCCAGCGCTGAACCCCAACCCGCCCGCCTGGACGGTTCCCAAGAGACCGTTGAGCGCGTCTTCACGGACCGCCGCCAGCAGCCGACGCCCATGCTTTCCCGCTACTGGCTCCGGGGTCGAAGGCGGCAGGCCGG
>JBLIHL010000498.1:0-4816 GCA_047635895.1 Paracoccaceae bacterium | reverse complement strand
CCCCGCCAGGGTCGAAGCGGCCCATGACCAGCTCGAAGTTCGCGCGCTCTAGCGAGCGACTTCCGAAGACCAGATCGACCTCCCACCCGAGGTCTCGGTCGAGTCCACTGGGGTCCTCGCGGATGTCTGCATCCACCAGGAAAGGCTGCGCAAAGTCCTGATCGTATTTGTGGAAGACGAGATCGATCGATTCGCGCCTTCCGAAGCGGCGCCCGACGCCCAACGTCGAGATGCGCATGTTGGCGAGCTCAGGCTGCAGAAGCTCGCCGTAGTAGCGGAACGATGTGACGCCTCCGAATTTCGCGTTGTTGTCGTGCAGGCCGGTCTGCCGGAACGTCGAATCTCTCCCATCGAACGTGCCGCGATCACCGCTCCCGAAGGCAAGGCCCGCGACGAGGTACCAACGATCGGCCCATGGCAGTGACCACACGTCGCCGACGTCGAACGCCCAGCCCGTCAGGTCGTTGCCCCCGTCGCTTCCCGACAAGAAGGAAAGCTCGGCCCACGACTCGTGATCGTCGATGAACT
Organism: Paracoccaceae bacterium; assembly: GCA_047635895.1. GTDB lineage: Bacteria > Planctomycetota > UBA1135 > UBA1135 > Saltatorellus. The sequence goes on along the minus strand of JBLIHL010000498.1, from coordinate 4,288 downwards.
CGCCCAGTCCACGGATACCGAGGTGGGTCGCACGCCGCGGTCCTTCGAGCTCGCTGTCCCGCCGAATCGCATAGGCCCCCACGCTCCAGTCGGCGCTGGTTTCAGTGCTGAGAATAGCGCCAAACGTCTCGCTATCCTCATCGTCTGGATCTCCGCCGTGGATGACACTCGCTGCGAACAGCTCTAGCCTCATGCTATAGCGACGCACGAAGGCACGCACCGCGTCCAGATTCTCGTCATAGAGCCATTCGCGCTCCTCGTCAAAGTCCTGACGCCCGATCTGGACGTCGACTCCCTTGAAGATCACGTCGCGCAGGTACAGATGGGCTTCGTTGAGCCTTCCGCGGTCCTGCGCACTATCTCCGTCGTCCTCCTCGAACCGGTCGCGCCACCCGTGCCGGTACTCCACCAGCCCAAACAGGCGGGGAGAGGGAACCCACCGGACCTCACCGCGAACGCTGTAGTTATCATCGACCCGATCCGCGTCTACGCCTCCATCGAGATCAAAATCCCGCTCATCTGAACGCTGCCACTCCAGGCGTGCTCCCGCCCAGATGTCAGGCCCGATCTTCCGGCCGGGAATGTCGTCGTCATCGTCAATCAGTCGCTCGAACGACAACTCCTCGTCGTACACCGTGGCGTCAGCGAACTCCATCTTGTCGAGGCTCTCCTCCGACTCCAGATCAGCACCCGGAAGCACGATGACGGTTCGCCCCATCACCCGCAGCTCGATCCCCCCCGGCCCCACCGTCACCGAGTCGATTCGACCCTCTAGCCGATCGCGACCCTTGGACCGCACCTCAAGCTCGCGTACGGAGAACTTCTGGGGACTCCTCCAGTACCCTTCGATGCTGACACGCTCGCCCTTCAGCTTGCGAAGTCGGCTCACGTCAACGCCGCGGAGGCGCGCCTTCGGACCGACAAAGGCCGGCTGGCCGTCCACCACCAGAACCACGTAGGCGTCATCGGCCTTGCGAGTGCCCGTGACCGTACCAATGATCTCTTGCTCATCGCCCGGCGCGTTCACTTCGATTGCATTGGCCTGGAGCCGGCCTTCCGCATCGGTCGCGCCCTTCGCAGTGACCCAGTGCCCGACCCGAAGGTCCTGCGGCGCGATGGTCTCTTGCGCCACCAGGGGCGTGGCCCCGGCGGTAAGGAGCACCATTATGGCAACCAGCCTACGCATGGCAGAGATCGTCGAGAGAGACAACGGCATGACGTATCAAGGCCTCGCGCAGAGAGCGCCACTTGGGACGGAACGAGTAGAGAATGGCTAGCCTTGTGAACGTCGCTGCCTGGTAGAAACGGAGCGCGTTCACCGCGTCGTTATGGTCGTCGATCCCGAATCCCGAGAGCAGCGCGAGAGCGCACTCGCGAACGTCGTCCTCCCCCACGTTCGTCGCGTCCTGGAGCTGGCGAAGGACGAGATGGGATGAGAGGTTGGCGAGATCAACTTCCGCCTCGCCCGCGCACAGCTGATCGAAGTCGAGCACCGTGATCGCCCCATCCGAGTAGACGAATTGCCCGTCGTGAAGGTCTCGGTGGACAGCCACAGGCGGATCAGATGGACCTCCCCGAAGAGCCCAAGCACCGAGGCGCTCCAAGAGCTCATCGACACCCGCTAGTTCCGTACCAAACAGCGCGGCGTAGCGCTGGTGAAGCTGCACGATCACGTCAAGCTCCTCGCGTCGCCCATGATAGGGAAGCCCGCTGACGTCGACGGCGCGCTGGAACTCAGACAGCCCAAGACCCACCCGGCGCCACGCCGAGGACTCTCGCCGAAGGACCGGGAGCTCGCGCCCATGGACGCGCTCGAATTGAATCCGGGCCTTGGCCTCGTCCACCCTGAGAATGTGCGGCACCCGCCAGTGAGCGGTCCCCGAACAGCCCGCCAGGGCTAACTCGTGGCGAAGGACCGCGTCCTTCAGACGCTTCGCCCGGAAGAGCTTCCAGATCGAAGCTCCATCCGGGTCCGCCGTCACCGCGCGCCGCCCTGGACGCCACGCGAGAAGACCATCCGGAACCAGCTCGGCAGCTCCGGGGAGCTTTCGATCGTCGCTCGGCCGCGCGCGCCGCAGCTCGCCGTCCTGATAGATATACCAGAGCCGCCCGACGTCGCCGTCCAGCGCCCAGACCTGACTTCCATCGCGTCGCGCCTCAACGCGAACGACGCAAGACTCCACATCGCCCCTCCTGTGCTCGCTCTGAATCAAAGCGAGCGCGCGACCCCACTCTCCGTTTGAATCCATCAGCTCCCCTGACCGGTGATCGAACGTGCGACAGCGACCAGACGGCTGGCGTGGACGAAGGCGCCTTCTTCCAGTCGACGAACAGCGGCAGCGGCTCGCTCGAAGAGCTCGATGATGGTGAGTGCACGCAGCCGCGCCTTATCCACCGAAGGTCCGCCCACGGTCCGATACAAGTCCTGCAGGTTCGCCAGCACCACAGCGGCATCCAGCGAGGCTGAATCGTCGAAGGCCAGCATGTCAGCCGCCCAGCTCGCGAGGTCCTCTTCGATAGCACCGAGGCGCAGAGCATCCATATCGAGGAGAGACGCCCCTGAGCCCTGGATCAGCACCTGATCGGGATGCAAGTCCCCGTGAATCCAGGACGTCGCGGGCACGTCCAAGGGCTGACCAAGATGAGGCGGCAAAGTCTCGACGCCCGCGATCCCCTGGAGGAGCTCCATGGGAGCCCGCCTACGCTGAGTGCCTGGAGCCAGATGACTTGCCACTGGCGCCTGATGGAGCTGCGCCGCGCATCGAAGGGCATGCGGCGCCACCGAGAGGTCGGTTCGCTCCGCAGCCTTCCCGGGCAGCCACTCCTCAAGAATCCACCCGGCGACTGGATCGTGCCCAACGCACCGCGGAACCGGAAGATCAAGCGAAGCGAGCGCAAGGCGCCTCTCCACGGACCGGCCAGCCTCGACCATCGGCAGCACCCGCAGTCCGAACTCGCGAACATCACGGGCTCCGTTGTCGCCCCGCAGCTTCGCCAGAACGTGAAATACGGCGCGCCTCGAGTGCTTGTAACGACGCAGCGTGACGACGCTCGGCCGAAGCCTCACGGTCCAGGGCTCGACCACGCCGAGCCGGTCGATCCAGCGCGCCGTCCTGCGCATGTCGTAGGCGCGCACAGCCCCGCGGAGCTTCGGGTCCGCGGGAAAGACCCAGAGGCTCGCATCGTGATCCGGCAGCGCCGCAAACGGGCGAAGCGGCGCAGAGGCCGCCACGAGCTGCTCCGCGTAACGGCCGCCGACCTCGCCCTCCACCGCCTTGTCTCCGAGGTGGACCTTGTAGGTCACCGCGTGCTCCGCCCCACCGTCCAGGCCCACTGCGTAGGTCGCAGCCGCGGCCACACCCGGCTTGTAGCGCACGTGCACGACCTTCGCACGCTGGGCCAGCCCCACCCCGCCGCTCGCACCTTCGGCCGACACATCGTGCAGGTGCTCGTTGACGAGATCGACCAGCTCCAACTCCGTGGGAAGGACGAGACCCGGATCACCAAGTCGCGCCGGAAGCGACAGGTCACGCGCGTAGGGTGTCAGGCCAATCATCTCCGACTCCCTTCCGCGGCCTCCACGAAGCGCTGATAAGCACCTGGCTCACTACGCAGCTCGCGGTCGGTGCCCTGCCCCATGAGGCGGCCGCCTTCGATGAAGAGAATCCGATCGAACGAATGAAGGCTCGCCGCGTCGTGCGTCACAACGATCACCATTCCCCCGCGCTCTGCATGGGCACGGAGGCTCGCCTCGACCTTAGCCGCCGCGTGAACGTCCAGCCCGTTGAACGGTTCGTCTGCGATCAGGATCGCCGACTGCCGCAGGAAAGCCCGCGCCAGGCAAATCCGTTTTCGTTGTCCGCCAGAGAGCGCAGACCCCGCTGAGCCGAGCCGGTACTCCAGGCCGCCAGGCAGGCCGCGGACCAACTCCGCCGCCCCCGCCGCCTCGAGAGCGGACCACATCGCAGCCTCCTCCGCCTCCGGGTCGCCAAGCTGCAGGTTCTCAGCGACCGACGCACCGAACAAGACCGTGGACTGCATCGAGAGTGCGAAGCACGTTCGCAGTCGATCCAGATCGAATTCCTTGAGCTCGATTCCGTCGAGCGTCACCAGGCCCTCGTCGGGATCCATGAGCCGTAGAGCGAGTGCCGCCACCGTGGATTTCCCCGCGCCGCTCGCCCCAAAGAGCGCCACGTAGTCGCCCGCCTTGATCGCAAAAGAAACCTGAGACAGCACCTGCCCCGACCCTGGGTACGAGTAGCTGACCTGCTCGTAAGCGAGGCGCTGG
>JBLIHL010000497.1:0-4845 GCA_047635895.1 Paracoccaceae bacterium | reverse complement strand
GGCCCCCTCCAGAGGTCGCTCGAGCTCGAGCCTTCGGATGGAAGCGCTACGCGCGTGCTCGGCGATGCACTCATGCACCTGGGCCGCGCCGCCGAGGCGGTCGTGCACTACGGCCGCGCACTCGAACTCGGTGAGCGAGACGCGGAGCTGCTGTTCGGTCTCGGGCACGCTCACCTGGAATGCTCGCAGTCGGCCCTGGCTGTCGTGGTGCTGCGGGAGTGCCTCGAGCTGTTTCCCGGACACGATCGGGCGCACTTCGACCTTGGTAAAGCACTGTTCAAGCTGGGGTGCGTTCAAGACGGCGTTGAGCATCTGCGACTCTCGCTACGAAGCTCCGACCAAGCGATCAGCTTCGCAAGCCTGGAGTCGCTGGCGGTGATCGTGCCGGGGAGTACGCACGACGATCACGCCTCGGTCCTTGACGTCCGTAAGCAGCTGGCGCAGCGGCTACCAGGCATCGCTCAAGAGCCGTTGCCTCCGCTAGACACACGCGAGCGGCCGATGCGCATCGGATACCTCTCGTCGTTCTTTCACCGGGACCATTGGATGAAGCCCGTGTGGGCGCTGCTCGCCCGACACGATCGCGAGCGATTCGAGGTTCACTTGATCAACGACTCGTTCGGAGGCGAGCTCGCTCCGGGGTATCGGCCCAACGCCGCGGACCGAATGATCGCTATCCGCGACATGAACAACGCGGAGGCCGCGCAGGCGATCCGCAGACTCGATCTCGATCTGCTGATTGATCTGAACGGCCATAGCACGCCGGCGAGGCTTCCGATCCTGCGTTCAAAGCCGGCGCGCCGAGTCGTCGAGTGGTTCAACATGTATGCGACGACGGGGATCGAAGAGGTTGACTTCTTGATCGGTGATGCGCAGGTCATCGAACCCGATGAGGAGCGTTTCTATACCGAAACCGTCCTGCGCGTACCCGGCTCCTACCTGTCGTTCGACGTGAACTACCCCACGCCCGATGTGGCACCTCCGCCCTGCCTGGCGAACGGGTACATCACGTTTGGTAGCCTCGCCTCTCTCTACAAGCTTACGGACGCGGTGATTGATTCTTGGGCGAAGTTGCTCCAGGGCTCTCCGGACGCACGACTGCTTCTCAAGAACGCAGGATTCGAGCATCCAGCCAATCGGGAGTTCCTGCTGCGGCGCTTCGAGCAGCGAGGCGCAAGCCGTCACCGAATCGAGCTTGACGGACCCAACCCGCACATCGAGTTCCTTCGCGCGTACGACAGGGTCGACGTGGCGCTCGATCCGTTCCCGTACAGCGGCGGCACGACGACCTCGGAGGCGCTCTGGCAGGGTGTGCCCGTCGTCTCACTTCGTGGCGACCGATGGGCGAGTCGAACGAGTGCTTCGATCATGGCGGCCTGCGGCCTCGGTGACTTCGTGTGCGCCGACCACGATGAGTACGCGAACCTCTGCGGGTCGCTCGCGAGTGATTCGTCCACGCCGGCGCGCCTCAAGGCGCTGCGCGCAGGCATGCGGGACAGAGTCCGCACTTCGCCTCTGGGAGACGTGGAGGCCTTCGCGCGCGACATGGAAGAGCTATACGCGCGAATGGCCCCGCCGCGGGCAGTGCCGTGGAGTTGACGGTGCTGACGCAGTAGTTCACGGCGTCGCCGCACTGTTGGCCTCCGTCGGAGAGGAAGAGGACCCACACGGCTTCGTGGTCGGGTCCACCGTCGTCGTCCTTGGAGGCGCCTGCCACTAGATCCGAGACGCCATCGCCGTCGCTGAGTCGTCCGGAGAAGTTCCCGGACGTAGCGCTGATCTTCTGCTCATGCAGGACCGTGCCCGGGCTCACTTGTGCGAGACCGGCAGCGGCCGTCAGCGCCATCGCACAGCAGCCAATGATGGCCCGTTCGAGGCCTCGTAAGTTCCAGTTCGTCATGACTCGACCTTGCCTTGTGTTGATGCAAATGATCGCGGGGCCGCAGGGGACCTCCTTGGCACTCACAGGGCTCGCGAAGACGGTGGGCACTCCCAGCTTTCAGAGAGAGGCACTGCGCAGCCGAAGCGCATTAGAGATCACAGAGACCGAGCTGATGGTCATCGCGGCTGCCGCCAGCATGGGACTCAGCAGGATTCCGAAGAACGGGTAGAGCACACCGGCGGCCACGGGGACGCCCAGGATGTTGTAGACGAAGGCGAAGAAGAGGTTCTGGCGGATGTTCCTCATCGTGGCGCGCGAGAGTCGATGTGCCCGGGCGATGCCGCGCAGATCCCCTTGCACCAGCGTGACCCCGGCGCTCTCCATCGCCACGTCCGTGCCCGTGCCCATCGCAATCCCGACCTGAGCCTGTGCGAGAGCGGGGGCGTCGTTCACGCCGTCTCCCGCCATGGCCACGATGTGTCCCTCCTTCTGGAGGCGTTCCACGACGTCTCGTTTGTCCTCAGGGCGCACATCCGCCTCGACCCGATCGATACCAAGTTCGCGGGCAACGGCCTCCGCGGTTCGGCGGCTGTCGCCGGTCAACATTACGACTTCGATCCCCATGCGCCGGAGCTGCCGCAGCGCATCGGCGGAGCTTTCCTTGATCGGGTCGGCCACGCCGAGAAGGCCGGCCTCGCGCTCGTCCACTGCCACGAACACGACCGTCTGTCCCGATTCTCGCAGAGAGTTCGCGCGGTCTTGAAGGGCGGAAGAGTCGACGCCCAGCTCCGCCATCAGCGCATCGTTGCCGATGGCCACGCGCCGCCCCTCGACCGTGCCGGTGAGTCCCAGGCCCGTTCTGGAGGCAAACTCGCTCGCCGTGGGAATCGCGAGTCCCCGGTCCTCGGCGCCAGCGACGATCGCCGCCGCCAGCGGGTGCTCGCTGCCTCGCTCGATCGCTGCCGCCAGGCGCAAGAGGTCGTCGGCAGGCATGGCGTCGACGGGCTCGACGCTCACGAGGGCGGGCTTGCCCTCCGTCAGGGTCCCGGTCTTGTCCACGACGACCGTGTCCACGCGTTCCAGCGTCTCCAACGCCTCTGCGTCTCGAATCAGCACCCCGGCGGCTGCGCCGCGTCCCGTGCCGACCATGATCGACATGGGGGTGGCCAATCCCAGCGCACACGGGCAGGCGATGATGAGGACAGCGACTCCATTCACGAGCGCGTATGCGAGGCGCGGTTCGGGTCCGAACCAGGCCCATGCGGCGAACGTGAGGATGGAGGCGCCGATGACGGCAGGGACGAACCAGGCGGCGACGCGGTCGGCGAGCTGCTGGATCGGCGCGCGGCTGCGCTGGGCGTCGGCGACCATCTGGACGATGCGCGCGAGCACGGTGTCGCTTCCGACGGCCTCGGCCCGAATGACGAAGGACCCCGTTCCATTGACGGTACCGCCCGTGACAGGGTCGCCCTGGGTCTTCTCGATCGGGATAGGCTCGCCGCTCAGCATCGACTCGTCCACGCTGCTGCGACCGTCGAGCACGACGCCGTCGACCGGGACTTTTTCGCCCGGTCGTACGCGGAGCTCATCTCCAAGCTGTACCTCCTCCAGCGGAACGTCGACCTCGCGCCCACCGCGTTCAAGCCTGCGGGCGGTCTTGGGGGCCAGACCGAGAAGGGCGCGGATCGCACCCGAGGTCCGGCTGCGGGCTCGCAGCTCGAGCACCTGACCGAGCAGCACGAGCGTGGTGATGACGGCCGCCGCCTCGAAGTACACGGGGAGCGTTCCATCCGCTGCGCGGAAGGCCAGCGGGAAGAGGCCCGGCGCGAGGATGGCCACGAGACTGAAGATGTAGGCTACGCTGACCCCGAGGGCGATCAGCGTGAACATGTTCAGGTTCCGCGTGATGACCGACCGCCAGCCACGCTGGAAGAAGGGCCATGCGCCCCACAGGACGACCGGAGTGGCCAAGGCCAGCTCCATCAGGTGGCGGGTGCCGCCGCTGGGCAGGAGCCCCGCGAGGCCGGGCAGCATGGCTCCCATCGAGAGGACGAGCAGCGGCGCGCTCAGCGCGAGACTCACCCAGAAGCGCCGCGACATATCGGCGAGTTCGGGGTTCTCCTCATCCTCGATGGATGGCGTCATCGGCTCGAGCGCCATCCCACAGATCGGGCACGAGCCGGGAACGTCCTCGATCACATCGGGGTGCATGGGGCAGGTCCACTTGCCCGCGGCGTTCGCCCGGGAGTCTGCCGAAGCGGCCGGGTGCGAAGGGCCGTTGCCGCTCTCCGAGAGGTAGCGCTGGGGGTCGTCGCGGAACTTGCTGGCGCACCCGGAGCTGCAGAAGGAGTGCTTCACGCCGGCATGAGTCACCTGCTCGGCCGCCGTGCTGGGGTCGATGTCCATGCCACAGACGGGATCGTGGACGAGGTGGGCATTGGCAGGCGGGTTGGCCGAGTGGCCGTCGCCGTGATGATGGTCGGACATGTCAGGGGTTCCGGGCTGAGGGTTGTCGCGAGTCCACGGTGCGGCGGTCTGCCGGCCGTTCATCACGGTAGACGGATCCCTTCCGGCTTCATTACACCCAGATTTAGTGGTTCCCGGGCTGTTTGCATGAGCAGTCGAGGCAGCCGTGGGTGGCGCAGGTGCGGCACGAGCGCTGAACCTCCCTCAGGAGGGCCCTGCGGGCACGGTGGAGTCGGACCCCGGCATTGTTAGGGGTGAGGCCGAGGGCCTGAGCGGCCCCGTTGACGGCCTCGCCTTCCAGGTCAACGCGCTGGAGGAGCTCCGCGTACTCGGGCTTCAGCGTCGGGAGCAGGCCCACGACGCAGCGGCAGACCTCGCCCTGGAGCTCGGCGTCCTCACCTTCGCCGTCCTCCGCCTCCTTCGCCTTGGACTCGATCGCACGGCCCTGTGTCGCTTCGGCGCGATGCCGGTCGATGAGGGCGTTGCGGAGCAGGCGG
>JBLIHL010000496.1:0-4849 GCA_047635895.1 Paracoccaceae bacterium | reverse complement strand
GCTCGACGGCTTCCGTCTCCAGCTCGCTGACTGGAAAGGCGAGTGGATCTGCGGCGAGATGGGGCCCGAGAAGCTCGAGGAGTTCTTCAAGTACTACGAGCCGGGTGAGCACCTCCTCTCTGTGCAGCGGCGCTGGCCCGCGACCGAGGCCATCCGGGAGGCGCTCCTTACACCCGAGGTGCCGCCGGTGCTGGTCCAGGAGCTTGAGCGGCTCGTGCCTGTGTTCCGCCACGCGGTGTGGTCCAAGGAAGCTGACTTCCTCTTCGGGTAGACGTTGTGAATGCCCTTCGATTCGTGGTGGTGGCGCTGCTCATTTTGCTCATCGCCATCCCAAGCTGCGGCCAGGAAGAGTCGCCGCGGGACGCGCTGGCCGGGTCTCTTCGCGGCCGGTCGTTCGTCCTGGTGGTTGTGGACTCCTTGCACGCCGACCATCTGTCGGCCTACGGGTACGAACGCGAGACGAGCCCGTTTCTTGAGGAGTTCAGCGCGGAAGGGCTGCGCGCACGCCGCGCCGTTTCGCAGACGTCCTGGACGCTGTCGTCGGTCGCGTCGCTGTTCACCGGACTCGTCCAGGAGCGTCATGGCGTGCTGATGCAAAGCCAGCTCTTCGGCGAGTCGAGCCCGCGCACCCTGGCGGAGATGTTCAAGGACGTCGGGTACCGAACTGTGGGGCTCATCGAGAACGCCGCGGCCGGGCCCAGCACGGGCGTGGGGCGCGGGTTCGATCGCTATAGCTTCAAGCGCTTCGATCTTGGGCGCGATGAGGAGATCTTCGAGGACGCCGCCAACGTGCTGAAGGAGTCGCTCGTGGATGGGGGGCCGCCTGTGTTCCTGTACGTGCACATGCTGCCGCCGCACATGCCCTACACGCCGCCCGAGCCCTACGCTTCTCTCTACCGCGAGACCGAGGGCAGCGCCGTGACGGGTTCGATCACGGACGTGGCGGAGGTGCAGGCCAAGCGGCTTCCGCGCGACCATCCTGACGCGCTGCGTCTTGCGGAAACATACGACGCGCACGTGGCCTACGCGGACGCACGTATCAGGCGACTGGTGGAGCCGCTTCTGCGCGATCACAGGGGCGATGTCTGCGTACTGGTCACGTCCGACCACGGCGAGGGATTCCTCCAGCACGGCGCCGTTGGGCACAATACGTTCTGCTATGAGGAGATGGTCAGCATCCCCTGGATGCTCGCGGCTCCCGGTGCGCTGCCCGCGGGGGTCGAGCTGCCGAGCGTTGTTTCGATCCTCGATACCTTGCCGACCGTCGCGGAGCTCTTTGGTCTTCGCCCGGCAAGCCGTGTGCTGGACGGCGTATCGCTCGTCGGGACGTTCGCTGGCCTGGACGGTGTACAGGTGGCCCGCGACCTCGAGGAGCGCGAGCTCTACCTGTCGTCGCGTTACCCTCCCGAAGGTAAGGGAGCGCAGTTTGCGCTCGTGGAGGGCCGTTGGAAGTTCGTCACGCGTCGGCGCGGCGCGCTCCCGCAGCTCTTCGATACGGACGTAGATCCAGAAGAGCAGAACGACCTGAGCGAGGCGGAGATCGAGCGCATGGATCGGATGGCCCAGCGCATGGGGGAGATCCGAACCAGGCTCGTGGAAGAGGCCGGTTCGGCGCTCTCGGCTCCTATCAGCAAGACGATGCTGAGGGATCTCGAGTCGCTCGGATACGGGGGGCGGGACCTCGAGACCGTGGAGCCGAAGTAGGCGTTACTTTTTGTCGGTCCGCGCCATCTCCACCACGGCGCGCAGCATGCTTCGACAGCTAAACTGCCCGACGAACTTGCCGTCGCGGACGATCGGAAGTCGGCGGCGGTTGCCGTCCACTAGCTGGCGCGCCACGTCGAGGACCATTCGCTCCTCGCTCACCGATTCGACCTCCGAGGTCATGTAGTCGCCCACTGTTCCGCCGACCTGGCCGTGGTACGTCCCGCTCAGAATCGCGCGCAGGCAGTCCATCTCGGAGATCACTCCGACGACGTTGTTCTCGTCGTCGATGACAGTCGCGCCGGAGATGCTTCTGGCGAGCAGCGCTTCGATCGCCTCGTAGATCCCGGTGGATGGCGACAGGGTCACCGGGTTCACGGTCATGTAGTCCTCGGTCTTGTTCGACTGCAGCATGTTCGGGCTTTGAATGGGTTGCGGGTGATCAGTAGACGCGGCGCGCTCAACTTCCCGAACCTAGCAGGCCTCCGCGGATCCTGCTTGAAACCCCCTACGAGTCCTATTCTTGGCCCAACCGATTGGCTCGGCGATTGGCCCGGCGGATGAGCCGGCTATTGGCCCAGTTCGTGCTGGCTGGGCATCTCTCCAGGGAGGCTGCGCGGCGGTGCTGGGCTCGGAGGCGGCATCGGCTGGATCTCGGCTTCTGAATCCGAGACGTCGGCCTCCGGCGCTTCCATGGCCATTCGGTAGCCGACGCCCCAGACGGTCTTGAGGTAATGCGGCGAGTCTTCGTCGGGTTCGATCTTCGCTCGAAGCCGCCGTACGTGCAGGTCCACGGTGCGGGGATCTCCGCCAAACGTGTGGCCCCAGACCTGGTCGAGCAGCTCCTGTCGTTTCCAGGCGCGGCCGGGGTGACGAATGAGGAAGCTCAAGAGGTCGAACTCCCGTGGCTTGAGCTTGAACGTCAGGGATCCTCGGCCCGCCGCGACCTGGTCCGTGTCGACCCAAAGGTCGAGGTGCTTGACGAAGCATCCCATGCCGGTCTTACCCGTGCGGCGCAGAATGCTGCGGACGCGTGCGATGAGCTCGGGCAGGTGGAACGGCTTGATGACGTAGTCGTCAGCGCCGGCGTCCAGTCCCGCGACGCGCTGCGCTGGCAGGTCCTTGCCCGTCATCATGATGATCGGGATGGAACGACCGGCGGCGCGAAGCTCGCGGCAGAGGTCGATCCCCTCGCCGTCGGGCAGCATCAGGTCGAGGAGGATCAGGTCGCAGTCAGATTTCACCGCGACACGGGCCATGCTGAGCGTGGTGGCCACCTGGGCGTCGAATCCGGCGCAGGTCAGGGCGTCCAGCACGTCAGCACGGAGCGTAGCATTGTCTTCTACGACAAGGATTCTGACTGGGTGAGGGGGCATGATGTTAGATCAGCGACCGTGGGGGCAGGCTCAATGCCCAGTCTATGACGACCGCTCGTAGAGCGTGCGACTCTTCTTGCGGGCCAGGAGAGCACTTGCGACCATAGGGGCCCTCTGGCGCCGCAACACGGACGAATCTGACCATGACGAACGAAGAACTAGCGATAGACAGCACGGAAGCCGCGGACGGCGGCATTGCTTCAATCGCCCTCTGGAAGAAAGCGATTGCAGTTCTCTCCCTGGTGCTCGGCTGCACCGGGCTCGCCATGGGTGGTGCTGATTCCGGCGACGCTGCCGCACGGTCAGCTGGCGGGGGCAACTCGACCATGTCTCAGAAGACTTTGATAAGTCCGAATTCATTCGGACCCGGGACTTCGATCGGTGAGGGGGCTCCCACTAGCGCGACGGAAGACTCCGCCGCCAAGACGCTGTGGGCGCCGCTCCTCGCCAAGGGCGGCCTCAGCTTCTTCGTCGCGTTCTGCATCGGCTATGCGCTGCGGACGTTCCTGAAGGGCACGATGTTGGTGATCGGGGTGGTCGCGCTGGGTGTCTTCGGACTACAGAAGGCCGGGCTCGTCGACAGTATCAACTGGGAGAAAGCCCAGGGCTACTGGGACAGCCTCACCGCGAACATCGGAGAGCAGTTCGACAGTCTGAAGACGTTTGTTGCGGGCAGTCTGCCCTCGGCAGCCTCCGGTAGCGTGGGCCTGCTTGCGGGCTTCCGGCGCTAAGTACTCCTCGCCCGATGAAGCGTGTGGCCAACATGGCCGACGACGCCGGATGACGTCTCCCCGCGCGCTTCACCGGGCTCGAAGCATGGGGCTGAACGCACAGCTCTGGCGCCTGTGACTGAGAATCTCCCGGGGCCGCGATACTTGTAGCGGGGCGAGCGGCTCGTATGAGAGAGCTGTAACGGGCAGATGACCCAGTGGTAACGGGCTGTGTGTCTGTGGGTGGCTACGTTCAGTGCAGGTAGACGGCGCATTCGGCGGACGTCGCTGACCTTCACGGGACACTCACATGGGAAAGATCATCCTGCTGGCGTTCGGCGCCTGCACGGCGAGCCTCACCCTCGCGTCTGACATCCACGTTGGAAGTGGGTCCAGCATTCAGGCGGCCATCGACGTCGCCGTCGGTGGGGACCGTGTTCTGATTGCAGCCGGGACCTACGTCGAGCGGCTTGATTTGCGCGGCAAGGCCATTGAGCTCATCTGCACGGACGGGCCCACGGCGACGATCATCGATGCCAACTACGCGGGCGTTGCACTGCGCATGATCAGTGGTGAGGGAGCCGGCACGGTGCTGCGTTCGCTCACGACTACGGGCGGCTCCGGAGGCTTCGGGCCGGGCGGCGTGGTGACCAACGGCACGCCTCTCCTGGAGGATTGCATCATTCGAAACAACGTGGGGCGCCTTGGTGGAGGCGTGCATGGTGATGCCACGCTTGTCCGCTGCCGGATCGAGAACAACACCAGCAGCTTGAGCCACGGCGGGGGCATCGCGGTGCACTCCAGCGCGGCGGTGACGATCGACCGGTGCGTGATCGCGGACAACCTGGCGTCGGGTAGCCTCGGGGGAGCCCAGGCGGGCGGTGTCTGGGCCACGTCCGCCACGACGATCACGCGACTCGTCGCGGGAGGGGCGAAGGGCAGCACCGTTTCTTGGAATCGCGGTGCCCGGGCAGGCACAGGTCGGTGTAGTTCCCGCAGTACTGTTCCGCAACCAAAGCTGCGGGAATGAAAGCCCCCCGAATCGCGCACCCGCGTAGC
>JBLIHL010000495.1:0-4853 GCA_047635895.1 Paracoccaceae bacterium | reverse complement strand
CGGCTCGAGTTCACCACCACCACGTCCCGTACCATGATTCACAGCTCTCCTCGCCGACAGTTCTCGATCGGTCTTCCGATCGCGCTCCTCGCGGCCAGCGGCTTCGCCGTTAGCGCCTTTGCCAGCGTCACCGGCAGCCCCGCCGCCGCATCCGAGATGACCTCGGCCGTCCAGGAAGGCGGAAAAGTTGGCCGCAGTCGGCGCTCGGGCAAGACCGCTCCGCCGAAGCCATCTTCCGTCCCGGCCAAGCAGATCGGCCGCAAGGTGACGACCGGTCCTGAGGCTGCGGATGTGATCAAGGGCGGCGGAACGCAGGGGAAGGGTCCCCTCGTCAAGCAGCCCCAGATCGGTGCGAAGGCCCTGACGCCCGAACAGGCCCGTCAGCAGAAAGAGTATGCGGCCAAGCAAAAGGCCGCTGGTGCTCTTGATGGCAAGGGAGCTGCGCGCAGTGCGGCTCCTCGCCCGCCGCGCAACCCGAACGCGAAGCTCGAGATCGAGTTTGGCACGGACAAGCACGACTTCGGTCAGGCTCGCCAAGGCGACCAGCTCACCCACGTCTTCGAGATGAAGAGCGCGGGCACCGAGTCCCTCATCATCAGCCAGGCCAGCCCCACCTGTGGCTGCACCCTGGGCGAGGTCAAGGTCAAGCAGCCGGGCGAAGACGTCTCGACGCTCTATAGGTTCGGTGACGAGATCCTGCCTGGCGCCGACGTCGAGATCGAGGCCACCCTCGATACGACGAGCAAATCGAACCGCACCAACGTTCGGATCAACGTCTACTCAAACGACGGTACGGCCGGCCAGAACCAGCTTCAGCTGATGGCCAACGTCGAGCCGTTCATCAACGCTTCGCCGAAGTTCCTCCAGCTTGGAGAGATCCGCGAGGGCGTGAAGAAGACGGCTTCGGTGGACTTCCGGACGTCATCGGGCGAGGCGATCATGCTCACCCAGGACGACTCGCGCCCGATTCCGATGCCGCAGGGCCTCTCGCTGTTGGTCGAGGCGATGAACCCGAACGAGGAGGGCAAGTCGAACCATTGGCGCGCCACGTTCACCGTGTCCGCCGAGTCGACCGCTGAGCCGAAGGGCTACATGCTGCGCCTCAATAGTGACGTTCCGCTTCCGGAGTCCAAGGCAAAGGCCGTTAAGAAGCCGGGCTCCGTGACCGTCTACACGGCCAGCACGAACATCAACTACCGCGTCCTCGGCGCGCTTTCGCTTCAGCCGCCGTACGTTTCGCTGGGCCTCGTGCGCCCGGGTCAAACGGTGGTCCGCAACGTTCGCCTGACCTGCCACGAGCCGGAGTTCGACCTTTCGAACGTCAGCGTTGTGGTCGTCGGTGAAGGCGCCACGGAGCTGGCCTGGGCCGATCGCTTCGCGGCGACCATCAAGCCCGTCAGCGGCAGCAACGCCGTGGACGTCGAGCTGCGACTGAGCGGCCTCCCGGACGATGCGGATGGGTCCTTCCGGGGTCGCGTCAACATCACGACGGGTCACCCGTCGAAGCCCGAAGAGTTCTTCCGCTTCTCCGGCGTCTGCCGGAAGCTGGCTGGCCAGAGCGGCACGCCGGTGCGTCGCCCCGGCGGCGCGCAGAAGGCTCCCGTCAAGAAGACGGACGACTCAGGAAAGTAGATCGACTGGGAGAGCCTCTTCCCAGGGGCCCCACAAGGCCTTCGGGTTTTGAGCCAGTGAGCGCCTAAAGCGCCCTGATCGGTACCTTTATGGGGGCCGCAGAGTAACTTCTGCGGCCCCCTCGCTATGTTGGTGGGGCACGGTACCCACCGGCGTTCCTTACCCTCCCCCCGAACACCCAGCGCAAGGTGCCCCCGTCGGGCGCCTCTCCTGAACCTTGAGCCAAGACCTCGGCGACATTCTCGTTTCCACCGGCGCGATAGACGAAGCTCAGCTTCGTGAAGCGATGGCCCAGCAGCGCGGGGGCGGGATCTCCCTGGAGGAGGCGGTTCTCGGGCTTGGATTCTCGGACGAGGCCACGGTTTACCGTGCCCTTGCCAAGGCAAGCGGGCTCCCGTTCGTGGATCTGTCCAAGGGCAAGGTCGCAGACGCGGTCCTGGAGCTTGTCCCCGCGGAATTCGCCCAGGAGCAGGGCGTGCTGCCGGTGATGCAGAAGGGGGACAAGCTGATTGTCGCCATCGATGATCCGCTCAAGCGCATTGTTGTGGATCAGCTGCAGTTCCTGCTGGGGGACATGGAGATCGCCTGTGCTCTCAGCGCGCCCTCGTCGCTCAAGCGAGCTCTCGCGGCAGCTTATGGTGCGGGGGCCGAGGAGGCCGTCGCGGCATCCATGGGGGCCGTCATCGGTGGAGACGGCGAGGACGACGACGCACCGATCGTTCGGCTTGTCTCAAGCATCTTCAAGCAGGCGCTAGACGCGCGGGCATCGGATATTCACGTTGAGCCTGGGCATGGCCGCATGCGCATTCGATTCCGCGTGGACGGCATGTTGCGCGACGTAGCCGAGCATCCGCCGCACCTCGGCGCGCCGCTCATGAGTCGCCTGAAGATCATGGCGCGCATGGACATTGCCGAGAAGCGCAAGCCCCAGGACGGACGCATCGGTCTCAAGATTGAAGGCCGCGATGTGGACGTGCGCGCCTCGATCCTGCCGTCCAACCACGGCGAGACGATGGTGATGCGCCTGCTGGACCGCGGACAGAGCCTGCTTGGCCTGGCCCAGCTTGGATTCAGTTCGGACGATCAGCGCTGGTTCCGCAAGATGATCGATCGACCGAACGGCATCGTGCTCGTCACGGGCCCCACGGGTTCCGGCAAGACGACGACGCTCTATGCGGCGCTCCAGGAGCTGAACCGTCCCGACGTCAAGATCATCACGGCCGAGGATCCGGTCGAGTATCACATCCCTGGGATCAACCAGGTGCAGGTCGAGAACCGGATTCACCTGTCCTTTGCGAGGATCCTCAAGGCGATGCTGCGCTGCGCACCGAACGTGATCCTGGTGGGTGAGATTCGAGACCTCGAGACCGCCGAGATCGCGATCCAGGCGGCATTGACCGGACACCTCGTCTTCTCGACGCTGCACACGAATGATGCGCCGAGTGCCCTGACGCGCCTGATCGACCTGGGCGTCAAGCCCTTCCTGGTCGCCGCCTCGGTCCAGGGCATCATCGGCCAGCGTCTCGTCCGGCGCCTCTGCTCGTCGTGCGCCCAGGAGTACGTGCCGTCTGAGCTCGAGCTACGAGCGCTAGGCCTGACCCAGGTCGCCGCCAATGATCCTGATCTGCGCTTCAAGCGTCCGAAGGGGTGCCGAGCCTGCGAGGGCTCCGGCTACAAGGGCCGCGTGGCGCTCTACGAGCTGTTCACCATGGACGCGACGATCCGCGAACGCACATTCCGCGGTGCCACGCTCGATGACGTGCGGGAAACCGCGGAGTCTTCGGGTGCGCTGCGCGGCCTGCTCGCCGACGGCGCCGCCAAGGTCACTGAAGGGCTCACGAGCGTCACCGAGATCCTGCGCGTTGCGGGCTCTAAACTCACCTCCGCCGAAGAAGAATCGCTGTCTGCCTGATGCCCATAAACGCCAAGGAACTGATGGGGCAGGCGATCGACGCCGGCGCCTCCGACCTTCACCTCAACCCAGGGCGCCCGCCGGTGGGCCGTGTCGATGGACGCCTTGTGTCCCTTAGTACGGACGTGGTGGACGATGCCTCTGCGGAAGCGTGGTGCCGCGAGCTCTGCGACGATGTGCACTGGGAGGAACTCCAGAAGGTCGGCACGACGGACATTGGCCTGGCCCATGAGTCCGGGAACCGCTTCCGCGTGAGCTGCCTGAAGCAGCGGGGACGCTACACGGCGATCCTGCGACTGATCCCAAGCGAACTCTTGACGTTCGATCAGATCGGACTGCCCGAGGCTGTCGAGGAGCTGCTGAAGCGCCCCCGCGGGCTGATCCTCGTGACGGGGCCGACGGGCTCGGGTAAGTCGACGACGCTCGCGACGATGATCGATTGGATCAACCAGAGCTACGACAAGCACATTATCACGATCGAGGACCCGATCGAGTTCTACCACCGCCACGGCCAGGGCCTGGTCACCCAGCGCGAGATCGGCTCCGACGTGCCGACCTTCCCCGAGGCGATGCGGCGCGCGCTGCGTCAGGATCCGGACGTGATTCTGCTCGGCGAGATGCGTGACCTCGACACCATCTCCTCAGCGCTGACGGCTGCCGAGACGGGGCACCTCGTGTTCGGAACGCTGCACACGACGGGTAGCGCGCGCACGATCAACCGGATCATCGACGCCTACCCCGCGAACCAGCAGGAGCAGGTGCGCGCGCAGCTTTCGGTGGCCCTTGTCGCGGTGGTCAGCCAGGTGCTGATGCCGCGCGAAGGTGGCGGCCGAGTCGCAGGATTCGAGGTGATGATCAACAACCCCGCAATCGGCAACCTCATCCGTAAGAACGAGACGAACAAGATCCAGTCGACGATCCAAACGTCCAAACGAATGGGGATGGTGACGCTCGACGATTACCTTCTGGAGCTGGTCCGGGACGGCGACATCAGCGCGGAAACAGCGCTCGCCTACGCCCAGGAGCCCCGTGATTTGGAGGGACGTCTTTGAGCCCCACCCCGACTAAGCCCCCTGGCCCCGCAGGCGCCGGAGCGCGCCCACTGCTCGGCCAAATTCTCAAGGCGCGGGGCGTGATCCGTGAAAGCCAGGTTCAGGCGGCGCTGGCGGAGCAGCGTACCCATGGCGGTCTGATTGGCCAGGCCCTCGTCGAGACCGGTGCCTGTACGGCTGCTGACATTGCTCTGGCCCTGGCGGAGCAGTCAGGCCTGGAGACGGTGGACCTCGCGGAGGTGCAGCCTGATCCTGAG
>JBLIHL010000494.1:0-4863 GCA_047635895.1 Paracoccaceae bacterium | reverse complement strand
CCAGCTTCCGGAGGCTGCGTAGCCCCAGCACCCCTGGGACTACTGCCACTAGGGGTGAGGGAGCGCCTTGCCTCCGGAACCTGGGGACCCACTACCCGAATCCATCTATGCGCGACACGCTCCTAGCAAGGTCGGATCGACGAACGTCTCCAACGCCGAGGCTAGACAACGTGGTTTCGACGTACGGCTGCGTTCAGCTCGTGGAGCATGTGGGCTTAGCCCGCGCCACGCTGGCCGCCAGGCCAGTTTTCGAAGGCTGACGGCTGGCGATTCGGTCGAGGCTCGTCGGAGCAGCGCTCTTCGCGCTTGACCTCCAACCGCAGGGTGAACGTGCATCCCTCTCCCGGTAGAGAGTCGAAGTGAACGTCTCCGCCCAAGAGGCGCGCGACCTGCTTCGCCACGGTGAGCCCGAGGCCGCTTCCTTCTGCAAGTTCGCCGTTGACACGTGATGAGAACGGTTCAAAGACGTGCCCGACCCGATCCTGACCGATGCCGCGACCCGTGTCAGTGACGTCGAAACGCAGCCGCACCCGATCCCAGCTCTGCGTTGCCTCGGTCCCCACGGAGAGGTGGACTCGTCCGTTGTCCGTGTAGCGAATGGCGTTGTCGATGAGCTGGCACAGAACCTGGGACAGGCGGGCGGGATCGGTCTTCACCGACGTGGGCACGCTGTCGCTCATGCGGACCTCAAGGACGAGGCCTTTGGCTTCCGCCCGCGCTCGGAAGGTCTGTTCGACGTCGTCGATGATCTCGCGAACCTCGCACAGCTCTGACTGAATGTCCAGCGTGCCTGCCTCGACGTGGGTGAAGTCGATCACCTTGTCGACGGTCTCAAGAAGCCGCTGGCTTCTATCGAGTGCCTCGTCGAGACCTTCGGTCCGACCGTCTTCGATCAGGCGATCGAGGATCGCGTTGAGGTGCGTGCTGATCTCGCTTGTGAGCCGGAACATGAACTCCGACTTCATGGTCGACATACGGTCGGCGCTTGCCTTGGAGGTCGAGAGGGCCTTGTTCAGCGTTTCGAGGGAGGACGCATAGGCACGGGCTTCGATCTCCTTCAGGCGAACAGCTTCCATGGCGCTGCGCTCGCTGGCTGCGGCGTTCCATTTGGCCGCGAAGGCGCTAGCAGTCTGCCGGATCTCCGCCGGATCGAACGGCTTCTTGAGAATGAGCAGCTTGTCGGTATGCCCGAGCTCAGCCACCGTCTCACCCCACGAATAGTCGGAGTAGGCGGTACAGATCACGCAATGAAGGTCGGGGTCGATCTTCCAGAACTCTTTAATCGTCTGGATGCCGTCCCAGCCGGGTGGCATTCGCACATCGACGAACGCGACGCAGTAGGGGTTGCCTTCGGCGATCGCTGCCTTGACCATGTCGAGGGCGTGCATTCCTTGGAAGGCACTGTCGAGGACGTAGCTCGTGGGCGCGGAAGCTGGCGCGGCATCCTTCGCTTCGTCTTCGCACTCGGCCGCTTCCTTGGCTCCAAAGAAAGCCGTACGTGCATTCTGGAGATCCGTCGGCTCGGAGATAGCCGGCGTGAGGATCTTCCGGAAGTCATCGTGGATGGACTTGGTGTCGTCAACCAGTAGGATGCGCTTGTTCTTGGTCACAGTACACCTCCCTTCTCAAGGCCATTGGCTGCGGCGCTACGCTCCGCAATCTCACGTTCTTCACTACTCGCACCCGGTGGATTCATGGGAAGTTCCAGTACGAAGCGGGCACCGCGGCCAGTCCCTTCGCTCGTCGCGTAAAGTCGGCCGCCCATTTCTGAGGCGGCATTGACGGAAGAGTGAAGGCCAAAACCATGGCCCTCTTCGCGGGTGGTGAAGCCCATGTTGAAGACGCGTGTCAGGTCGCCCTTGGCGATACCAACACCTGAATCTTGAACCGCGATGAGAACCTGCTCCTCACCATTCACGCGGATCTCGAGTATGAGTTCTCTGGGGCCGGTGACGGAGTACATCGCTTGTCGGGCGTTTTGCACCAGGTTGACGAGGATCTCGAGGAGCTTGTGCTTATCAAGATTGATGTCCTGAAGGTCATCGTAGCGGCGCACGACAACGAGCTCTGGGTCAACACCCTGGACGCGCTGTGTGATGCGGAGTGCTTCGTCGACGCGCTCGGAAAGGTCGGTCGGCTCGACGAGCTTGGTTCCCCTTGCCAGGCTCTGCTGACTCTTGATGAGTTCGCAGATGTGATCGATACCATCGGATAGTGAGATGACCTCAGTGCGGATGGCCTTCTGTTCTTCGCCGAGCTGCATGACGAGGGCCGAGAGGAAAGGCTGGATGTGCTGTCCACGCGGGTCTTCTGCCAGGAAGCGGGGGAGGTCTTCTTTGTTCTCAGTCAGGACTTCGGAGAGACGCTCGAGGTCATCAATGCAGAGTCCGTCGACGCGTTGGGAGACCAGCGAGGCGGAGATGTTCACGCTGTTGAGAACGTTGCCTACATTGTGAAGGATGCCGGTCGCAATTTCGCTCATACCCGCCGTACGGGCGGTCTCTACCAGAGCGGAGCGCGCTTGCTCAAGCTTGGCCATCATGCGGTCGAACTCCGAGGCGAGCAGGCCGATCTCGTCCTGTCGCTCCATGCCAAATTTGGCGCGGAAGTTCTCGTCGAGGCCAGTGCGTACGGCATGGCTCGTCAGTGCCTTGACGGGCTTGAGCACGACGCCGTTGATGATGAACAGTAGCGCCAGAAGAATCACGAGGCCGAGCGTGGCGTCGGTGATAGCACCTGAAAGCAGGGCGGTCTTCCCTGCCGCGGTGATGTCGCGATCTACGCGCGCGCGGATCAGCAGCTCGGGGTTGCCCCGGAGGCCGTCGATCGAGGCGTAGATGTCGAAGCTCTTCCCGTCGCCGCTAGGGACGAGGATGGGAGCAGATGAGGAGGTGACCTCGTCGGAGATGGCGGCAGCGTCCTCGGGGAGGCCCGCCTTATTGTTGAGCTGCCAGGCGGCAAACTCGACCTCAGAACGATCTTCGACGCGGCTGGAGAGGCCGTCGCGCAGGAATCGTCCGACGATCACGTAGCCGCGCTTCTTGAAACCGTCGCCAACTACTATTTGGGACGACGCCAGGAGCGGGCCGTTCCCGGTCGGGAGGATCCCCGAACGAGCGATACCGTTCACGTCCGGCGAACCGGCGGAGAAGTACCTGAGTAGCGCGTGCGACAGACTCAGCGCCGACCGTGGGAACTCCGGGAGCTGGATCTCCTCGCCGCTGACAGGCTTGATGATCTGGCTTCCGACGACCTTGCCGTCGAGGTCGCAGAAGAAGAGCAGATCGATGGCCAGTCCCTGGAGGTTCAGGGGCGTGAGTGACTCTCTAGCGAATCGCGGTCGGCTGCGCGGGTCGTGCAGGAATTCGGCGGCGGGGATCGATACCGCGTAGAACTCAGCGATGCGTTCCACCTCGTCGATCTCCGAATGGATCGCGTGCTCGACGCGAAGGATGTCCTTCCCGGCTTCTGCCGTTTCGATATCTGCGAAGAGCGAGCTGAACGCTCGGTTCTGGGCGAAGCCACCGACGATGGACAGCGAGAGAATCAGCGCCGTCAGAATCGCGGCTATCTTGGTCGACAGCGACATAGAGGGTGCCTAAGCGGCGAGATCCTCGGCGTCGGACTCGTTGGATTCGTTGGACAATTCGTCCTTGCGAAGCGGGGCCGTGCTCGTGTTGATGAGCGCGGCCAAGTCCTTGAGCTCATCACCGCCTCGCAGCGTGAAGTCGCCGGGTTTCTCACCGTTCTGGACGGCCAGCAGGAACTTCTCGAAGCGGTAGAGCGGACCGGCGATACGGAACGTCGACAGCACGCCGACGAGCAGGGTCAGTGGCAGGAAAACCGCCGCCGAGATGCCGATGAGGCGTAGGGCCAGTTCATTGGACTGTCCGAGGAGCAGTGCGCTGTCGTTAGGTAGCGTGTTGGCCGCGTGTTGGAGTGAGGCTGTCAACAATACGAATTGAAGCATGAGCATCAGGACGACCAGGCCGACGAACACTCCGCTCATGCGGAGCTGCAGCCTGGGCTTGATGAGCTTTTTGCGGCGTTTGTAGGGACGAGGCATGGGGGGGGTGCGAAAGTCGCAACTGGTGGGTGATCGACCGAGGGCGGTGAACGGCTTGAGGGCCGAATGGGGGATATGAGGCTCTAAGCGGAGGGATCAGGCAGAGAGACGCTCGGCTTGATCGATGGATTCCTCTGCACCGGTGGAGAGGAATGCCGACGCCACCGCCATGCAGGACCGGATCCTGGCGACGTCTGCGGCGGAGGCGATGCGCCTTGTGACGGCGAGGTCAAGGACGCTGCTGAACTCGTCGTCAGGCAGCTGTCCAAGGGTTTGGGCGCGCTGGATGGAGGCGATGGGAACCCGGCTGGAGGCGGCGAGTCGTGAGGCTTCGAGAATGGGGGCTGTGCCGCCGTTCTCGACCCGTCCCCTGAAGGACTCAGCGGTCAAACGGTGCAGCATCTCGGGGGTGGCAGCGAGTGACGCTGCGACCGTTTCTGCGAGGTGTGGAGGTGGGCCCTGTCGGACGGGAGACGCAGCTCGTAGCGCGGCTCTACAGGCGAGGCGTGGGAGTGGCCCACGGATCTGACCGACCGCTGCGGTGAGATCGGTGAAGATGCATGAGAGCTCACTCAGGACCGCGAATTCGAAGAGGGGCTGCTCGTTGGGCTGGTGGCCGCCCAGTCGGTCGAGCAGGGTCATCGAGAGGCACACGGTCCAGCGCTCCTCGGCGTGGCGGAGGTGCGTATTCAGGACGGAAGAGGCTCCGCCCTTGTGCTCTTTCCTCGCCGCGAGGGTGCGTACGAGTGCATGTGCCCTTGCGAGCCTGGCGAAGGCGGTGCCGAGGCCCATCGTCC
>JBLIHL010000493.1:0-4874 GCA_047635895.1 Paracoccaceae bacterium | reverse complement strand
AACGCTTGGGTCATGACTGAGACGGGCGGGCGCGGCAGTCAGGACGTTCCCGTGATCCTCGGGCGCGTCACCTCGGTGGAGGGCCCGTGGGTCCGAAGGGGCATCGGCTGGCTGATCGGTGCCCTGCTCCTTTGGATGGCATTCCGTCTTCTCCGCGGGCAAGGTTCAGAGTCACGCTCGACCCCGGACCGGCCGCGTGCTCTCGCGGCATTTGTGTTCCTCGCCGCCATCCCCTGGGCCGCGGTGAGCCCCACCTGGCCCCACGGTCTCCTGTGGGTGCCGGCCACCTGGTGGCTCGCATGGCAGTCTCCATCCCGCGTAGGCTGGTTTTTCGGGGCCGCTTCCCTGGCCGCAGGATCGATCGTCGCCCTCCGCCTCACGGGGTCGCCTGCGAGCTTCGCGTGGTACGGACTGCCCGCGTGGAGCGCCCTGCTCGGCCTGGGCGCTGCCGCCATGGCGGCCTTTCCCCGCGCGACCGGTTAGCCCGCATTCTTCACGAGATGAAACCACCAGCGCGCCCAAACAATTAGGCTTCGCGACATGAAGAAGTTCCTTCTCACCTCTGCCGTGCTCCTCGCGCTCGGGGCCTGCGGCTCGCAGTACGAGGTCCCGTCACGGATCGACACCCAGCTGCTTCGCGAGGTCCCCAAGGACCGCATGAAGCAGGTGAAGACGGCGCTTGAGGCGAGCACCGTCGCCCGCGACTCCTACCGGATCGCCCGCGAGCAAACGCGTGTCGCCGGCGATGCCGTGGGGCTCTCGATCCAGGAGCTCGACGTGGTCACAGGCCGCATCTGGACCTCTCGAGTTGCCCTTGCGACCGCCCGTCGAGGGGGCGCAAGCCCGGTGCTCAACCAGCTGGAAGCCGAGTACGCGGACCTTCTCGGCGTCGGGAAAATCGCACGCCTCGGGCTCTCGCTGTCACGGCGCGAGCACGAGCTGGCGGCCCTGCGCGAGCGCCTGGCTCTTGAGGAGTCGCGGCTGACCGACGCCCGGGTCGAACTCGCCCGGGCCAACGCGGTGTCCGACCTGGACCTCACTCCCCAGCAGTCCGTGCCGGTCGAAGACATGCGCGACTCCGTCCGCTTCTACGAGCGCGAGGTCGAGATCGGCCATCGCCGGCTGTCCGACGGCCGTCTTCGCATGACCCAGGCGCGCGCGGACTACGAGAGCGCCATCGCTGACGCGCGGCGCGCGGACGGCCCAGCCGGGTCAAGCTCCGCCACGACGCCGGGCAACTGATCCGATCGGCGACGAGCCCCGATGACGTTCGACTCCATCATCTTCTGGCTGTTCCTGCCCCTGGCGTGGATCGCATGGCGCGGTCTCCCGTTTGGGATGGCGCGCACCGCCTTGGTGATCCTGAGCCTCGTCTTCTATGCCTGGTGGAACCCTGCCTACGTTCTGTTGATCATCGCCTCGGCGGCGATTGACTACACGATCGGTGGAGCACTCGCGGCGAGTACGGATGAGCGCCAGCGTAAGGGCCTCGTCACGCTCAGTATCGCACTCAACCTGGCGATTCTCGGCTTCTTCAAGTACACGCCGTTCCTGGCGCGCACGGCAGGCGCCATCGGTGGCTTCTCTACCGACTACGACGTCCTCGAAGCCTGGGTGGTCCCGGTAGGGATTTCATTCTTCACCTTCCAGACGCTGAGCTACTCGATCGACCTGTACCGGCGGCGCGTTGAGCCGGCGAAGTCCTTCCGTGACTTCCTGCTCTACGTCGCCTTCTTTCCGCAGCTCGTCGCAGGACCGATTGTTCGAGCGCGCACGTTCCTTCCCCAGCTGGAGAACCGCGCGCCGCTCTCGAGCCTTCGGATGCGCTACGGCGCCTACCGCTGCATCGAGGGACTGTTCCTGAAGCTCGTCGTGGCGGATGGCCTGGCGCCCGCCGTTCAGCGGGGATTCGACCAGACGTCGACGGCCCTTTCCCCCATCGGCGCCTGGTACTCCGCGATCCTCTTCGGGGGCCAGATCTTTGCGGACTTCGCCGGCTACACGGGCATTGCGATCGGCGTCGCGTGCCTCTTGGGACTCCGGTTTCCGGAGAACTTCCGGGCACCCTACATCGCGACAAGCCTCTCGGACTTCTGGGGGCGCTGGCACATCTCGCTCTCCACCTGGCTGCGCGACTACCTCTATGTTCCGCTGGGTGGGAATCGACGCGGCCGCGTTCGCACCTACGTGAACCTGATGATCGTGATGCTGCTCGGCGGGCTGTGGCATGGCGCTTCCTGGAGCTTTGTGATCTGGGGCGGCCTGCACGGCGGGGCACTGGCCGTTGTTCGCGTCATGTCTTCCCGGATGCGCGGCCCGCTACCCTGGTTTGGGCGCGTCCTCGCGGGAGTGGCGGTCTTCGCGTTCGTGCATGTGGCCTGGGTGTTCTTCCGCGCGCAGGATCTTGAGACGGCGCGCGTGATCGTTCGCGCCATGCTGGTCGACCCCTTCACGGCCCTCGCCGGACACGCCGAGGACCTTGGGAGCAAGTCGCCGAGCTGGCGCTACTCCGTGCTCTTGATCCCGATTGCCGTGATCCACCTGGCGCAGTGGACCCATGAGCGGTTTTCCGTTCCGCGCAGCGAGCTGCTGCGCGCGATCGCCGCCGGCCTGATGCTCTTCGCGATCTCGGTGTTCCGCCGCGGCGAGGCCTACCAATTCATCTACTTCCAATTCTGATGCGCGGTAGATTCCTTCGCAAACCATGGATCGGTTGGCCGCTCACCGGCGGCCTTACGGTCCTCGCCTTCCTCACCTTCCTCGGCGCGCACATGGCCTGGGGCCACGTGGTTCCGTCGTTCCCCGACCGCAACGAGCGTCCTGCCCAGGGGCGCGGCATCACCCACTGGGTCAGCGATAGCGTCATTCCGCTGACGATCGAGGGCCACCTCGACGGCGCGAGAACCATCGCCATCGGCGACTCTCGGACTTGGATGGCCGTGGATCGCGCCACGCTTGACGCCTCCGAGTTCGGACCTTCGGCCGTTTTCTGGGGCAGCGGCGGCGACCTGCGCGTGCTGCTCTCGGAGGCCGTGAAGCTGAACCCCGAACGTCTAATTGTCGGGCTCAGTCCGCACTCGATGGGGCCGGCGGTCAATCGACTGTTCGCCGAGGTCGCGCGCGAGAAGGCCCCGGCCTTCGATGCGACGGGGGCCACGCCCGCCAGCGTTCGGAGATGGAAACGGGAGGAGACGGCGCACCTCGTCGGGGCGGGCTTCCCCGAGAACCTCGTCACGATCTTCCTGAGCCGCCTGCAGGACCAGTTCCTGCGCGAGTACGACCTCCACCACCACCCCACCGCCCGACTCGAGGCATGGCTGACTGCGGAGGTCCAGCGCTTTCGGTTCGACCACGTTTACACGCTGAAGCCGAGCCGCTGGGGCAAATCCTGGCTGAGCATCAACGACCCAGCGATCGATGCGCCGGGCTACCGTGCCCGGCTCGGCGCTGATCACTTCCAGAACGGCAAGGACGGCTTTCGGGACGAGATCCTTGCGGGACTGCGGGCCGTCGCCGCGAAGTTCCCCACGGTCGTCGTGCGCTTCCCGCTCTCCCCGGAGGTTCGCGCCGCGGAGGACGCCGCGGTGTCGCCGGAGTGGCTGGCGTCTATCGCCGCCGAGGTGGGCGTGCCGTACGTGGACTATGGCGCCCGCGACGGCACGGCGGACGGATCCCACGTCACGACGTTCGCAGCCGTCGACCTCA
The DNA here is from genome assembly GCA_047635895.1 of Paracoccaceae bacterium. Classification (GTDB taxonomy): domain Bacteria; phylum Planctomycetota; class UBA1135; order UBA1135; genus Saltatorellus. The sequence goes on along the minus strand of JBLIHL010000493.1, from coordinate 1,169 downwards.
CGAAGGACCTGATCAAGAAGCTACAGGAGTTCGAGCAAGCGCCCGGCCCCGCGCCTGAGCCGGAGGACGTGTCCCAAGGGGCGCTGAGCGCCTATCGGTTCAGCCAGCCGATCCTGGAGCTCGAGCTCCCCCAAGCGCTACGTGAAATCTCGGGCCTGGTGGTTCTCGAGGGCACGCGCGTCGCGTGCATCCAGGACGAGCTCGGCGAGCTCTTCCTTCTAGACCTCGCCGCGGCGCCTGGGAGCCCCCTCGAGATCGTCCGACGGAAGTTCGGACCCAAGGGCGACTATGAGGCAATCGCATGGGCGCGAGGCCGCCTGTTTGTACTGCGCAGCGATGGAGAGATCCTGACCCTCGACCCCGAGGGGGCACCCTTGGGTGACAAGCTGCAGCCCGCCTCAGACCTTCCGTTCCAGGAGTTCGAGAGCCTGGCCTTCGACCCTGGTGGTTCCCGGCTGCTGCTGGCTCCCAAGAATGCGCCCGGCAAGGATCGGGGCCCTCTCAAGAAGCATGAGCGCCCGGTCTACGCTATCGACCTGGAGAGCATGGAAGTCGCTCCCGACCCCTTCGTTGTCCTTTCCGCCAACAAGATCATCGAAACCGCTGAAGAGAACGACTGGCCCCTCCCAGGGAAGACCACGAAGAAAGGCAAGTTCAAGGCTGACCTCGAGCTCCGCATCTCGGACATCGCCCTCCATCCAATCACGGGCGACCTCTATGTGCTTTCCGGCGTCGACCGGACGCTACTCGTCCTCAGCAAGGAGGGCGAGCTGCGCGGAACGGTCACCTTCCCCTCAACCGTCCTCCCCCAGGGCGAGGGAATCACGTTCTGTTCGAATGGGGACCTGCTGCTCACGAGCGAGGGTCAAGGCGGACCCGGCAGGCTCATGAAGTACGCCTACCTTCCCCAATAGTGAAGTAGACGGGAGCCTTACGAAGTGGGATTGAATGGGCTCTCAGGCTCGGCGTAGGCTCGGGAAAGCTCCACTGCCCCTTCCCCACCTGCGCCCATGAATCGTTCCGGCTACGCCTCTGTTTCACTCATCCTGCTACTGGCCCAGGCCAGCGCGTCTCAGGAGCCAGCGGTGGCCCAGGCAGACTTCAGTGCCTTACGCGCCGCGCTGACGTCGAACCTCGAGTCCGCCCACGTTCCAGGCATGGCAATCGCC
>JBLIHL010000492.1:0-4881 GCA_047635895.1 Paracoccaceae bacterium | reverse complement strand
CGGGGCCTTTCCTTATGAGGTGAGTCGCAGGGAGCGACTCGCCTTCATCATTTGATGTTCGAATCCGGGCACCAGCGAAGACGGGTGAAGGCACCCGAACCGGTGAAGTTGACCTGGATCCGCTTGACGCCGGTGATCGGCGCCGGGCCCGCGAGGGTTTGGACCGAGTTGTCGCCGAGCGAGTCGATCTCGAGGATCGTGATCGGGTTGTCAAGTACGTCGAAGAAGGTGAACACGTCGCGCTCCATCCCGTCCACGTCGAGGACGCGAGCGCTGAAGAACGTGACCGTCTCAGCGAAGTCGAAGTTCATCTGGCCGCCCATCTCTTCGTCATCAGGATCGTCCACAAGGCCGTCGCCGTTGGCGTCCACATCGTTTTCCGCAAGGATGAGCACCATGCCGAGGGCTTCGGTGTTGTTGATCCCAGGTCCTGGCGTGGCGAGGTCGAAGTCGCCGCCGGTCGGGTTCGCCGAGTCGAACAGGATCGCCTTGTCGGGGTGACCGATGACGTTGTTCATGGCGGAGATGCTCAAGCCGAGAGACGAGAAGTCGTCCGTGATCTCCGAACCGGCGGAGAGGTTGAGCGGCTTGCCGAAGGGGGTCTCGTCGAGGTTCACGATCATCGGACAGGGGACCATGCCGAGGCGTGCGATGGCGCCGGAGCCGCCAAGGACGAGCTCGAAGGCGCGGACGTTACGCTTGTCGAAGGTCAGCGTCTGGACGCCGTTGTCGCCCTGGAAGGGGACCGGGATGGTCTCGAGCGTCATCGTCTCCCCGATGTAGAAGCGCATTTCACTCTGGCTGTGATCGTCGATGTCGACGAGCGTCGCGGAGCACATGCGGTAGGGCTCGGCGAAGTCGAAGCGCAGCGTGCCGCCGAACTCTTCGTCGTCGGGGGAGTCGATGAGGCCGTCGCCGTCCGAGTCGAGATCGTTCTCGGGAACGATCAGGAGCTTGCCGTAGGCCACCGTGTTGCCGGGGCCGAAGCCGGGGGTCGCGAGGTCGTCGTCACCGCCGGTCGGGTTGGCGCTGTCGAATGTGGCCACGACCTGCGGGTGGGTCGGGATGTTGTTGACGCCGCTGATGCTCATACCCACGAGGTCCCATTCGTTCTGCACGATCTGACCCGTGAGCGGGTTGATCGGGCCGAGAGCGTAGTTCGGGTCGAACTCCTGGCAGAGCGTGCCGCCGGTGCCGCTGAGGGGCAGCGTAACGACCTGGTGGCTCGGGCCATTCAGCCCGCGCGAGAGGGCGTGCAGCGCGACGCTAAAGTTGTTCGGAAGCGAGCTAACGCCCGAGACCGGAAACGAAACTTCGGCGTGGCCGTTCGCGTCGAAGTGACCGCGAATCACGGGCCCGAGCGCGGCGTACAGGTGGACGCCGTCGGCCGGACCTGACATCACCACAAAGGGGCGGAACGCGGCGCCATCAACGGCGACTGTGACTTCCATGTTTGGGCCACAGCGGGTGGACCAAGCCTCAAGCCCTTGCGAAGCCGCGAGGGAGGGGCCGACGATGGAGACTGCGAGGGAGACGGAGAGGGCCGCCCTAAGAGACATGGGGATCGACATGATGTGGAAGGGAGAGTCCAGCAGGTGGCCGGAGATGGGAGCGTGGCAGATGTGGGCCCTGGGTGGACCCCACAGCGAACTGCTGCGTTGCCTATGCCCTGGCAAGCTCTGTGCCGATCACCGTCCACCTGGCCTGATGCCCCGCGCGAGCCTCTTCGGCAGGCATGCACCTGGAAGAACGTCGTATCGGATCGGCCATTCGGCAGCGAGACGCCGGGGGTGCGGACCGTGGCTCGGCCAATTTCTGCCGATCGGCGGCCAGGAACGCTCCTCACCCCGGGGCCGCCGTGGCGATCATGCGTTCGGTGGCAGCGAGCACGGGCCGTCGAAAACCATGGTGGGATCGATCCAGGGCCGTATTCAATCGGGCAAATCTACGCACTCTGCGTAGTTCCCCGTGCCCCTTGGGGCTCGACCCAGGCACTAGGATCGATTGTTGCTAGCAGCACGTGTTCTGTTACACGATTACACCCCACAGGAGAACAAGCCATGACCATGAAAGAGACGACCAGCAAGGCACAAGCGGAACTCGCGGCAATGCGCGCTCGATTGGATGAACTGCGAGTTCAAGGCAAGCTCGGGAGGATGGAGCTGCACGACAATCTTGTCGAGTTCAAGGGCAAGCTGGACCCCAGCTACACGCGAGCCAAGTCAGCGATCACCGACCTGGCGGCCAGCGGAATCAAAGAGTCGCTTCGAATCGCGAAGAGCTTGGAAGCTGGCTGGAAGGAGCTCCGCAGCACCCATCAAGCCCTGCTCGACGAGGCTGCGCAAAAGGCGGCCGAGGAGCACACAGCCAAGCGCCACACCAAGGAGTGACGGCGCATGCGGGCCGGCGCAGCAGTTATCCTTGGCGCGCGGCGCGAGGCCGAGGGCGCCAAGCTCGTGCAGGAGATCGAAGCAGCGGATGGCCGCTCGATTTTCTTGAAGACAGACGTCACCGACCCGGCTCAAGTCAACGCACTCGTCGCCTCAGCCGTGCGCGAGTTCGACGGCCTTGACATCGCGTTCAACAACGCGGGCATCGAGGGCGCTGGCCTCCACCCCTTGACAGACGAAACGGAGGAAAACTTGCGCAACGTCATGGACGTCAACTTCTTCGGTGTATGGAATTCCATGAAGGCCGAAGTGCCAGCGCTCATCGAGCGCGGCGGAATGATGAGCTAGCCCGGCGCCATGTGTGGCCTCCCCAGCGACTCTTTCTACTCCCCTCCCCATTCATGTCCATGTCCTTATCCAACACAACGCGACACGAAATCCTTGTCGGACTTCACGTCACCGACAACGAGTCCTATTCGAACTACCGTGCGGTGATGACGCCGCTACTCAACGCGGTCCATGGTTCATTCCGTTATGACTTCACCATCGCGGAGGCCCTGGTCGATGACTCGTCCCCCGCGATCAACCGGCTCTTCGTGATCTCGTTTCCAGATCAGGCGGCCAAGGAAGCACTCTTCGCCGACCCGACGTACCTGGCGGCCAAGGCCAAGCACTTCGATTCCGCCGTCGACATGGTGAACATCATGGCCACCTACGAGCACGCCGGATAGACGCCCTGACCCAGCGGGGCGCCAGACCTACCCACGCGGAGCCGATTCAGGAGCACGCCGTGCCTGATGAGCGTCTCGTCACCGCACAGAACCGGGCGCCTGCTGCCGGTGTTGGTAAACCGTAGCCGATCCCTGAAGCCCGGCGTAACCTGTGTCGCATGTGGATGCTTCCGATCGCCGTCGTCTCTTCGTTGCTCTTCGCGGCCCCCTCACCCAACTCAGGCTCGCCCGGGGAGCTACGCGTCGCTTGTATTGGTGATTCAATCACCTACGGATCACGCGTCGTCGATCGCGAGAACAACGCGTATCCAGCCCAGCTCGATCGACTGCTTGGGGCCGAGTGGGAGGTTCGAAACTTCGGCGTAGGGGGCAAAACGCTACTACGTGATGGGGACACCCCGTTTGTTTCGACCGACGTCTATGGCGAAGTCCTGGCGTGGAAACCCCAGGTGAGCGTCGTCATCCTCGGAACGAACGATTCCTGTCAGGGAACGCGCGGGAACTGGGATCACGAGGCGAATCTCGAGCGTGACGCCCGTGAGCTGGCGAGCGCTCTACTCGGCGACGATTCGAGCTCAAGGGTCATCCTCTGCACGCCGCCACCAATGTTCCCCGAAGCTACAGGACTCAAGGACGCACGTCGCGAGAACCTGCGCGAGCGGCTGCCGCGACTCCAACGTATCGGTGAGGCCCTGCGCGTAGTGGCCAGTCGCATGGAGCGCGTGGATTTCCTCGACCTGTCGCGGGTGCTCGAGCAGGGCCATGTTGTCGATGGCGTCCACACAACGCCTTTTGGAGCGCGGGCCATTGCGCGGCGCGTGAGTGAAGCCGTGCGTCAAGCAACGACTTCCTCGCTCTCCTTGGAGGAGTCTCTCGAGGTCCCACCCGGCGACTTCCACGGCTTCGAGCGCTTCGACTTCCAGATCGACGATTCCGCAGAGACATCGATCGCCTGCACGCTCGTCGCTCCCCACCAACCCGCGGCGGGCTACCCATGGATCTGGCGCGCGCGATTCTTCGGGCACGAGCCCGACCTCGACCGGGAGCTGCTGTCGCGTGGCTTCCACCTCGCGTACTGCGACGTCTCTAATCTCTACGGGTCGGGCGCCGCGATGGAGCGCTGGGATCGCTTCCACCGTTTCTGCACACAGCTAGGTCTCGCAGAGCGCGTCGTGCTCGAGGGCATGAGCCGCGGAGGCCTCGTTGTCCTGAACTGGGCCAGCCGGCATCCCGAGCTCGTAGAAGCGATCTACCTCGACAACCCTGTCTGCGACTTTCGGTCCTGGCCCGGCGGCCAGACAGGCAAGCGCTCGGAGACTGATTGGGCGCGCTGCTTGGCTGCCTACGAAGTCACCGAGGCGGAGGTCGATCGAGAGGGTCTGCAGTCCGTCGATCGACTCGAGCCCCTCACCCGGGCCGGCATCCCCTTGTTCGTCGTGATGGGCAACGAAGACCACGTCGTTCCCCCAGCGGAGAACGGCGAACGGGTGATTGAAAGCTATCTCGAGGCCGGCGCCCCCGTACAGGTCTGGCGTAAGCCCGGAGACGGACATCATCCCCATGGCCTGCACCCGGTGCAGCCACTCTTGCGCTCACTCCTCACAGCAGCGGCTCTTTCAAGCAATCCCGCAGCGATCCCTATGCCGTCCGTGGAGTATCGCGGGCACCCCGCGGGCTGGGGCGGCGGCACCTGGAGGCAGGAGCTCGATAAGCTGCGAGACTTGGCGACGCGCGAGAGCGAGGCCGCCCTGGTCTTTCTC
>JBLIHL010000491.1:0-4910 GCA_047635895.1 Paracoccaceae bacterium | reverse complement strand
CCGCACCAATGCGTCCGACGTGTCGGCCCAGCTCGTGGGCAAGGAACGCGCCGACGCCGCCCTCAGCAGCCAGTCCATCGCCGTCGACCGCGCGAACCTCCAGATCTCCACGGCCGAGCTCAACCTGTCGTTCACCGAGGTCAAGGCACCCTTCGACGGCGTCATCGCCAGCCGGACCGCCCAGGTCGGTGACCTGGCGTCAGGCTCGACCGTCGCCTTTACCCTGACCGATCCGGACAACGTCCGTGCCGTCGTCTCGCGCCCCCAGCGTGAATTTGCGTTCTTCCGCGCCGCCGAAGTGCGCGCCCGCCCGGCCTCGGACGCCCGCATGTCAGACGCCGCCAGCCTCGACATCGAAATCGAGCCAGAAGCGCTGCCCGGCGAGGTCTACACCGGCCGCATACTCTTCGTGAGCCCCACTATCGACGCGGCGTCAGGCCAGTTCCGCGTGACCCTCGCGGTCGATCAGCCCCAAGACGAAGAAAAGCGCCCTCCAGTTCTGCCGGGGATGCTGCTTCGCGTCCGTATCGTGACCGAGCGCCACCCCAACGCACTCGCCGTCCCGAAGCGCGCACTCCTGAGGGAAGGCGACAGCCACTTTGTGTTTGTGGCCGACGGTGACAAGGCACGTCGCGTACGCGTCGAGGAAGGCTTCTCCACCGACGACAACGTGGAGGTCGTCCCCACCGAGGCGAATACCCTCTCGGCCGGTGACGCCGTGATCGTCGTCGGCAACCGAGACCTCGAGGACGGTGACAGCATCGAGCCCTCGCCGTGGCCCGCGCGCCAGGCCCCCGTGACGGCCAAAGATCCCGAAGCCGACGCAGCATCCGAACAGGACACCGATGACGCCTGAGCAGACCGACGCCGAGTTCGAGCTATCGGGTGACGGGACATCAGACGCGGCGCGGAGCGCGCTCTCCTTCGTCGCCACGCGGCCGGTCGCGATCACCATGCTGATGATCGCGCTCGGCGTATTCGGGCTGGTTTCCTTCGCGAAGCTGCCCGTCGATCTCCTCCCGGAGATCAGCTACCCGACGCTGACCGTTCGCACGACCTTCCCGGGCGCAGCGCCCGAGGACGTCGAGGATCGCCTCTCCGTTCGTCTCCAGGAAGCCCTTGCCACTTTGCCGAACCTGATTGACACGACGTCCATCAGCCGCGCCGGCACCAGCGACGTGCTCCTCGAGTTCGACTGGGGCACCGAGATGACCTTCGCGGTCCAGGAAGTCCGCGACCGGCTCGACGGAGTGTTCCTCCCAGGCGAGGCCGACAAGCCGCTGATCCTGCGCTACGACCCGAACCTCGACCCGATCCTCCGATTCGGCGTCGCGCCGCCCGAAGGCGTGGACGTGACCGACGAAGAGACGCTCATTCGCCTTCGCTGGCTCGCGGACAAGCGCATCAAGCGCGAGCTCGAAGGCATCACGGGAGTCGCCGCCGTCCAGGTGCGCGGCGGCATGGAAGAGGAGATCCGCGTACGCGTCGATCCGTTCCGCATGGCGGCCCTCGACCTTGATCCAGGCTTGATCGGCCAGCGCCTCGCCCAGGAGAACCTGAACGCCTCGGGCGGCCAGATCCGCGAGGGCTCCACCGACTACCTCGTGCGGACGCTCAACGAGTTCAAGAGCGTCGAAGAGATCCGTGACCTGGCGATCGCCCGCGTGAATGACGCCGTCATTCGCGTGCGCGACATCGCCCAGGTCGACCGTACCCACGCCGAGCGCGAGGTCATCACGAAGCTCAACGGCCGTGAGGCGGTCGAAATCGCGATCTACCGCGAGGCCGGCGCCAACATCGTCGACATCGCCGAGCGCGTCCGCAACGCAGTGGTCGGCAGCGAGGAGCAGCAGCGTCTCGCCGAGGAGAACAAGGGCAAGAAGAGCGACGACATCCAGTGGTCCGATCGCAGCAAGCTCGGATTCCTGGGGTGGAAGCACCGCGACGAGGCGTCTCTCGAGCTCCTCTCGGACCAGTCCACCTTCATTGCGGACGCCGTCAACGAAGTCAAGCAATCGGCCCTCCTGGGCGCGCTCTTTGCCGTCATCGTGATGTGGCTGTTCCTGCGCAAGCTGAGCGCCACGCTCATCATCGCAGTCGCCATCCCGATCTCCGTGGTCGTGACGTTCGCGCCGATGTTCCTTATGGACGTCAGCCTGAACATCATGTCCCTGGGTGGCCTCGCGCTCGGCGTCGGCATGCTCGTCGACAACGCGATCGTGGTGCTGGAATCGATCACTCGCTGCCGCGAGGAAGGCGACAGCCTTGCCGACGCGGCGGTGCGAGGCGTAGCCGAGGTCGCGGGCGCCATCACGGCCTCAACGCTCACGACCGTCTCAGTGTTCGCCCCTATCGTGTTCGTCCAGGGAATCGCCGGGCAGATCTTCGGCGACCAGGCGGTGACCGTGGTGTCGTCGCTGCTGGTCTCGCTCCTCGTGGCGGTCCTGTTCATCCCGATGTTGGCAAGCCGCAAGATGCTGGCTGGAGAGTCGAATCCGCTGGACGCCTTCCGCGGCAGGCGTGGCGGTTCGTTCCTGCGGGAGTTTTACCCGCGGCGCGAGGGAGCCTCCATCTTCGCCAAGGCCTACGGCTTCATCCCGTGCACGCTGATGCTGCTGACCTTCCTGGTTCTGCGGGCGGCTTTGCTCATCCTCATGGCCGTGGGTGCCGTGCTTTTCGTTGTGACTTGGCCCTTCAAGGCCCTCTTCGATCTTCTGTGGCGCGCGGTCGACGCGATCTACCCCCAGGTGCTGCGGTTCTCGCTTAGCGCCCCGCTGCTCATCCTTGTGGGCGTCGGTTTCCTGGGCTGGTACGCGTCCGAGCGCGCGAAGCACCTCGGCCTTGAGCTGATCCCCGAAGTGCACCAGGGCGAGTTCACCGCGTTCCTCGCACTGCCCGTTGGCACCCCCATCGAGGAATCGGAGCAGGTGTACTCCGCACTCGAAAAAGAGGTCAGGCGCATGGAGCGCGTCAACGTCACGTCGCTGACGGTAGGCGTCGAAAAGGACACGCTGACCCGCGAAATCGAAGACGAGCATACGGCTCGCCTGACGGTCAGGCTCAAGCCAGACCTTGGCTCCGACGTCGAGGACGAGCTGATCTTCGCCGTGCGCAGCATGGTGACCGGACTACCGGAGATGGAAGTCGTCGACGTGCGGCGCCCCACTCCGTTTGCCCTCGACGCGGCCGTGGCCGTGGAGATCAAGGGCTGGGACCTCGCCGACCTGGAGATCGCGGCACAGCTGGTCGCGGATCGCCTGGAAAGCGTCCCAGGCCTCTCTGATGTCCGCTCGACCGTGCGCCCGGGCTATCCGGAGGCGCGCGTGACCTTCGATCGCGACAAGACGCTCGCCTACGACCTCGACCTCAGCGTGGTGTCTAACTACGTGCGAGACCAGGTCCTGGGAAGCGTCAGCACTCGCTTCGTGGACGGCGACGATCGGATCGACGTGCGAGTGCGCGGCGACGAAGTTCTCCTCGGCTCCATCGACGACGTTGCCGAACTGATCGTCAATCCCACGGCGGAGCGGCCCGTGCCGCTTTCAGCGGTCGCAACGATTACGAGGGTCCAGGGACCCGCAGAGATCCGTCGAATCGGCGGCCAGCGCGCCGTCCTCGTGACGGCCGCCAGCAGCGGCGACGACGTCGGCGGACTCAACGACCGCGTCCAAGTCGCGATCGACACTCTGATGCCTCCCGGGGACGTCACCGTAGAGCTGGGCGGTCAGAAGCGCGAGCTCGACGAAGGCACGCGTAGCCTGTACTTCGCCCTGCTCCTCGCGATCTTCCTGGTCTACGTCGTGATGGCGTGCCAGTTCGAATCGCTCGTCCAGCCATTCGTGATCCTCTTCAGCGTTCCCTTGGCGGGCGTTGGAGCGGTCCTGCTGCTGGATGCTCTCAGCGTGCCGCTATCCGTCGTGGTCTTCATCGGACTGATTCTGCTAGCGGGCATCGTCGTTAACAACGCGATCGTGCTCGTGGACAGGATCAACCAGAAGCGCATCGAGGGCCTCCTCGTGCGAGACGCGATCCTCGAGGCTGGGCGCGCGCGACTGCGGCCGATCCTCATGACGACGGCCACCACGGTACTAGGCCTGGTACCTCTGACTGGCTGGCTGCTGGGGATCCCCGGGATCGAGCAGTTCGTCGGAGCCGAGGGCGCCGAGCTCCGCGCTCCGATGGCCATCGCAGTGATCGGCGGACTCACCAGCTCGACGCTCCTGACGCTGCTCGTGATCCCCGTCGTCTACAGCCTCCTGATCCGTGACCGCAAGCCCGCTGAAGTCGTCGCCTAAACCGGCACGAGCCAGGCCCCCCCTGCCCCCACTGAGTAGCACCATGAGCACCGAGATGAACCCAGGCCCCGGCCAGAAGAAGCCGAAGCCCGCCAACCGCGGCTTCTTCGGCCTGACCGTGTCGCGTCCGATCGCGATGGGCGTCATCTTCGTCACGCTCGTGCTGCTGGGCACGATCGCCTACACGCGGATCCCCCTTCAGTTCCTGCCGGGCGGCATCTCGGGCTCGCGCTTCACGGTCATCGTTCCCAACCCCGGTTCAACGGCCCAGGAGAACGTCGACAAGGTCGCGCGCATCCTCGAGGAGCAGTTCAGCACGCTCGCCGAGATTGACGAGATCTCCTCGCGCTCATCGTCGGGCCAAGTGCGCATCCGCGTGAAGTACAACGGTGAGGCCAACACGGACCTTGCCAAGGCTGAGCTTCGCGACCGGATCGAGCGCGCGCGCCCGGACCTCCCAGATACGGTCGACGAGATCTACGTTTGGGCCAGTGACGACGGCGACATGCCGATCATGTGGTTCGCCATCGTGGCCGACGAGCGCTCGGATGACATCGCCACGCTGATCGACAAACGAGTCCAGAAGAGCCTGGAGGGCGTGGACGGCGTCAGCCG
>JBLIHL010000490.1:0-4935 GCA_047635895.1 Paracoccaceae bacterium | reverse complement strand
GAGCGGGAAGTGGTAGAGCGCTTCTACTTTGGCGGTGCGAGCATCGCGGACATCGCGCGGGATCGAAGCTGTCCCGAAGGGACGGTGAAGTCCCAGCTCAGCCGCGCACGGATGCGGCTCGCCGGGCTCCTCGGCGGGATGATGCTCGGGGTCGCGGCGATCGTCTGGGTGAACCTGCCCGGTGACGAACCAGGCATCGAGAACGCGCCCGCGCGGCTCGCCTTCCACTCGATCACGATCGAACACGTTGAGCCGGAGCCGGCGCGGCTGGCTCGTAAGGACCTCTCCAAGACCATCGACCGCGGCTGGGTAGTCGTCGGCGGTGTGACCCCTGACAACCCGAAGGCCCCGGATGGGGTCAAGTAACCATGATGTCGATCGTACTGGCCACGGCCTTCTTGTTCCCGAGCCCGCAGGCCACCCAAGCACAGACGGAGATCTTCTCGGTTGGCTCCCTGACGGGAGCGGCGGAGCTCACCGAGCTTCGGGCCGCGATTCTCGAGGTCGAGCTGCCTCTCTCGGTTCGCACGGCTTCACTGGATAGGTATGCCGACCTCCTGAAGAGTGGGGCGGCCGAAGCCAAGGTCGAAGATATCATCGGGAACATACGGCAGTTCATCGAACCGAACACGGGCACGTCCTTCCATGTCGAGGCGCTCTCGTCCGCGGAGATCTCCGTGACGGGGACGACTGAACAGGTGCAATGGGTCTACGGATTCCTGGACGCCGCCGACGACGAGGGCGTCCTGGACAAGTTGATAGACGTGCAGATTCAGATCTATCGCCTGCCAGCGGGAACGCAAGCGGAGCTCCTTGGGGACTCGTCCGGCAAGACCGTCACGGCGGACGAGCTGGCCAAGATCAGGGAGACGCTCTCGGTGGTCGAGGAGATGGAGATTGTGACGGCGCCGCGCGTGACGGTGAACCTCGGAGCACGCGCCAACATCTCGGTCCTCAAGGAGACCGCGTACGTCAAGGACTATGACCTGACGATCCTGCCCGACATGGACGGGCAGATTTCCGATCCGGTCATCGGAAGGGTGCAAGAGGGCCTCTCCATCGACGTGCGCGCACTTCCGGTGGCGAAGGAGACGTTGATGCTGCACGCGGAGTTCATTTTGACTTCGCTCAAGCGGCCGCTGCGGGAGGAGACGCGCAAGGTCGGTGGAACCGGTGCCGAGGTGACGATTCAGATCCCGGAGGTGCGCAAGGTCAAGGCGGCGGCGCAGTTCGAGCTCAAGGATGGAGCGTCGGTGCTTCTGAGAACCGTGGACCCCGGATTCGACGGGGAAGCGGAGCAGGACCTGCTGGTCGTGATCAGTGCTTCACTGATCGAGTGACGGGCGACGACGAGTCATTCCCGCAGCTTTAGTTCCGGAACGGTACTGCGGGAACGGCCACTGCCGATAGCACTCGGTTCATCGGCGTGATGGACCGCGGGATCTCTTGCCACTTCACGTGGTAGCCCGCGTTTTCTAGTTCGTACGTGCGGTGGACGTCGATGGCGATGTCGGCGCCCAAGGCGTTTTTTAGGCTCTCCGGTGCGGGGTGGAGGCGGTGGGGGCGGCAGCATGGGAGCGCGGCGAACGGGCCCTTTGATTCCATCGCTAGCTTCATCGACGCGTCAGTTCGCAGGCCGCACGCGTGGATGGCGATCACGCCGGTTCCTTCGGGTAGCTCGGTTCGCTTCAAGGACTCGACCCGCCACTCGATCTTCGCAGGGGCCCAGGGGGCGACCTCGGCGGCGGCGTCTAGGAGGAGGTCGGCGCTGGCCGGGCGCTCGCGGTCAATGAGCAGAACGCGGTCCACCTTGCGCTCGAAGACGGCGAACAGAAGGCCCGCGAGGCCGTGGCCGCAGCAGAGGTCGGCGACGACCGGGCGGCGGACTCGCTTGCGCACCAGCTCGAAGGTCTCGGTGGCCTCGAAGAGCTCCTTGGCGGGGAGGGCGCTGCGCTCGCACAGGGCCCGGGCGAAGACCGCTGGCAGCGAGTCCCCGGGGAAATGGGCGGCGTCCCGGGGGCGCAGGCTGGTGCGTGAGCCCACCCAGGGGGAGGCTGCGTCGATGTGCCGGTAGAAGCGCAGGCGGGTCCGCGATTCGGACGGCGGGGCGGGAGGGAGCTTGTCGGTCAAGGTGTGGTCCGATGCGGACGACGATAGGGGGCGGGGCAGCGTCTAGCGCTCTCCATCGTAAAGGCCCTGTGCGGTGAGCGGTGATTGCCCCTCGCAGAAGCGCCTCCCGCCTAAGCTTGGCTCCACGATCCCCATTTAGCCCCCCTATTGATCTCCCCATGCTGATCTCGCTTTTTGTTTCGTCCGTGGCAGCCTTTGCCTGGGTCCCTGGGCCCCAGGAGGACGGCGCCCCCCTCGAGGTGCCTACCCCAGCGTCCGTCCTTTCGGGCCTTGAGTTCCGTGACGTCGGACCAGACCGCGGCGGCCGCGTCGCCGCCGTTGCCGGGCTCGACTCCGATCCCCTGACCTACTACATCGGCGCGGCCGGCGGAGGCGTCTGGAAGACGGTCAACGGCGGCGTGTCCTGGAAGAACATCAGCGACGGATCCTTCGGCGGATCGATCGGCGCGGTGGCCGTTTCCGAGTGGGACCCGAACGTGGTCTACGTCGGCGGCGGTGAGAAGACCGTGCGCGGCAACGTCGGACACGGCGACGGACTTTGGCGCTCGGAGGACGCAGGCCGGACCTGGAAGTCCATCGGCCTCGAGGACTCGCACCACGTGTCCCGCATCCGCGTGCACCCGCGGGATCCGGACACCGCCTGGGCGGCCGTGCTCGGTCACCTGTACGGGCCGCATCCGACGCGCGGCGTCTACAAGACGGTCGACGGCGGCGCGACGTGGGAGCAGAAGCTCTTCGTCAGTGAGGACAGCGGCTGCGTTGACCTGGCCGTGGACCCTTCGAACCCGCGCATGATGTTCGCGACGTTCTGGAACGTGCGGCGGACGCCCTACTCGCTGTCTTCGGGCGGCGAGGGCTCGTCGATCTGGAAGAGCATCGACGGCGGCGAAACCTGGAGCGACATCTCCGCGAACGACGGGATGCCTGACGGGCCGTTCGGCATCAGCGGCGTCAGCGTCTCGGGCGCTGACTCTGACACCGTGTACGCGATCATCGAGGCCAAGGACGGCGGCGTGTTCCGCTCGCGCGACGGCGGCGACACCTGGTCCAAGACGAATTCGGACCGCAACCTACGCCAGCGCGCTTGGTACTACTCGCGCCTTCAGGCCGACCCAGTCGACCGCGATACGGTCTACGTGCTGAACGTCGGCATGCACCGCTCGACGGACGGCGGCAAGTCCTTCAGCCGCATGTCCACGCCCCACGGCGACAACCATGACCTCTGGATCGCGCCGAGCGACCCGATGCGCATGATCGAGTCCAACGACGGCGGCGCCAACGTTAGCTTTGACGGCGGCAAGAGCTGGAGCGACCAGTCGACTCAGCCCACCTCCCAGATGTACCGCGTTTCGGTCGACACGGCCCAGCCGTACCGGCTGCTCGGCGGCCAGCAGGACAACTCCGCGCTGCGGATTCGATCCTCCTCAGGCCGCGGTGGACGTCCGGGTCTGCGCGACTGGGAATCGACCGCGGGCGGCGAGAGCGGGCACATCGCGGCGCATCCGGCGAACCCCGACCTCGTCTTCGGCGGCTCCTACGGCGGCTACCTGACGATGCGCGATCACAAGAACGGCCAGAGCCGCAGCGTGACCGTTTGGCCGAACAACCCGATGGGCTACGGCGCGGAGGGCATGCTCTACCGCTTCCAGTGGAACTTCCCGCTGTTCTTCTCGCCCCACGGCGACGCGGATGCCGCTCCGGACTCCGAGGACAGCTACGCGCTGTACGCCGGCTCCAACGTGCTGTTCCGCTCGACGGACCTCGGCGCGAGCTGGAAGGCGATCAGCCCGGACCTGACCCGCAACGACCCGACGCGCCTCGGCTCGTCCGGTGGACCGATCACCAAGGACAACACGGGCGTTGAGTACTACTGCACGATCTTCGCGGCCTTTGAGTCGCCGCTCCGTAAGGGCGTGATCTGGTGCGGTTCGGATGACGGCCGCGTGCACGTGACCCAGGACGACGGCGGCACGTGGAACGACGTGACGCCCGAGGGCCTGCCTGAGTGGACCCAGATCAACGACATGGTGCCGGACCCGTTCACCGCGGGCGGAGCCTACCTCGCGGGCACGCGTTACAAGCTCGACGACTTCCAGCCGTACCTCTACCACACGACCGACTTCGGCGCGACGTGGGAGAAGATCACGGACGGGATCGCGGACGACCACTTTACGCGCTCCATCGAGGCTGACTCCGAGCGGCGCGGCCTGCTCTTCGCGGGCACCGAGCGCGGTCTCTACGTCTCGATGAACGACGGCGCTTCATGGACGCCGTTCCAGCAGGAGTTGCCGATCGTGCCGGTGACCGACATCGCGTTCGGCGGGCGTGACCTCGTGGTCGCGACCCAGGGGCGCGGCTTCTGGATCCTTGACGATCTTGCGCCGCTGCGCCAGCTGAGCCTCGACGCGCACGTGGGCAATTCGGTCCTCTACGCGCCTGACGACGCGACGCGCGCCGGCTATGACCGCGGGGTTTCGATCGACTACCTGGTGGCCGAGGGCGTGGAGGAGCTGAAGCTCACGATCCGCGATGAAGACGGCAAGGTGATCCGTGAGTTCGTGCCTGAGGGCAAGGGCGAGAAGAACTCGAACGCCGCCGAGAGCGACGACGTCCTTCCGAACGAGGTGGGCTTCAACCGCTTCAACTGGAACCTGCGCGCGAAGGGCTCGGAGTCTTTCTCCGGCATGATCCTGTGGAGCGGCGGCATGTCCGGCCCGAAGATCCCGCCGGGCATCTACCGGATCGAGCTGACCGTGGACGATGAGACCGTCCGCGTGCCGCTCGTGCTGACCGCGGATCCACGCT
>JBLIHL010000489.1:0-4935 GCA_047635895.1 Paracoccaceae bacterium | reverse complement strand
ACCCTCGCGGCCATGGGCTACGTGGATCCACTCGTGGCGGCGATCTTGATGCCGGTTAGCTCGGCGTCCGTGCTGACCCTGGCCCTCGTCTCGCTCGGGCGGGTCGGTGGAAGACGCTCTTCAAGTGCCAGCGCTTCCGACCTCCCCGAGGTGACCTTGATGGGTACGCTGGACGGCGCTACTGTTTCGACCGCCGACTCCCAGGAGGAGCCCGTCTCATGTCCGTGATCTATATCGTTCTGCCCATGGCGCTCGTGCTGGGCGGCGCCGCACTCGGCGCGTTCCTCTGGGCCGTCAAGCAGGGTCAGTTCGACGACCTCGATACGCCCGCTATGCGCGTGGTGCTCGAGGATGACGTGGAGACCAAGGACTGATCTGCTGGCGTCATCGCCGGATTCACTCTGATTCCGGCGGCGGCGGGTTCCAACCATGGAACGTCGGATCGGTGAAGGCGAAGCGCTTCGCCATGACCGTCATTGCCTCTTCGTTGCGATCGATCAGGACCGCGTTCCGGCCCTGGCGGATAGCGGATTCGCCGATCGTTCCACTGCCGGCGAAGAAGTCGAGCACGGCATCACCGGGCTCGGTGTGGATCTTGATGATGCGGTCGATGATGCCCAGCGGCTTCTGCGTGGGGTAGCCCGTCTTCTCCTTGCCGCTAGGGCTCACGATGGTGTGCCACCACGTGTCCGTCGGCGTCTTGCCGCGCTTCGCCTTCTCCTTCGTCACGAGCTGCGGAGCCAGGTACGGGATCCGGTCCATATCGTCGTAGCGATACGTGTAGTCCTTGGGATCCTTCGTGTACCAGAGGATGTTGTCGTGCTTCGTGGGCCACTTCTTCTTGGAGCGCGCGCCGTAGTCGTAGGCCCAGATGATCTCGTTCTGGAAGCACCGGCGGCCGAAGATCGCATCCGTGAGGACCTTGGCGTAGTGGACCTCACGATAGTCGAGGTGCAGCATGAAGCTGCCGTTCGGCTTCAGGAGCCGATGGGCTTCCACAATGCGTGGTTCGAGGAACCCCATGAAGTCGTCGAACTGGTCGGCGAATGACCGCGAACCGATCGTCGTGGTCCGATAGCGCTCGCCATAGAACCCCTTGTGGTCACCGTCCTTGTCGCGCTGGGTCTTGCGCTCGAGGCGTGACTGGACCTTGCCGGTGTTGAACGGCGGATCGATGTAGATCAGGTCGAAAGCGCCATCCTTCAGAGACGGCAACACGTCTACGTTGTCGCCAAAGTGGATGTCAAGTCGTGTTGTCACGAGGATGAGTCTGGGGTGCCCCGGCGAGTAAGTCCAGGGAAGTCCAGCGCTGCGGCGCACGCGCAGTTCGTGGGGCGGGTGAGCGCCTCTTCGCAGAAACTGGAGGCGGCCGTGAAACGCTGCGGGATGGCAGTGCCGGCGCCAAGAACGGGAAGGGTGGCCTGACTCTGGAGCCGGAAGGGGTCTCGAGGGATCCTGATTGAGGCCTTTACACACCCTTGCTGGCGGGAG
Source organism: Paracoccaceae bacterium (assembly GCA_047635895.1). GTDB lineage: Bacteria > Planctomycetota > UBA1135 > UBA1135 > Saltatorellus. The sequence continues at coordinate 3,444 of JBLIHL010000489.1, read as the reverse complement.
CGATCTCGTAGCCGTTCACGCCCTCCTGGCTGAGTTCGAGGGCGCCACGCTCGGTCGTCATCTTGCGACACTGGGGCACCTGCGCGAGGTCGCCCACTATCAAACTGGCGCAATGAGAGTCGGCGCTAGATGGCCGTAATTGCCTTGCAAATGAGGGGTTTAGGACCTATTCTGTGCTTGTTGGGAGTCCGTTTGCCTGGGAGGCGTCCAACCCTTGTCGTGGCCCCGTTTGGGTCGCAGACAGTGGGCATTCCGAAGGCGATCCGCAGCCGAGACCGACCTGCGGATCCGTGCCTGCGGTCTATCCTCTGACCATGATATCGAAGCACGCGGCTCTCTCCAGGAGCGACGAACTCCTACAACGCCGCGAGAACATCGTCGCCCGAGGCGTGGGCGTCTTTCACGCTGCGACTGTGTCGAGCGCGTCCGGCGCAAGCATCGTAGATGTCGACGGCCATGAGCTGATTGACCTCGCTGGAGGCATTGGGGTCGTCAACGCGGGTCACTGTCCGCCGCCCGTGGTCAAGGCGATCCAGGAGCAGGCTGCCAAGTACCTGCACACGAGCTTCAACGTGGTGACGTATGAACCGTACATCGCCCTGTGCGAAAAGCTCGCAGAGATCCTCCCCCATGGGGACGCCACCAAGGTGATGCTGGCTAGCACGGGCGCCGAGGCGGTGGAGAACGCCATCAAGATCGCCCGCCAGGCGACCAAGCGCCAAGCCGTGCTGTGCTACACGGGGGCCTTCCATGGCCGCACGATGATGGCCATGACGCTGACGAGCAAGGTTGACTACAAGGTCGATTGCGGTCCGTTTGCCCCCGAGGTGTACCGCCTGCCGTTCCCGAACTTCTATCGCTATCACGCGGGTCGGAGTGTCGACCTGTTCGTAAAGGACGAGCTGCAGCGCCTGGGGGAATCGGGACGCAACGTGGTGGCCCCAGACAGCGTGGCCGCGATCATCATTGAGGTCGTCCAGGGCGAAGGTGGATTCAACGTCGTGCCCGAGGGTTACCTCACGGGTTTGCGAGCATTCTGCGACGAGCATGGCATCGTTCTGATCTTCGACGAGGTCCAGTCAGGCTTCGGGCGAACGGGCAAGTGGGCCGCGTACGAGCACTTTGGCGTGATTCCCGACGTCTCCACTTGGGCCAAGGCGCTCGGCTCTGGCATGCCGATTTCCGCTGTCATGGGCAAGGCGCACATCATGGATGCGGCCGCCCCCGGAACAATTGGCGGCACCTACATCGGAAACCCTGTGGCCTGCGCAGCGGCGCTGGCGACGTTGGAGTACATGCAGGACATTGACATCAACGCCCTGGGTGTTCACGTCGGCAACCGCGTTCGCAAGCACTTCGACGCCATGCAGAGTAAGTACTCGTGCGTGGGGGAGGTGCGTGGCCTTGGAGCCATGATGGCCATGGAGTTCGTCCACGACGGCGACCCCAGTCGGCCCGATCAAGAAACCTGCGGCGCTCTGGTCGCAGCCTGCGCTCGCCGCGGTGTGCTCATGCTCAGCGCTGGCACGCACAAGAACATCATTCGAGTCCTTAGCCCCTTGGTCATTGAAGATGAGCTCCTGGAGCGGGCGCTCACGATCATGGACGAAGAGCTCGGGTGCATCACCAAGCGGGTGACTCAATGAGGCCATTCTCCATCGCGGGCATTCAAATGCCCGTCGCAGCCAGCAACGGCAACGTTGCCCTCATGAAGCACAAGCTTGAGGTGCTCATGAGCGTGTACCCCTGGGTGCAGATGGTCATGTACAGCGAGCTGTGTGCGTTTGGGCCTCTGGCCTATTACTCCCAGACGTTCCCCAACGCCGTGGAGCAAGAGTTCCAGGACCTCGCCAAGCGTTACAACATCTGGCTCATCCCTGGGACCATGTTTCAGACTCGCGGCGAGCAGATCTACAATACGGCCTCCGTCATTGACCCGAACGGAGTCGTGGTTGGGCGCTACGACAAGATGTTCCCCTTCCTGCCGTACGAAACCGGCGTGACCGGCGGCAGCGATTTCCTGATCTGGGACGTGCCGGACGTGGGCCGCTTCGGCCTGAGCGTCTGCTACGACATGTGGTTCCCCGAAACGTCGCGTACCCTGGTAGTGCAGGGCGTCGAGGTCATCATCCACCCCACGCTGACGGGGAGCATCGACCGCGATATTGAGCTCTCGATTGCCCAAGCGACGGCTGCGTGCAACCAATGCTACGTGTTCGACATCAACGGTCTGGATGACGGCGGAATCGGCCGGTCTATCGTCTGCGGGCCAGACGGCCGGGTGCTGTACCAAGCGGGCACCGGCCCAGAGTTGATCCCAATCGAAGTCGACATGGAGCGAGTTCGTCGCAGCCGAGAAAACGGCGTGTTGAGGCTTGGGCAACCGCTCAAGAGCTTCCGCGATCGACAGGTCAGCTTCGATATCTATCAGACCGGTCAGAAGCTCCCGTACCTGGAGTCTCTTGGGGAGCTGAAGAAGCCCGCTCGCCTCGATGACTTGACGAAGGTTCTCCAGGCCAAACCCGGTCTCGGAGAAGCGAGTCTCCCCACGCCAGTACTTCCAGTTCCCGTTCATCCAGCCCAGGGTCATCACCCAGCGCCAGGCCACCACCCAGGGCCGGGTCACCCAGCTCCGGGTCTAGGAGCGCCGGGGCACGGAGCGCAGCCTCTCCCCGCCAAGGGGACCCCACCGATCTGAGTGGTGCGGAATGCCGATCAGGTCCGCCTCTTGGTGGCTTTACACGGCATCGCTCCAGCGGTTGATCCCGCGCCGGGTACCCCGCCACTGTGAATCCCGTTACCGGGTCCGAATGCCGAAGAGACTACGACGGCCGCATGGTCGCTTGGTGGTGGGCCTCCAAGGCACCCCCTCACCCCAGCAGAGCGCACGATCCCCGTCCCTGAACGGGTTCACCTACTCACCTCATTCCCCCGACTCTCCCATGGGCAGTTCCGGCAAGAAACGAACCTCCAAGAAGGCACCTGAAGTGTCCGCGCGCCGCGCGCGGTCACCGATCAGCTGGTTCGAAATTCCGGTTCATGACCTGGTGCGGGCGAAGGCTTTCTACAGCCTCTTGCTCTCGATCAAGATGCAGGTCACCCAGAGCGGCGACCACGCCATGGCGTACTTTCCTAACGAGGACGGTGGCGTGGGCGGAGCCCTTGTGGCCGGACCAGGAAGTGTCCCCTCGGGAACGGGTCCGCTGATCTACCTCAATGCGGGTGAAGACCTGACAGGCGCACTCGCCCAGGTAGAAGGAGCAGGCGGACGCGTCATACTCGGGAAGTCGAGCCTCGGCGACGCCGGGAACTTCGCGTTGTTCATCGACACGGAAGGCAACAAGCTGGCCTTGCACTCACGTAGCTAAACCTCGGAAGGTCCATGAAACCCATCAAGTCGCTCAAGAAGACCGTTAAGGCCCAGCACTACAGTATCGCCCAGCT
>JBLIHL010000488.1:0-4940 GCA_047635895.1 Paracoccaceae bacterium | reverse complement strand
TCACTTCCCAGGGGTAAAGACTGGCCCGCGGTGCATCACTGGTTGCCCCGCGGGCCGCTTCTATTCTCAGCCCCACGGCGCGCCGCACTTCAGGGAAGCTCGAAGACTCGCACCTCTGCCTCGCGATCTGCCAGGACCCCGTGTAGCTCACCGCTACTCCCCGCGCACGCGCTCTGTCCACCGAGCACGAAGCCCGTCCATGGGCCGTGCCCCAGCGCGCCCACGGAGTCGACCCCAAGGACCGGCGCCCCCGTCTTGAGCGCGGTGTTCGAGATCCAAGCGTGCAGGCTCTTGCCGTGCCCTGGCCAGTCCCCCTCGGGCGCCGCCCAGCCGTAAGGCACGAGCACCAGGTCCGGCCGTGCCTGCGCGAGCGTGTTGACCAGCGTGTCCTTGAACGTGTCGGCGCAGACGAGTAGTCCGATACGACCCAGCCGCGTGTCCACGACTGATGCCGCCTCTTCGTCGCCGGCTACGTAGGCGGGTTCCATCAGACCCTGCATGATATTGACCTTGCGGTGGCGGAGTAGAACCTCACCGTCACGGTCGATCAGCAGGGCCACGTTGTGCAGCGACTCACCTTCCTTCTGGACCAGCCCCACAGCGAACATGATCCTGTGGCGTCGCGCGAGCTCCTGAAGGCGCTTCACCGTCGCGCCGTTCGGGCCGCCAGCACGCGTATGAGCCTCCGGGTTCACCCATCCGAGAACGCAGGCTTCGGGAAAACACGCGAGCTGCGCCCCCAGGGCCACGGCCTCGCCAAGGGCCGCGTCGACCCTCGCCAGCGCTGCCTCTGGATCGCCATCCACCAGGATCTGGCACGCTGCCACCTTGATCGGTCCGTCCTGGATCGCTGGCAAGGGGGTCACACAGGCCGCCCAGAGCGAGAGCCAGAGCGAAAGCCAGAGCCACGTGAAGAGCGAACGATGGTCATGGTTCATCACTCCATGCTATCAGTCGGGCCAGGCGAACTCATGAGAGGTACAGCAGGTGAGGAAACCAGCCCCCATCTGGTTACCCTCCACCTATGACTCACTCCGCCATGTCGCACCGGCGCGCGGGCCTGGCCCTGCTCGCCACCTCTTGGACTTGCGCGCCCGGCCTCGCCCAGCAAGCGACCGCGCCCCCCACCGCCTCGCCGGCATCAGCGGTATCAGCGGTCAGTGAAGTCTTCACCCTCGGCCTGGTGCAGGTAACGACCAGCGACGTCTACGAAGGCGAGCTCGAAACTAGCGCACTGAGGCGGCTGATCAACGCCACGCACTGGACCACCCGCGAGGCCGTGATCCACCGCGAGATCTGGCATGAGACCGGGGATCTGGTCGATACGAAGTTCGCGGAGGAGCTCGAGCGCAACCTCCGCGCGACGGGCCTGTTTGCGGACGTCACGGTCAAGCTAGTGCCGAGCTCTGATCCTGACGCCGCGCCGGGCGTCCGCAACCTCCAGGTGCGAACCCGCGACCGCCTCTCCATCGGCGGGGGCGCGGGCGCGTCGTTCGTCGGTGACGCGACCAGCGGCAGCGCCTCGCTATCCGAGTCCAACCTGTTCGGCATGGGCGACCGCCTGCGCTTCAGCTACAGCGAAAACGACTTCGGGGAAACGCGCGGCCAGGTGGGCTACCGGGATCGCTACGTCGCCGGCACGTGGACCACGGCAAACGCAGTCGCCGGCCGCAACGAGGAGGGCAACTTCTTCGGCCTGAGCTTCGATCGCCCGTTCCGATTCCTGGAGGACCGCTTCGCATGGAACGTCTCCGCGACCACGACGGCCTTCGACCAGGACTACTTCCTTAGCAACAGCACCGTCGCCGAGGTCCCCATCGACTTCAGTAGATTCGAAGCCTCTGCCCGCTGGCGCAGCGGCACGCGCATGAACTACTGGACCCGCGGCCTGGCGGCGCGCTATACGGACTACGAGTACGGCGCAGCGCGCGGGCCCTTCGCCCCGTCCATCCGCGTCCCGGGCGACACGGAGGTGGTCTTCGCCGGCGGCACCCTGAGCTGGGCCAACCTTTCGGAGTTCCGCGAAGTCACCCACATCGACACGCTGCAGTTCGTCCAGGACGTCCGGATCGGCACGACGGCCTTGCTGGAAGCCGGCGCGCTCCTCCGCAGCGAAGACGCGGGCGGCAGCGCGCTCCCCGGGGACTCCAGCGCTGGAGAAAGCACCCAGCCCTCCGTCAGCGCCCGACTGGGTCGCATTCTGGCGATCGGCGAGAGCCGCTTCGCATCGGCCGCGTTCAGCGGAGCCGTCCGCACCCGCGGCGGCGATGCCACGGGTTGGCGAACGGACGTCAATCTGCGCGCGTTCGACCAGACCTGGCGCCCCCACACCCTTGGGCTAGCCGTCAGCTACACCGAAGCGGAAGAAACCGAGAACCTCCCCATCCAGCTCACGCTCGGCGAGCGCACCGGCCTGCGCGGCTACCCCAACCGAGAGTTCGTGGGACAGCGCTTGGTTCGGATCAACCTTGAAGACCGGATCGACCTCGATGCGCATCTCCGCAGCCTCGACTTTGGCGCGGTGGTGTTCTTTGATACGGCATGGATCGGCAGCCGAGGCGACTCGCTGGAAGGTCCCTTCTCGTCGGCGGGAGTCGGGCTCCGCATTGGGTCGACTCCGCTGCTCGGACGCGGCGTCGCGCGGATCGATCTGTCGTTTCCCTTCGATGACGCGAACGGTGAATCCTTCGAGCCGTTGCTCTCTCTGACGGTCGGCCAGGTCTTCACTCTATAGCAGGTTCGAGCTGCCACAGATGAGTCTGGACAGGGTCGCCGTCCTCGTCAGTCTCGATGCCGAGGTCGACCATCCCGGCTTTCTCTAGCACCCGGTGCGAGGCAGTGTTCTCCGGCGCGGTCGTCGCGATGACACGGCGCAGACCGAACTCCGTCGCGCCGTAGTCAAGCATCGAGGCGGCGACCTCCGTGGCATAGCCCTGGCCCCAATAGGGTGGCCCAAGTGCGTACTTGAGCTCGGCGACTTCCTGACCACCCGGGTGCACGAGCCCTACAAAGCCGACCACCTCACCGGTGGCCGCAAGCGTCACCGCGGACATGCCGTAGCCGCGGCGCTCGTAGTTGGCGAGGGTGACGTCAATCCAGCGCGCACAGCCCTCGCGTGTGAGCGGTTCGCCGTCTCCAACCCAGCGAACGACGACCTCGTTTCCATACACGCGGAGCATCGCCTCGCAGTCCTCTGGACCGATCTTGCGCACGTGTAATCTAGGCGTCTCGAACATCATGCCGATAGGACACTATCCTCCTCCAGTGTCCTTGGACCAGCTCCCCCGTCGAACTGGTCATCTTTCGGCCCCAAGCGCCTCAGTCCATGCGATCTCCCTTCCCCACCTTGTCAGCGTCAGAGTCAGAGTCACCGTCACCGGCGTCTCCCCTGCGCCGGATTCCTAAGTTCTTCGTGCTGCCCCTGCTGTTCCTTGCTGGGTCCTGTAACACCGTCGAGTTCTACCAGAAGGCAGCGTTTTCTGACCCGACCATGCAGTACACAGAAAGCCCTGCCCAGCTCCACTGGCAGCAGAAGGTTCAGTTCTCTGACGAGGGCGCCGCCGGCGGCATCGGAACCACGGCTGGCGGAGGCTGCGGATGCTACTAGTCGCCGCCGCGCTCATGCTCGCCCCCCAGCTCGGGGATGGCACACAGCCCTCCAGGTTCACGCTCCCCAACACGTTCGGCGAGGCCGGCACCGGCTCCGTCGAGGTCCAGCTCGGCCTCTACAACCGCACCGACAACCCCGGCGACGGCAACCCGTTCCTGGACGAGTCCCTGACGGTCATCGAGCCGATCGTGGTCTTTGACTACAACGTCAGCGACACGTTCGCCTACTCGGGCCTGGTCGTCTACGACAACGTCTCCTCGGCCTCGATCGAGCGCCTCTCGGAGGTCCCGTCCGGCCTGCAGTCGGGCGCGACCGGCGACTTCTACGCGGGCTTCGACATCGGTGCCCGCTGGAAGACGAGCGACCAAACTTTCATCGGCGCCCGGACCGGCTTCAGCACCGAGTACGACTACCAGTCGATCCACCTCGGCGGCGACTACGGCTGGGAGCGATCGGACAAGGACGCCAAGCTGACGTTCAGCCTGGACGCCTTCCTCGACACCGTGGAGCCGATCCGCTTCGATGGTACGACGGATCCTGATGAGGACCGCACCTCGCTCGCCGCCACCGCGAGCTGGTTCCAGATCCTGGGCCCCAAGACCCAGGGCACGTTCGGCCTGACCATCTCCTCCCAGAACGGATTCCTGGAGACTCCCTACAACAGCGTGATCCTGGACAACGGCACCGGAATACCGAACACCACGCTCCACAACAACGCGACCGGTGACCAGTTCCAGGAAGAGCTGCCCGACAGCCGCCTCAGAACCGTTGCCTTCAGTCGCGTGCGGCACCTCCTCTCACCCGGCAACGCGGTCGAGCTAGGTGGACGTATCTACTCAGACGACTGGGGCATCGGCGCCTTCGAGCTAAACCCGCGATGGATCAAGAGCTTCGACGACGGCCGCCACATCCTCGAGCTTCGCTACCGCTTCTACACGCAGTCGGAAGCCGACTTCTTCCAGCGTGAGATCTACACCGGCACGCTGCCGGACGAGCGCACGCAGGACTTCGGGCTCGGCGATTTCACGTCGCACACGCTCGGCGGTAGCTGGCAGTGGAACCGCACGGCGTCGACGCGCTGGACCTTCAGCCTCGACTACTCAATGCGTGACGACGACCTTCAAACGTACTACGGACTCATGGGCTACCGCTGGACCTTCTGATGCAGACCTCTCGATTCAGCCTCATCAAGCGCACCGCAATTGCCGCCGCGCTACTCACGCTCGGGGCCTGTGCCTCCACATCCGGTGGAAGCTCGGGTGGAGGCGCTGGGGCCGCTCTGACGAGTCTCCCGGCCGCTGCACGGACGGTGTTCGTGGACACGCGCGGC
>JBLIHL010000487.1:0-4940 GCA_047635895.1 Paracoccaceae bacterium | reverse complement strand
GTGCGTCTCGTCAGGCCCGCCCCTGGGCCCGCCCCTGGGCCCGCCCCTGGGCCCGCCCCTGGGCCCGCCCCTGGGCCCGCCCCTGGGCCCGCCCCTGGGCCCGCCGCTGGGCTCACCCCAGAGCTAGCCGCTGAACCCAACCGGAATGGACCGCCGCTGCTCCCGCGGCTCATGGCCTCAGCTCGTCGTCGTAGTACCGCACGAGGCTCTGCGTCGAAAGGCGGTTCACATCCACCTCGCGGCGCTTGGCGTCCTCCGGTAGGACAAACAGCGTCGGGACGTAATCGTCCGAGAGGAACCGTAGGTCGTCCGGCACGTCACTGGGCACCGGGATCGCGCGCTGGCTTGCCAGCATAAAGCCCCACTCGCCAAAGCTCGGAACCGCCGCGTGGTACGGACGCACAAATAGCCCCACGGACTCCATGGTCGTCGCGATGCACCAGTAGCTGTTGGGCGCCAAACGAGGGCTCGTGCTCTGCACCGCGATGACGCCGTCCGGCGCCACGCGCCCCATCAGCAGGGCGTAGAACGTATCGGTGTAGAGCTTCCCGACGCTGAACGAGTGCGGATCCGGGAAGTCGACGATGGCCACGTCGAACAAATGGGCCTCCTCCTCGAGCCACGCCATCGCGTCCGCGTTGACGACCTCAACGCGTGGGTCATCGAACGCCCCACCATTCAGCTCGACGAACGGCTGAAACGTCCGAGCAAGGTCCGTGACGGCCGGATCCAGGTCCACGAGCACGACCTTCTCCACGGACGGGTGGCGCAGGACCTCGCGGCAGGCGAGGCCGTCGCCGCCGCCGAGGATCAGGATCCGCCTGGGGTCGAGGGACGACGCCATGGCGGGATGGACGAGCGCCTCGTGGTAACGGTACTCGTCCTCACTGTTGAACTGAAGCGCTCCAGAGAGGAACAGCTGGTACGACTTATTGGCCCGCGTCACCACGACCCGCTGGTAGGGAGACGTCCGCGCATGAACGATCTCGCCCGCGTAGATCGTGTGCTCGGCGATGCTCGTCAGCGTGGTGGCCTGGGAGAACAGAATGGCGAGGAAGGCCGTGACCACGACGCTCTGAATGCGCAGCGACATCGGTCGGCGCAGTCGATCCTGGAAGAGCGAGACGCTCCAGAGGGCGACCAGTGCGTTCACGAGACCGAAGGCGAGTGCCGCGCGCGCGAGCCCGAGCCTGGGCACCAGGACCAGCGGGAATAGAAGCGCTGCAATCAGCGCTCCGACGTAGTCCCAGGACAGCACGCGAGCGATCAGCTCCTTGAGCTCCAGCTCTTCCTCGAGCAGCCGCACGAGCAGCGGAATCTCGATGCCGACGAGTGCTCCAATGGTGAGGATCTGGCCGTACAGAAGGGGTCGGAACCAGAGCTCTGATTCCCACGCGAAGAAGAGCGATAGCGCGGACACGCCACCCACGACGGCCACCGCCAGCTCGACGCGTACGAAGACCGTCGCCAGGTCGCGATCGACGAACTTCGACAGATAGCTGCCGATCCCAAGGGCGAAGAGATACAGCCCAATCGTGAAAGAGAACTGCGTGACGGAGTCACCGAGCAGGTACGACGAAGTGGTGCCCGCCACAAGCTGGTAGCCCAGCCCGCAGGCCGAGACCAGAAAGACCACGGCGAACGAGAGGTTGAGGCCTAGCGCACTCGTGCCTGAGTCACCTTCCCCGGCCGCCCCTTCATCCGCCCTTCCCCCCTTGGGACCGCCCTTAACCATCAGCCCTGGGCGACGGCCGCGATCACGATCGCGATGCCCAGGATGATCGACGCCATGAGGATGGCCGCGGCGACGTTGTGATCCTCTTCGATTTCGTGGCGCACCGAGAACGGCAGCGTTTTCTCCATGATGCGCACAGCGAACAGGAGCATGACAATCGCAACAGCGCCAATGCCCACGATGGTGAGGATCGGGCGGAAGATCTCGTTGTACGGATCGATGAGGACGAAGAGGGTCAACATGGGGGATGCGTTCTCGCGGGGAGATTGAAAGTGAAGGAAGGGGCTACTTGCCGCGGCTGCCGTGCGCCCAGTAGATGTAGGTCCAGGACCCCGGAGACGACGACCGGATCTGGGTCGGGTCCATCTTCTGGGGCGCCTTGGCACCACCGAATGCGACGCCCGTCATCTCCAACCAGAGGTAGAGAGCGAGCACGACGCCGCCGAAGGCGAGGTAGCCCGGGAAGTTTTTGAGATGGGAGAGCATGGTCGTGTAGCGGGAAGCCGCTGGGGCTACCCCGCGTGGTCGCTGTTGCTCCAGCGGCGGCCCTCGAAGGCGCCGGCACGGATGGTCTGAACGATGGGGTAAACGAGCAGCGCGAGCAGCCCAAGGAAGAACCAGAGGAGCCGTGGCACCTGGCTCTTCGCCGTGATCTGGAACGCCTGGTTGGTGCCCGCATCGTAGGGACGCGACGCCACGCGCATGCGGTAGCGGCCCCTCGGAACGCGGCCGATGAGCGTGGACCCCTTGCGGTTCCCCTCGCTCCAGCGTTCCCCGCCGCTCGAGCCCGAATAATGCTGAGCCGCGGTGGTGAAGGTAAACACCTCGCCGCTGTCCTCGTTGACGAGCGCCCCGAGGACGGCCAGGTAGCCCTGGTTGATCGAAGGTACGGCCAGGCTAATCTTGAGGTTCGCGCTCTCGCGCTCGATCACGAACGGCTCCGAGAACTCGATCTTCTCCGTGTCGACGATGGACTCCGAGGGGCCGAAGTCGGAGCTGAACACTATTTCGTTCGCGTGATGTACGCGGACCGCCACGCAGGAGCCGAAGAAGAGAAGGACCAGCGCAAAGCAGGCCTTCCAGACGCCGGCCGCCTGGACCGGGTTGGGCTGAACGATGCCGACACCCTTGGGCCTCGGAAGCTTCGCCCCCGGAAAGACGCCCTCGATGTCTTTACGATCGACGTGCCTCGCGCGGGAAACCGCCGTGGCGAACGGCTCGGCCTCCAGGGAGATCAGCGTCGAAGTGCGAGTGTTGACGTAGTCATCCGTGCGCGCCGAGTCGCCGCTCTTGACCTGCCAGTAAAACTCACCCAGCACGGTGTCTACGACCGCCTTGCCTCCGCTGAAGTGGCGGAAGTCCTGGCCAGCAAAGCTCATCTTGCTGCCCTTGCGCTGCACCGCGGCCGGGCTGGTGGAGCTGGCGAGCGTCCAGTGCCCGTCACTCTCAACGAGCCAGCGGTAGCTACCATCGCTGGCGCGCAGCAGGTATTCATGCCAGGGCCAAAGCTGGCCGTCCGCGAGTACGCCGCGCCGCATGAAGCCCAGCACGACGACCTCTTCGCCATACAGCGTTCCACGGCTGCCGATGGGAATCGCCGGCTTGTTCCGGATCTTCTTCTCCCCCTCGACCGCGTGGTACGCCTCGGTCTGCCGCGCGCGGCTGAGGACCGCGCCGCAGTGCGCGCACCCGAGGGTGATCGCGCGAGTCGCGTCTTGGACCTCGATCGTGCCGCCGCACTCGCTGCACTTGACCGCTACCGACTTGACCTGGTCAGGACGGTGGTCCGGAAGCGTCGATGGATCGAGCTGGAGCGAACTCAGATCGACTCGCAGGCCCGAGAGAAACTCTGGCGGCCCGGGTCGCGTGAAGTCGAGCGTCGCCACCTTGGCCCCACCCAGCGCTAGATCGGCGTAGGTGGTGCGGACACCGACCTGAATCCTGATCGGGAACTCGCCGCGACAGGCGACGACGTGACCGCGGCCCAGCTCGACGATCGTCCAGCGCTCGCTTCCGATCTGCACGCTCGTCCCCGCATCCCACGAACGATCCTTACCGCGCCTCGGCGGCAGCATGTCCCCTGTGTCGGGATCAACAGCCGGCAGGTTGTCCCGCGACGGCAGCTCGTCCTTGCCCAGATCGACCTTGCCCAGATCGACCTCCTCGTAGACCTGGATCTCGCCCTGGGCTTCTGCGATCCAGATCCAGCCCTCATCGGTCTCAGCGGCCCATTCGTTCCACAGGCCCGCGCCGTGATCGAGCTGGAGCTGTCCGCGGACGACGAAGCGGCGCCGATCGAAGTAGCCTTCGGTGCCAATCTCGAAGTTCGAGACGAGCGGCGTAGCGAGAGCGACCTCGCCGATGGCTTCGAGGTCCACGTCCCCGCGCAGCAGCAGCGTTCCGCAGTGCTCGCATGCAACGGTCACGGTCGCTGGGGACGTGATCGGCACGTCAGCCCCACAGTTGCCGCAGTCCATGACCTGGAGCACCGCGGGCCCCTCGCCGTCAAAAGCGCTCACGAGACGGACTCCGGGAGGATTCGCGCGGCGAGGGATCGCTCGAAGACTCGCGCCTTCAGCTCAACGGGGTCGGCCCCACCAAGGTGCTCGGAAATCAGACGTGCCCAGTCAGGCGCAGGCCGCGTCATACACGTGTAGAGATCGAGCGTCATGCCGCCGTGTTCGGGAAAGGTATGGCACGCAAGGTGCGACTCTGAAAGCGCCACGATCCCCGTCACACCTGCGTGCTCACCGCCGAAGATATGCCAGATGGGGTGGGCCACGGGGTGCAGATCCAAAGCCTCGATGAGCGCATCGAACAGCCCCATCAGCGCCAGCCGTCCGGCATCACCACTCAGCCGAACGGGGTCGAGCCCTGAGGCATCGAGTGACCAGACCTGCCCCACCGGCACAGCACTAGAGGACGGCACCGAGGCGGTCTCGAGCGCGGGATTCGGCTCACGCGGGGCAATAGGCGCTAGAGCGGCCTTCCCGTTGGGACTTACCGGCGGATTGGAAGAGGGGTTCGACAAGGCAGGGACCGTAGGCGCAACGGTACGCAAAGCGGCAGCCTCTATTCAAACAGCGATCACGGCAGATAGCGAGCCGCTCGACCTGAGAGTCGGGTCGTCAGCGCTAGTGGCAGTCGCTTCCACGTTTCCTGGAGCACCTTGGTCTTTGGGTTCGAGGGGTTGAGCGTAGGAAGA
>JBLIHL010000486.1:0-4945 GCA_047635895.1 Paracoccaceae bacterium | reverse complement strand
CTCGATCAGGCCCTCGACGTCCTCCAAGCCGAGCACACCGACGCCGGGCGCATGAACGGTCCAGGGGCCCCGGACGTCGTCGGCGAAGGCCACGCGCAGGTGTCCGCCCTTGTGATGGGCAAAGTACATGGCGTACAGCCCGGGCGCGCCGTCGATCCACTCCGGGACGCGGATCACGGACGGCCCGGCGAAGCTCACGAAGGGAGCCGCGGGACCCGGTCGATCGAGGTTTTGGGCGGTCGCGCGGGTGACGTTCTCGACCGAGATCAGGGGGTTGGTGGCGAAGCGCTCGACGCGGACGCCCTGGGACGGACCGGGCAAGGCGGCGGCAACGAAGGCTGCAAGGTGGGCGAGCATGCCCTCGAAGCTAACCCCCGCATCGCGCGGGCGCGATGGGGACAGTTCCAGAAATCACCCGTTGGCGCTAATAGAGAGGGACGACCGTGCCCCTTGAGAGATCGGGCGGGCCCCACTTGTTCGTCAGGACCCAGGGCACGATTGGAATCTCTAGCGTGGAGCCATTCTTGGGCGCCATGAGCGGGCCGATGACGGTCGGCTCCGGAGTGGCGTAGATCCCCGGCGGGTTCGGGTACACCACAATCCACGCGGGCTGGGCCGAGGGCCAGAACAGCTCAACTGTCTCGCCTCCCGTCAGTCCGAGGGCAAGGTTGCCCGCGTACGCAGTGCTCGGCCAAGTACTTCGGAGGGGGCGCTGTTGCTGCAGATCGTGATCCACGTCGGGGGCCCTCGACATAAGCGCAACGTTGACGTTCCCGTTGACAAGCACCTCGCCGCCGGTGAAGCGGATGGTCAGACTTCTTCGGGACCGCCGATCCAGGGAGACGATCTTCTCGCCGCCGTTGGTAGGGATCTCGACGATGGCGATCTCGTAGCCAGGGATCTCAAGCTCAATGGAGGTGCGCTTTGTGCCTCGTCGGAGTCCGAGGACGCGGATCGATACCGCGCCGCCACTCAGAATCTCAGCGAGCGACGTGTCGGGTCTTTCGATGGCCGTGCCCCTGGCCGTCTCCAGGCGCCGCCACGCGGCGAGCCGCTGCGCGCCTTTCGGGAGGACGATCGGGTTCCCGGGGCGAAGGCGGTCCTCGAGGATCAGTCGAATCCGATCCTCACCGGTGACCGTAATGATCTCGGGCTCGGCCGTGGCGCTGGGGCCCTGCTGGGTGAACCGGAGCGCTCCTTGTCTTCCGTCTGGAGCGACCGCGACCACTTCGTTCTTATGGAAGGCGCTCGAGTGGGGTCGGAAGACGGGAAGCTCAAATGCGCCGTTCTCGTCACTGAGCACAATCTGGTTCGATGCGCTGTTTCCCCACGGGTGATCCTTCTGAACGTTGGCTGCGTTGGCTACCCAAAGAGTCGCTTCGTGGGCGTGGCCATAGCCAACCCGGGCTCCTTTGACGGCGCGCCCTTCCTCGTCTAATACCTTGCTACGGAAGAGCGACGGGCGCTTGACGATGACGTCGCCTAGCTCGCCTTCTTGGCCTTGTGCACTCTTAGTCGAGACCTCCGCTGCCTCAAGCTTGGGGGCGTTCCAGGTCGGGATGCCAACCCAGGGCTCATCGGGCTGGGCGCGCACGAAGTAGCGCGACGATTCAGACCATGTGCTCACCACGGAGCCATTGTAGAGCCGCACGAGCTGACGTGGAACGTCACCCATTCCGGGGATCTCAAAGCGCCCGTTCGCGTCGGACTCTCCGATGGTGCGCTCTACTTCTTGGAGGTCGTACTCCATGATCTCCGCGCCCGCGAGAGGCTCACCCACCGTGTCGACGAAGCGCCCCTTGAGGCTTGTTCCCACGGGAGTGACGAGATCCGTCGTTCCCCGGCTAGACGCCTGCGCATCCACGGCAAAGGAGCCGGCCGCGTGATTCAGCCCTCGACAGATGATGAGCTGGTAGAGGTCACCCTGCACCGACGGAACTTCGAGCACGCCGTCCGAGTCGGTGATGCCGGACGCCAGCCGCGCGGCGGGGGGGAGGTACTCAGGATCCATCACGCCAAACGGCTCCGGATCTCTAGCGCCGGTGGCAAGCGCGTACCACCTCGCGCGTGGGATGGGCGCACCTGACTTGGGGTGGAGGATTCGGAAGGTCCGGGGGCCGCCGCGGATTCCAGATTCAACGGCGAGCGGTTCCCGTGTTCGTTCGGCCGCGAGAACGGCCAGGGGCTCCACCTCGAACGGCTTCTCGGGCGCGGCGACTGCCGCCATGGGGGGGACCTGAATGGCGCCAGTGGCTTCGCCACTGGCCGGCAGCTTGAAGGCCCAGGCCAGACCCACGAGGACTGAGAGTGCCGCGACCGTGGGTAAGACCCACCCGAGCGTCGCCGCAGCGGTCGAGGAGCCGGCTGCCCCATGGGCGGTCGCGGAGGTGGACCTGCGCACAAGTGCGGCGGCGGCGGTTAGCCACTTGCGTCGACCGCCTTCGGTCTCGGCATCGAGCTTCTCCCGAAGGCGCTCCATCCCTCGGTAGAGTCGCTGGCGGACGGCGCCCGTGGAGACGTCAACTAACTGTGCGGCAATCTCCTTTGGCTTGAGCCCTTCGTAGTAGCGCAGCACCACGACCTCGCGCTCGTCCTCGGGTAGCTCCATGACGAGGCGCGCCAGCTGCTCGCGCAGCTCGGCACCGGCGAGGGCCGATGCTGGCGTGATCTCCACGCTCTCCGGCTGGGCCACAGCCACCTCGCGCCCAATGCGCCTTCCCGTGCGACGCCTTGACTCCATCACGACCCTTCTGGCCGTCGTGTTCAGCCAGCCACGGAGCTTTCCGTCCGCGTGGGCCGATGCCGCCGAGGTCGTGCCCAGTGCCCTGAGCATGGCCTCCTGGGCCACGTCGTCGGCCTCCGAGGCGTCCCGAACCAGATGGCTGCAGAGCCGCGCCAGCCACTGGCGTTCTTCGAGGAGCTGATCGATGGTGAGAGTGACGGGCGGGGTCATGAGCAGTGCCGGTGGGGGGGGAGGACTACCCTTCCATGACCGCCCACGATAACCCGTCACCAGAATCCGGGGGATCCCGTTGTAGGGGGGGGGCTGCCGTTCCCGGGGCCGGAGAAACCTCGTTAGGCGGGTCACAGGCCTTCCGGCGCAGCGAAGGTAGCTCGCATCAGGCCTGAAGCCATGCGAACGAGCATCGCACCCATCAGGGCACTTCACGCAGCCTTTCGCTTTCCGGGACACCAGACTCCCTGGGCAACTGACACCTATTCATCGCCATGCGTACCACCCTCGCCGCAGCCCTTCTCGTCATCGTCTCCATCACCTCACCGCAGGCGTCCTTTGGGCAGGGGGCGGCGGCTACCGAGCGCTCCTCCGCCGTCGCGTCGCCGCTCCAGAAAGAGCGCGACAACTCAGGTGAGTACAGCGTCAGCAAGAAGGGCCTCGCCCTTGACGGCTTCGACCCGGTCGCCTACTTCAAGGAGTTTGGCGGCAAGGCCAAGAAGGGGGACAAGAAGATCACCACGAAGCACGAAGGCGTCGTCTATCGGTTCAGCTCGGAGGCCAATCGCAAGGCGTTCCTCGCCGAGCCGTCTCGCTTCCAGCCCATGTACGGCGGCTGGTGCGCCTGGGCCATGGCGGATGGCAAGGGGAGCAAGACCGAGCCTGACGCCGAGTCTTTCACCATCGAGGATGGCCGCCTCTACGTCTTCTACGACGGGTTCTTCGCCGACACGCGCAAGTCGTGGAAGAAGAAGGGTGGTGCTCCAAAGCTGAAGTCGACCGCCGACAATAACTGGACGCGCATCAGCGGCGAAGCCGCGCGCGCTGGCGATACGCCGAAGCCAGCACCGAAGCCAGTACCGAAGCCAGTACCGAAGCCAGTGGACAAGGGGAAAGGCAAGGGCAAGAACTGATCATCAGGGCGCACGGAGTGGACGCGGTGGCCGGCCGAGTGCGTGACCGCCTTGAGTCCTTGTGCTGCTACGTCTCGCGGCTAGCGATCTGCTCGAAACGGTTGGCGGTGCATACCTACGGCCAGATCGTGTGGATCTTGGACGGGCTGGTCGGCGGTGCGGCTGTGGCAGGAGGGCGCGGTGCTCGCTGAGTCGTGCGCCTCAAAGTGCTTCATGTCCGGTTTAGTCGGCATGCTGGTACCTCCGCCGGCGCTCGCGCGGTAGCTTGGCCGCCATGTCGACACAGCCTTCCACCGACCTGGAGACGTTCCCGAACCCCCGACCGGGTCGGGACTACGAGATTCGCTTCGATTGCCCCGAGTTCACCTGTGTTTGCCCAAAGACGGGCCAGCCAGACTTCGCAACGATCCGGATTCGCTACACGCCTGACCAAAGCTGCGTCGAGCTGAAAAGCCTCAAGCTCTACCTCTGGTCGTTCCGCGAGATGGGTGCATTCCACGAAGCGGTGACGAACAAGATCCTTGACGACCTCGTGGCAGCGGTCGCACCGAAGAAAATGGTCGTCGAAGGCGACTTCTGGGTTCGCGGTGGGATCACGACGGTGGTCGAGGTCCAGCACCCTTGACCCGCGGCGGCTTCGACCCTGAGTGAGGGCTGTTCTTCCTGGCGCTTCCGAGCGGCCTGGGAAGGAGACACCAAAGGCATCGAGGACACTGCCCCGTCACGGACCGCTTTTCAAAGGTCATGCCCTGCTCGAGCCGTAGGTGCCGCCGTGGGGTGGTACCGCCAAAGGTGTCACAAGCGCCTTCAGGCAGTCACGCTCGCGTGCCTTCTGGAACGCTGCCGGGAGTTCGCTCTGATGGAATCGGTGAGTGACCATCGTGGCGCAGACGCGGCACAGCTCCGGGTCCGCCGTGAGCCGGGCCAGCGTCGCGCGGAAGTCGCCACAACGGCTCGTTGTCAGGGTCACGCCGCGGGCCAGGAGGCGGGCGATGGCAGCGTCCTCGTCCGTTGGACGGAGGTAGATCGTTCCGAGGGGCTGCACAAGTCCGCGCTCGGCGTCGGGCGACGGGCGCAG
>JBLIHL010000485.1:0-4951 GCA_047635895.1 Paracoccaceae bacterium | reverse complement strand
GGAGTTATCGCGCCCAAACGTCGGCGCGCCAGGCGGGTTTGACCCAGGACTGAAGCCGCCGTTGGCGGACGTCTCCTGGTCCGGATCCACGAAGATCTGGTTGCCAGAGGTGTTGATTCCGCCGGCGGAGAACGCGCGGAAGTAGGGCCTCGATGAGCTGTTGGCGGCCAAGTTGAGCACCCACCCGTTCAGTCCCATGGCCGTAGGATCTGCGAACATCGCGAAGTCGAGAAGAAGTGGCAGGCCGATGGTCTGCACCTCCCCGCTTCGGAAGTACGGAGCCGCCGGACCCGGTTGCCCGGTGGCCAAGGCGACCACTTCTGGCTCGACGCCAGCGCTTGCCGGTCCAGCGCGCCCCCGGAGCGCCGTATCGCGCCAGGTGTACGTCCGCAGTGGCTCGCCGGTGACACGATTCATCGGGAAAGGCACGAGCGTTTCACCGGTCGGCGCAATCACCAAATCCGCAGCTGAGAAGACGTATCCAAGCTGGCGTGGGTGCACCACTTCTTGGACGGTATTTTGCAGCACGTTCACGGCGAACATGGGGCGCAGCCCTGAGTTCTGGTACTTCGGGAACAGGCTGGCCGGGTCGATGACCTCGTCCGGCGCATAGCGTGAGTGGGACAGCTTGATCTCGAACTCCGAGAAGCTGTCTCCGATCACGGTGTTGCTGCTGGGAGCCCAATAAAGCCCCTCAACATCCACGTTGATCGTCACCGGATCAGTCAAGCCGAAGCCCATGTCGCAGTAGCGCCATAAGGTCTGCATCCGCGCTCCAAACGGCGTGAACGGCGTGCGGACTCCCTGGCTGAACGGAGTCTGAAGGGCCAGGACGGCCTGCGAGTTGTCCACATTCCCTTGGAAGCGAACCACGGGGCGCGGACGCACGATGCTTTGGCCGAACATGCCTTGGAACTGACCAGAAAGATCAGGTCCAACGTTGCCAAGCTCACGCGCCCCTTCGAAGCCGAGGAGCACACCGCCCGAATTCACGGGGTCTGCCCCGGGGTTGATCGACATGGCGATCGGCCCAGGCGACTCGAGGAGCTGGTTGCCCGCGAGGTCTCGCACCGCGTGGGATCCCAGGCGAGGCGTCAGGTAGTAAACCTCCGACACTCCCGCCGCATGGGCCAGGGGCACCTCAGGACGAACGAGATAACCGCCGCTGAGAGCGCTCAGTCCAAACGGCTCCCCGACGGCGACCACCGCGTCACGCGGATCGAATGCGCCCTCGGCTGCGATGGGCGACTGGCTGATCAACACGGCTTCGAGCTGATCCGTTCCGCTGTCGCCGATCGGCTCGTTGAAACGCAGCTGGAAGAACGCGTCAGGCTCGATCCCGCGCGTCGGCGCCGAAGGACTGCCGAGCGGATCTGGTGTGACACCGACGAGGCAAGCCACGCGCAGGTCGTCCATCGCCAGGTCGTAGGGCGCTTGGTAGAACGCAATGCCCATCCCCTCGGACTCCCACTGCTCAGGACCGGTCCAGGTACTCGGGAAGTCGAGTAGCCGGACGAAAACGTTGTCGAGCCCAGCCGCTGTCGCCGCACCGGAGTCCGCGAGGACCTCCGCCACGACGCCTGGCTGCGTGAGAATGTCCCCGATCTGCGCGGGGCCGGCGCAGCCAGCGCTCGCGAACTGCACGCGGGGAAGGCGGAACGTACCGGACACCGGGAGCCACTCGGGCGCCGCCACGATCTGCACCGTCGCCTCTGCGACGAGACGCGGCGCTTCAGTGTCCATCATGAAGCCTTGGAACTCGCCGCCCGTCGGCGCGATGCTAAAGGCGCGGACGAGATCGACGCTCGCCGAGCTGAAGTCCATGCTTCCGGGGCTGACGCCGAGCGGCGTGCCGCCGGAGCTCCGGATCGGGCTGGACATGCCTGCCATACCCACCGTTGGTAGGCGGAGCTCAGCGTGCGGCGCGCCTGCGGCGCCTGCGGGCGGAAGCCCGATCGGGTTGGACGGCACGCTGTAGGCCATGCGCGCCGATTCGGACGCCGTGACCGTGAAGTCCACGATGACGCGCGTGGACCGGAACTCACCGGCCCGGGAGTCGATGCCACCAAAAAGTTCATGGGGAGCGATTCGCGCCTCGAACGGCGCCAGTGCCGGCGATCCGACGCGGACGAGGGCACCCAGGGCGCTGAGCGAGGCCGGGTCAATCAGATCGTTGAACTGCAGGACGAGCGCCGCGTTCCGGGGCACGGTCGTCAGTTCGCCTGAACCTGTTGGACCGGCGTCCGAGACGGAGGCGACCGTTGCGGCCGCGCGCGCGGCCAGCGCAAGGAAGCGGGCACGGCCAGGTGACCCCGCGTCGACCACCTCGTCAATCACGAGTCGGTCGGTCCCGAGAACCGGCTGGGATTCGAGGCGCATCGCCCCTCCATCCCCCACGAATCCTGCACCGATGACGAAGTCCCGCGCGACGCGAACGTCTTGACCACGGCCATCCTTGCCCCAGAGTTCCACGATCCGCCCGTACCCGACAGACGCCAGCTGGAAGGCACTTGCGAGGCCCTGGCGGTTCGGGTCCTGGATGAAGAAGTCGTCCGCCGCAGTGGCTCCGGCGTCCGGCCTGAAACCTGAACTAGAACCCGTGCCGAGGCCCATTCGAGAGGACGAGCTGGCTGGATCGGCTGCAGAGCTCCCTGGGTCAGAGCAGCCTGCCAAGGTGGCTGCCAGCAGCGCCGATACCAGGGGGATGGTACCTGCGCCAGGTCGTGGTGCGAGTCGTCGAGTCATGGTTGGTTCGCGAGAAGTTGGAGACGTGGAAGCCATGCGAGAATAGACCCCGCGCGTGCATGGTGATCCACGTGCAATAATCGCGCCACCAGGGAAGGTGCCTCACTGGCCCACGGCCCTACTCTCACTCGACTCTGTGTGCGAAACCGCAACACTTGTGCTCGGAGTCATCGGAGGACCCGATCTGACTAACTTGGGCACCATCTACTCGTCCCATTCGTTGGCCCCATTCGTTGGCCCCATTCGTTGGCACAGCCCGTTGGCACCGCGCCACGTTCAGGGAAGGTTAACGCCCGTCGATGCCGTCCAGATGTCAAACCAGGACTCGACGACCAGCCGCACCTCGACCGCCTCAAGCGCCTCGGCGATCCGCGCCACTTGCCTGGTCCCCGTGACCGGAACGATTCCGGATGGATGTCTCGCAAGGAAGGCGAACGCGACAGCGCTATCGCTGAGCCCCGTCTCCGCCCCCACGCGTGCAAGAGCCTGGCGGATGCGGGATTCGCGTTCGCCTGCCCCGGTGAAGAGACTCCCACCACCCAGCGGCGACCACGCCATCGGGACCATCCGCCGCTCGAGCGCCTGGTCCAGCGTGCCATCCTCGAAGGGGTCCAGCCTTAGCACGGACGCCTCTACCTGATTCGTCACCAGCGGCTCAGGAAGTCGGCTCTGCAGCATCGACAGGTGGGCCGGCGTGAAGTTCGAAACGCCGAACGCAAGGACCTTGCCGCTCTCCCGTAGCTGCGCGAACGCGCTGGCGACCTCGTCGGGATCCATCAGTGGGTCCTGACGGTGCAGTAGTAGCGCATCCAGTCGATCGGTCCCGAGCACCCTCAGGCTGTTCTCCGCGGACGCGATGATGTGCTCGGCGCTTGTGTCGTATACGTGACGCTTGTGCGCGGGCCGGCGCTCGTTCACCAGCTTGATGTCGCACTTGGTGATGAGCTGGAGCCTATCGCGGAGCCCTGGAGCCTGGGTAAGGGCCGCCCCGAAGCTCTCCTCCACGGTGTAGCCGCCGTAGATGTCAGCAAGATCAACCGTGGTCGCGCCGAGGTCCGCGACCTCGCCTGTCCAGCGCGCAAGCTCCGCCGAGGCAAGGCCCCAGGACGGAAGCCGCCAGAGGCCGACGGCTACGGCCGAGAACTTCGTATCCACCATCAAATCGACAGCCTGCGCCGCTGGCGCTCCATGACTTCGAAGCCTTCCTCACGCAGCCGCGCGTCGATCGCGGGGCCAGCGTCAGCGCTTCGCAGCTCGACAACAAGATCCACATCAACGGACCCAACGGGCACCTTCCATCCCTCACGATCATGGCGAACGTCAAGGATGTTGCCACGCTCGGCCTCGACGGCTTCCAGCAGCCTTCGCAGCGTCCCCGGCTCATCGTTCACGCGGAGCTTCAGCCGGTAAAGCGTGCCGCGCAGGGACAGGCCGCTCTCGATCAGGCGACCCAGCAGCGAGAGATCGATGTTCCCCCCCGAGATTACACCGACGAGGGTGCCGTCGACGCGGACCTTGCCCGCAAGCATCGCAGCGATAGGAGTCACCGCTGCGGCCTCGGCCACGACCTTGTTCTTCTCCATGAGTTCGACGACCGCTGAGGCGATCTCCGACTCGGTCACCGTGAGCGTGCGATCCACGAGTGCTCGCACAACCTCCAAGGTCCGCTTGCCAACCCGACCTACCCGAATGCCCTCCGCGAGCGTCTTCGGGTTCTCGACGATTCGCTCCTCGCCATCCTTGATGGACTGCACCATCGGCGAGGCGCCCTCCGCCTGGACACCGATGATCTTAACCTCTGGGCGCAGTGCCTTCATGGCCAGCGCCACGCCGGCGATCAGCCCCCCGCCGCCGATCGGGAGAATGACCGCCTCCACGTCTGGCACCTGCCGCGCGATCTCCAGCCCGACGGTGCCCTGCCCGTGGATGATGGCCCAATCGTCGAACGGGTGGATCGCCGTGCGCCCCTCCAACTCGCAGATCTCGACCGCATGGGCCGCCGCTTCGTCGTAGCTCGCCCCGTAGAGGACGACTTCGGCGCCGTAGCCAAGCGTGCGTTCGACCTTGGTGATCGCGGTACCCTCGGGCATCACGATCTTCGCTCCGCACCCAGCCAGCTGCGCCGCGAGCGCCACGCCCTGGGCGTGATTGCCCGCAGACGCGGCAACGAGGCCTCGACGCCGCTCCTCATCAGTGAGCATCAGGA
>JBLIHL010000484.1:0-4959 GCA_047635895.1 Paracoccaceae bacterium | reverse complement strand
CCGCCGGCATCGTGGGATGACGGCGGTATTCGTTGACAAAGTTCACGACCTCGTCGAACACCGGACCGCGGCCGTGGGGACCGATGTCCGTGAAGGCGAAGCTGCCCGATTGAAGGAAGAGCTTGCCGAACCGACCCGGGAACTGGAGCGCCGCATGAAAGGACGCCACCGCGCCAAAGCTGGCTCCCATCAGCGCCCGTGAAGACGCTCCCTCGAGAAGAGAGAACTCGGACTCCATCAGTGGGACGAGCTCGTTCGCCAGGAACTCCGCATGCTTCTCATTGGCGGCGTACTCCTCGATTCGGTTCGGAGACTGGGTACAGCAGACGATGAGCGGCGGCACCTCCTGGAGATGGATCAGGTTGTCCAGCACACGCTGCAACCCGGCGAACTTCAGGTAGTCAAGGCCGTCGTGGCACACGAGCAGCGGATAGCGGCGCGTCTCCCGATACCTTGGCGGCAGGTAGATCGAGAGCGGGCGCACGTCGCCGAACGTCTTCGAACGAAGCTGCCGCTCCAGCACCTCCCCATGCCGCTTGGCGCGATCTTCGATCGCCCACCACGGCTCGACGTAGCCGGGACCCGCCGCCACGGAGTTAGCGCCAAAGGGATCCCGCGCCAGCGCCTCATTGAGCGGATCGCGCAGAAGGCTGTGCTGCCCGTTCTCACCCACCGCCAGCTTGTACTCAACCCGCGCTGCGTCCTGAATCTCGATCTCTAGCGTCCAGACCTCGGGATGGACCTGGTGAAACTCCTGGGCGGACTCCAGCCCGAAGATCCAGTGATGCAGCTGCACCTCCTCCGCGTGGCCAACGTAGGCAAAGAGCGCTCGATTGCCCTCGATGACGGGGAACCCGCCCGTCACCGCAGCAACAGCGGCTGGTCCCTCGGTCGCGATGCGCTTCTGGAGCGAATCGATCGACTCCTGCTCTGCCAACGGTTCCCCATCCGGAAGCGTTTCCGCCGTGGTTCCCGGCCCCATTTCTGCACTCATGCTTTCGCCCCCGCGGCCAAAGCC
The DNA here is from genome assembly GCA_047635895.1 of Paracoccaceae bacterium. Lineage (GTDB taxonomy): Bacteria > Planctomycetota > UBA1135 > UBA1135 > Saltatorellus. The sequence goes on along the minus strand of JBLIHL010000484.1, from coordinate 3,941 downwards.
GCCGATGCGCCCCCATCCGACGCCTCAGACAGCTCGCCCGTAGCCAGGAGAAGGCGCGTGCCGCCGCTGAACGTCCACTGTCCGCCCGTGGAGCGTACCGCCGATTGCCCGTCATCCAGAGCGGTACAAAGCATTGGGGCCAGGCGCCTTGAGAGAATGGCGACCCGCGCATGGTCCTCAAGGTCCAAACGACTCGAGGCATGCGGCAGAGCGGCGATTCCCGGAGCCACGGCGAAACCGGGTCCGTGCACCACCGCATCCCCTGCACCGCGCGGCGGCGCGTCGTGGAAGAGAAAGAGCGTATCGGTCATCACCATCGCACCGGCGGACCAGCCAGCGATCCCGGATCCTGGCCGGAGGTTCTCAAGCACGCGGAACAGGCGCATGCGGTTGTAAAGAATGCCCACGTGACCGCCAGCGATCAGGAGCGTTCCTGCGCTGGACAGTGTTTCAGCCATCCGTTCGGTGTCTTCCTTCAGGCTCGGGCGCTCTTGCGCGCGGGAGAAAGTCTCATCATTGACCGCCGCTACGCGGGCTCGGTGCAGAGCGTCCCCTGCCTGAAGCGCTTGGAAGCCCAGCTCCAACTCGGGCCCCACCAGCTCATCTGGATTGGCCGGTGTCGTACGCGCATAGAGCTCGCGAAGAGCACGGAGCTCGGCGCTCAGTCGGAGCCGGTAGACACGGCTCAGATCCTTCATTCGATCGTGGCGGTCGAACATGAGCTGCTTCAGGCCCGTGTCGCGCTCGAATGCGTTCTCGCACGCGGGCCACGCACCCAGGTTCTGGACGGACTCGCCGAGGTGGGCTTCGAGGGTGCCCGTTTCAGCCTCGCGCTCTTCCCAGCCTGCAGCCACCAGGACATACGGGCCGGGCATCTCCGCCGAATCCAGCACAGGCCGAAGCGTCGGCTCCGCATGCTGGGGTCCAAGGAGCGCAACCTTGCGCGGGCTCGTGATGGCTTCGCTATTCATCGCAGAGAATGCGCACGTCCTGCGCCAAACGGTCTGCGAGCTTCATCGTCAAGCTGAGGTCCATGTGCCGCGCGACCATCCAGCCGTCGCCCGTCACCACCTGTGTCCAGTCCCGACGCGGCTGCCCAATGGGCACGAGATCCACGACAGGAATGTGCTCACCGCTATCGCTGAGAACACGCTCGAGACCCTCGATGCGCGTCACGATCTTGCCGCCGCCCGTGGCCCGTTTGAACACCAGGGCGGCGTTGTACTTCTTCTCCATGGACTGGCTCGTCTCGCCAGAGGTGACCGCCTCGGCCCACAGCTGGAACACGTCCCCGTCACAGGAAAGGTTCATGCCATGGGACAGTCGCCCGCCAGGAGCGCGCGCCCCGACCTCACCAAAAATGGCCTCGCCCGTTGCGGCCGATCGAAACCACTCCATGTGAGCCATGCCCGTCTTGAGGCCCAGCGCCTTGAGCGCGCGACGCCCAAGCTCAACGCCCGGGGCAATATCGTCCTGCGCGATGTCCGAAAGGCAGATGGCTTGGGGACTGATCCAAGGATTCTGGCGCGCCATCAGCGGCTTGGGCCGGTACCAGGCGACGTTCTCGAAGAGCGTACGCCCCTCCGACAGGATTGCGTCGTAAGTGAACTCTTCGCCCTCGATGAATTCCTCGACGCTGACCTCCGGTACGTGCTTGATCGCACCGAGAACTGGCTCGAGCTCGTCATCCGAATGGACGACGTAGGTGTCCGCAGACCCCGCACCGTCGATGGGCTTGATGATCAATGGATACCCCACCTTGGCCGCGGCTTCCTGGACCTGAACCGTGCTGTTTGCCCGATAGTGATGCGGGGTTCGCACGCCATGGGCATCGAGCGTCGACTTCATCGTCTCCTTGTCGCGGAAGGCCTGCGCCTGCCCTACGCGCAGCCCGGGGACGTCGAACGCCTCGCGCATCCTCGCGGCCAGTACCACGCCGGGTTCCCAGAGGCATTCGACGCGATCCGGCTTCAACCCCTTCCGGCGCAGCCAATCCGCCGTCTGCTGCACGGTGGCTTCCTCGTCCCACAGTTTGGGCACGACCAGATGATCGGCTAGCGCCGCCCGAACGTCCGGCTCCATCGCCGCCAGGGGCTGGTCGCCAACACCCAGCACGCGGACGCCCGGGAGCGCGTTGAGCGCCTTGGTGAAGTTTCCGTTGTCGGTCGGAAACGACGGAGATATGAGAACGACGTTGAGAGTCATGGCTGTTGGGCTCGGAAAGAGGTCACTCCCCTTGGGGCGATCGTCGGGGTGACCAGCAGGAGGAGCGGCCGAAGGGGCGGCCAATGGAGCGAACAGTGGAGCGAACAGTGGAGCGGGGGGGGGGCGACCGCTGGAGCGCCCAATCGAAGTCCGCTGAAGTCACGGCTTAAACGAACTGCGGGCTAACCGTCAAGCTCGACGCGAAGGGTATCGACCACGAACTTGAGTCCGCGCCTAACCACGTCGGTATCAGGGTGCCTGAGGATGACGTAGCCTTCGCCTTCGTAGCTACTCGACCTGGGCTGCCCAGGTTTCGGAATCTGAGCTTCCACGACGAGGTCACCCAGCTCCGCTTTGATCTTCTCCAGGCCCTCCACCCGCGACACACGGCCACCACCCGTTCCCGAACCGGACTGACCACGAAGGTACGCGGCGCCCGTCGAGTACTTGCGCTCAGGCGCCTCGAAGCGCCCAAAGACCGAGGCTTCCGCCCAGGCGCGATAGAAGTCCATGTCGTGGGCGTACGAGATCAGGCTGGTGAACTGGGCGCCCGGCGGTCGGGCAGCCACCTCAGAGATCGCGATGGAGCCGTCTTGGCGGCGGAACCACTCCATGTGGGTCATGCCGTTGACCATTCCAAGCGCATCAAGCGCTCGCGGGCCGGCGTCCAGAATGTCCGCGAACTCCGGCGTGTGAATCTCCCGCGGCAGCAGGACAGTCCACTGGATCCAAGGCGTCTCCATCACCTGGAGAGGCGTCGGCGCGTACTCGGAGATGGAATGGAAGACGTGCTTACCGTTGATGGACACGCTGTCGAAGGAGTACTCGGTTCCCTGCACGAACTCCTCCAGAAGCAAGGGCCGCGCGGGCGTCGGCGGCACGCGCGCCATCCACGACTCGAGTTCATCGATCTTCTCCACCCGAAAAGTGTCCTTGCCGCCTGCGCCGGCGGGCGGCTTGGCGACGAGTGGCATGAACTTCCGGGCGAAGGCGAGGGCCGTCTCGCGATCGGTGGCTAGCGCGTGACGAGCACACGGCAAGTCGTGCTCACGAAGCACATCTTTCATGTGCGCCTTCTCCCGGAACCGACGGGCCTCGGCAGCGTCCATACCGCGGATCTTTAGGCGCTCGCGAACGATCGCGAGAGGCTCTTGGAGCGGCTCGAGGATCCCGATCAGCGCGTCGATTCGGCCAGTTCCCAGCTCGCCAGCCATCTTGCGGACGGCGGCCTCTAGCTGATCGGGATCGTGGGCATCGCCGACCTGGACGAAGCCTGCGACGCGAGCCGCGGTCCCTGCATCGAGCCGTGCCAGGAATGCCTCACGGGGCTCTTGGGCGATGACGCCGCAGGTCGTCTCCGGCAGCTGTATCGCCGCGGACACAAACCGAAGCGTGCTTGGGAGCGCGTAGGGTGCGACGAAGACGGTGGAGGCAGCTGGCATGCCAGGCAGTCTATCGACTTCAGGACCAGCCCACACACGATCCAAACCCAAGAAGCTAAGCTCCCTACCATGCCCTCTCCGCTCCGTATCTTGATCGCGTCGTCCGAGTGCGCCCCATTTGCCAAGACCGGGGGCCTGGCCGACGTGGCCGCCGCCCTCGCTAAGGCTCTCTGGGCCCGCGGCCACGACGTTCGCCTATTCGTGCCCTACTACCGGCGTATCGACGCAAGCGGCATCGAAACCACCGACGGGCTCCCCCCCTTCGAGCTCAAATTCCCCGGCGGGACGTACAAA
>JBLIHL010000483.1:0-4964 GCA_047635895.1 Paracoccaceae bacterium | reverse complement strand
GGTTCAGGTGAGGGTTCCTATGCCAGGTCGCTATCGGCTCCACATCGCCGAACGGCCGCGACCCGTGGGGGGCCGTGCCGTGATGCAGGTGACCGAGACCGAGCCACTGGGCGAGCCGTTTGAGGTCCTCCCCCCAGGAGGGAAGGAGGGATCCACAGACCGTCGCGTTGTCCCTGTAGTCGCCGAGCCACCGGCTTCTCCCAGCGAGCTTTTCCGCGAGAGATAGAATCAGAATCCCTCCCGCACCGTACGGGCAGTTGCGATGAAAGAGCCTCAAGCCCCCACCTCCTCGAATTCAGCCTCGGGATCGCGCGCCCCTCGCCGAAGGTCGGTCGCGTCGCACCCTGCGGCGCCTTGGGTGGCTTTCTCTGTGGTGATCACGTGTGTGGCCTTTCTGCTCTGGCTGATGGGCCCTATCGACCTCTACGGTGGGCGAGGTCCGGCGGGGCGCTTCTTCGTCGCCGTGGTGGTCCCGATCATTGGTGTGGCCTGGCTCTACGACCCGATCGTTCGGCGACTGGATCGATCGATCTACCCGGAGATCGAAGCGAGGCCTCCCGGCGGAAGCGTGGCGTCCGTTGACGCGGAGACCCGCCGTTTGAACAAGAGTTCTGGCGCCACGAGACGCGCTTCGAAGAGTCGAGCCACCCATCCCGTTTCGAGCTATGGGGGGACTCCCTACGTCTACGCGATAGCGGTGCTGGGTCTCATGATCGCGACCAGCGAGCTACTTGGCGCCCTGGGAGTCTGGGAGCTCCGCGACGCCATTTCAGCCGGCTACGTATTCATCGTAGGGGCGATCCTCGGCGCGATGTTCGCCTACGACAAGGTGATCGATGTGCTCGACCGTTGGATCGGTTCTCCGCCGGCCTAGCTCAAGCTCCGTGGCTACCTCTTCGGCAGCGCGATCTCCCGATCGTTGGACTGCCGCGGGCCTGGCGTGCTGCGGCCCTCCGCGATGTACCCCTCAAGGATCAGAGCGAGGTCGGCGCAGATCTCTGGCTGCGTCTCGGCCAGGTTGACGGTCTCGGCGGGATCGGCGTCCAGGTCGTAGAGCTGCCACGAGGGTAGATCCGCTTCACGCGCCACCTTCGGAGTCGGCTGGCTCCAGCCGCCCGAACCCGGGCACATGATCAGCTTCCACTGGCCCTTCCGGACCGCGAAGGAGCCGTTGATCGAGTGATGGATCACGGCGTCGCGGAGCTGCGTGGCGGGCTGTCCCTGGAGCTCGTCCAGGAAGCTGACGCTGTCCGGAGCGGCGTGATCGGGCAGCGGAACGTCGAGGATGTCGGCGCACGTGCTGAACAGGTCCGTGCTACAGATGGTCGTGTTCGACGTCGCACCCTGCCGGATGGCGCTGGGCCAGCGGGCGATGAACGGGACACGATGGCCACCTTCGAAGATGTCAGCCTTGTGCCCGCGATAGCCGGCGCTCGGGTCGTGGCCGAAGGTTGCCAGCTCTTCGAAGCGCGCTCGCGGCGAGCAGCCGTTGTCGCAGGTGAAGATCACGAGCGTGTCTTCGGACAGTCCCGCTTCCTCGAGCGCGGCCATCACCTGACCCACGCAGTCGTCTACCTGTAGAACGAAGTCACCGTAGGCGTTCGTGCCGCTGGCACCCTGGAACTCGAGGGTCGGGAGGATCGGCGTGTGTGGCGCGGCCAACGGAAGGTAGAGGAAGAACGGCTCAGGCGCAGCACTGCGCCCCTTGATGTAAGCGACGGACCGGCGCGTCAGCTCGGGCAGGACGTCCTCATGGTCAAAGTCGGAGCCCGTGGGGCCCTTGCGCCAGAACCCCTGGTAGTCCTTGTTCTCCGTAACGCGGTTGGGCGGCGCGGTCACGGCGCCGTTCTGAACCCAGACGTAGGGCTGCATATCGAGGGACCCAGAGTGACAGAACGTCTCGTCAAAGCCGGACGCGTGCGGCCCCTGGGTGACCGGGCCGTCAAAATCAATCTCGCCGTCCGTGCGCGACCAGTTCCAACCGAGGTGCCACTTGCCGAAGCACGCGGTCTCATATCCCTGGCCCTGGAGCCACGACCCGACGGTGACGCGGCCCGCATCAATCAGCGGAGGCGACTGGCCGTTGAGTACGCCCTTCGCGAGGCGTGAGCGCCAGGCATAGCGGCCGGTCAAGATCCCGTAGCGCGTCGGCGTGCAGACCGCGGAGCCGGTGTGAGCGTCCGCAAACGACACGCCCTCGTTCGCCAGCCGGTCGATGGACTCCGTGGTCCAGGCACACTGGGCATTCAGGGCGGACACGTCGCCGTAGCCCATATCGTCAGCCAGGATGTAGACGATGTTGGGCCGCGGGGGCTCGACACTGGCCACGGGTCCTGGCTGGGAGCGGCAGCCGAGCGATGCGACGCACAGAAGGGTCAGCCCGCCGGAGCACCGAAGCATCCGGAAGTCTGGCCGGGCGATGTGGTCCTGCGAGCGAGTCGTGGGTGTTGCCATGCGCGCCATCGTAGCGGCAGGACTCGACGCGGGTCGGGCGAGTTTCCTAAGGCAGCCATGCCAGCGCGTTGGTCAGCGCCGGACGGGTTCCCAGGATCACGGCCTGCAGGTGATCCGCGGCCGACAGACCACCGAAGCCAGGCTGCGGACCGTTGACCGCCAGTGGGAACGCTGCCGTCCCGGCCGGGCTGACCATGGCGGGGACTCCGACGCGGACTGCGTTTCTTCGATCGATGCAGAGCTCTCCACCGAGTACCACGCTAGATCCGGGCTCTTCAGAGCGAAAGAGAATGGCGGCGGAGCCAGGCGTCGCGTCGATGACTTCGGCGACGGCTCGCCTCAGCCCGTAGCCGAATCGATCGTGGATCCGAAGCGTCGCGGTGCCAGTCGCGGCGCAGGTCGTTTGGCCGACGAGCGAGCAAACGTTCGTCACTCCGCCCGAGGTGGGGGCGTCCACCGCGAGAACCTCCGCTCCCTTCCTCGTTTCAGCGCTCGCCGTCGCGCTCGCGATCGAGGTCATCCGACTGCGCTCGTCCCTGTAGCCAGCTGCCGCGCCGGTCATTGAGATCGGTGAAGATCAAGCCCCGGCCGACGCCCCCGTGAAAGCACCGTGAAGGCCTCGAAGGACGTCTCAGGCGATGTCTATCGCGACTCGATCAGGGGACGGAGAACAGGTTCGAGCGCGTCAGCGTAGCGCGTCATGCCGAGATCGGTCGGGTGGGAGCCATCCACGGTGCCCTCTCCGTCATGGCCGAGGAAGGGAGCGTCCTTCACGTAGGTGAGTCCTTTCACGCCTTCTCCCACGAGGAGGTCGTACCCGGCGCGGAAGGCGGCGTGGTTGCCTTCGTGATGCGCCATCCGTGACGGGAGGAACGAGGCGTTAGCGTTTGCTCGATCCTCGACCATCACGATCGGAGTGTCAGGCCGCTGCTCGCGCAGGCGCCTCACGAAGGGAACCGTCCGCGCCGCCGTAGCCTTCGGCCCAAGATTCGGTAGGCAGTCCAGAACGAAGACGCGCGCGTCGATTTCCGCGATGAGGTCGCAGACTTCAGTTTCAAGCCTCCCGTTGCCGCTGAAACCTAAGTTGAGGATGGGGACGTCGAGCCTGCGGCCAAGCTGGGCTATGAACGCCATGCCCGGTCGGGAAGCACATGCGCCCTGGGCGATGGACGTCCCGTAGTAGACGATTGGCTTGGAGGTTCGTGGTTTGATTCCCTGAAACTCCGCGCCCCCCCGGACGCCGATTCGCATGGCTTGGACTCCGTTGTAGAGCGGCAGGTGAACGCGATAGTCTCGTGATCCGGGAGCCAGCCCCGTGACGTTCGCCTGGTAGTTCTGCTTCCGCGGCTGGGCCGTCGCGACCCAGCGCCACTCACCACCCTCCCCGCGGGCATACACATCGATGCCGCTCTTCCCCGTCGCGGGCATGTGGGGCATCGCGAGCTCGGACGAAAGTAGCTCGACCTCCAGACGAAGGGCCGTCGCATCGGTCGTGAAGGAAGTGAACATCCCCGCCGTGTCCTGGGCCAGTCTCCAAACCGGCGAACGGACGAGTTCTTCGGCGCGTCCGGGAAGGCGCGAGAAGGGACGTTCGGCCTCGTTCCACCCGCGGCCTTCGAGGCCAATGTCGGCAACGTTGTGAAATTGCCATTCGTCGGTCTTCGCTTCCGAATCGGCGCCCTCCTGCGACTCGGCGGATTCGGCGAAGGAGAGTGACGGTCCGAAGACGGTCGCGGACAAACCAAGGGCTAGCAATTCGCGTCTTCTGATGCTCATGCCATCACTCTACCGTTTGCTCTTCTCGATTCTTCAGGGGGTGCTCGCCGCCGGGACGGCAGGCGATGACGTGGAGCGATGGTTGTGCACAGCGGGCGGCTGGGGAGAATCCGTGCGCCTCGAGCGTGAGGCCCCGGGAGACCCGTCCAAGCTCGTCGAGTGGTGGAGCGGCGACTGATCAGACTGAGTCCACGGCCGGCGATCTCAATTCGGTGCGCGGGCGGCGGTCCGCGGAATCCGTTCCACCCCCCGAGGGCGTTTGGTCGATGACCCGGTGATGGAGGTCCCCGGCGAAGGCGAGGAAGAACCGGAGTTCGTGTGGCCACCGAGGATCTCGGATCCACCACGGCTGCCGTATAGCGAAGACTTCATGGATCTGGCCCTGGATCCGGCGGGGAGGGTCCCGGAGGCCCCGGAGTTCAGCCCGTCGCGTCTGACCGGTCGGATCGCGCATACCCGGGGGAACCAGGAGCGGCCTGACCCCGTGCCGGGCGCCGTGGTCTATGACCCGCGCAACCCGAGCGGGCGCACGCGTGGGGACAAGGTCCTGCGGCCGACCGCCGAGGATCGGGTGGAGCGGCTTTGGCGCAAGCGCCGCGACGCTGCTCTGACCGGAGCCGCGGTCGTGGGGGTCATCCTGCTGATCCTCGTCTCGCCCTCGGCTCTGCTGTTCCTTACGACCCTTGTGGTGGCCGCCATCGCTGGCTGGGTGGCCTACGATCTCGGCGATTCCG
>JBLIHL010000482.1:0-4964 GCA_047635895.1 Paracoccaceae bacterium | reverse complement strand
CTGGGCGCACGGGTCCACGTGGTGGCGACGCGCTACGTGGAGCCAAGGCTGGCCATGGGCGCCTTGGGTCTTGACTCGATGGAGAGCCCGACGCGCACCGACTTTGGTGGACTCTTCAGCATCTACGAGTCAGGCCGCGAGATCAGCGACGAGTACCGCTACATCCTCAACCGTCGGATGATCGATCCCTACCCCGGCAACATGCTGACGCGGCCGGGCTACCTGCTCAACCCCTGGGCCCTCCAGGACACCAACGACGTGATGGCGGCGGGCGGAGCCTACGGCGGCCGCTTCGGCGGCAAGCGCAATCTGCGCGCCGCAGGCGGTGCTGCCACAGAACAAGCGATCAGGGGCGGCGACAGCGCCCAGGGGTCAGCCTTCCATGCTCCGGACTTCCTGGGTAGCGGCGCGGTGTTCCTGACGGATCTTCGCCCTGACGAGAACGGTAGGGTGCAGATCCCGATCGCGGCCCTTGGCAACAAGCACATCGTGCAGATCATCGCGATGGATGACGAGATCACGGTGGACACGGTCTTGGTCCGTGAGGAGGCGCCGATGTCCGTCCGCGAACGGCGCCTGGTGGACGCGCTGGATCCGGCCAAGCCGATGACCCAGCAGCGCCGCATCGAGTTCCTCAGTCAAGGCGACTCCTACGTGATCCGCGACGCGCCGAACGCTGGGGCCAAGACGTTCGGCAGCCTGGCCGACGTCTTTGAGCTGTATCGCACCAGCGGTGGCGGCGGCGAGGAGTTCGCGAAGTTCGAGTTCCTGACGCGCTGGCCCGAGCTGACCGAGCTTGAAAAGCGGACGAAGTACTCGGAGTTCGCCTGTCACGAGATGCACGCCTTCCTGCGCGAGCGCGACCCGGAGTTCTTCCAGTCGATCGTCGTGCCGCACCTCTCCAGCAAGGGGCACGCGACGTTCATGGATGACTGGCTCCTTGGACGCGACCTGACGGCCTACCTGGAGCCGTGGCGCCTGGAGCAGTTGAACGTGGTGGAGCTGATCCTCCTTCTGCGTGAGAGCGGTGGCGACGCGGCTGCGATCGTCCGTGATATGGCGATGCTGCTGCCGCCGAGCGCGTTTTCACTCGATGATTCCTTCGCGGAAATCCTGGCCAGTCGTGGACTCAGCGCGGATACATCCGTCCTGGGCGCGGTCATATCAGAAGCGCGCCAGGAGGCCTTGATGGATCAGCTCAAGGGCCTTGGATACGCGACTTCTGAAATGGGCCCCGGCGGCCCCAGCACCCCCGGCGGCGGTGGTGGAGGTGGAGGCGGGCCGTCATCCCCTGGTCCGACTGGGCCAACATCGGGAGGAGCTGCGTCGGACAGCGACGACTTTTTCCTCGCCCGCGGTGAGAAGGATCAGCGCGAGGTTCGTCGCGGGAAGGTGACGGACGCCCCTGCGTCCTCGAATGATCTTGGCATGGAGATGGAGGAGGTGGCCTTCGAGCTTGAAGAGAAGCGCAAAGAGCTCGGACAGCGCGAAGAAGTCGAGGGCTTCTTCTATCGGGACCTCGCCAGCACGAAGGAATACGCGGAGACGCATTACTGGCGCATGCCGCTCCGGAGCATGAACGCGAACCTCGTCACGGTGTCGCCGTTCTGGGTGGACTTCGCCGCTGCGGGCCCCGGCCCCTTCGCTTCCGCATCGTTCCCGCTGGCTAACCGCAGCGTGACGGAGAAGCTCCTGGCGCTTGCGTTCTTGGACCTTCCGTTCACGAGCGAAGAGCCCGCTGTGGCCGGCGAGGGGCGCACCGTCACCCTGACGGCTTCGGCTCCTATGTTCCTGGCGCTCGAAGATATTGCCGCGGCCGCTCCCGAGGAAGGCTCGCCGAGCGTCCTCGTCGGTCAAGACTTTTTCGACCCGACGCGCAGGACCGACACGGTGGACGGAGTGGTTCGTGACCGCTTCGTGACCGGTGAGTTCCTGAAGGGAGTTCCCTACGGGTGCCGCATGGTCGTGACGAATCCCTCGTCCTCGATGATTCGGATGGAGCTTCTCGCGCAGATCCCCGAGGGGGCCATCCCGCTCGGCGATACGCACATGACCAAGGGCCATCCGGTGACGCTGCAGAGCTACGGCACGGTGTCGATGGAGTCCTACTTCTACTTCCCGCAGTCGGGGAGCTACCGCGACTATCCCGTGCATGCTGGGCGTGGCGGAGTTCTCCTCGGTGCCGCAGCGCCCGTGGTCCTCACGGTGGTGGACGAGGTGACCGTGGTCGACCAGACGCTCTGGAGCTGGATCTCACAGAATGCGGAGCTGCCGGACGTGCTCAAGGCCCTTCGCGAGCGCAACCCGCGTGAGCTCGACCTGGCGCAGCTCGCCTGGCGCATGGGCGACGTGGGGAGTTTCGTGGCGGTCACGGACCTGCTAGGCCAGCGCGGCCTGTACCCGGACACCCTCTGGAAATACGCCGTCAAGCACCGTGACGTGGCGCGCACGAGGCGCTTCCTCGCGGGCCAGGAGAGCCTGGTCGTGAGGCTGGGGGCGCCGTTCGAGTCGGCATTCTTGACCCTCGATGCGCGGGACCGCAAGGCGTATGAGCACCTCGCCTACGAGCCGCTCGTCAACGGGCGGACCCACGAGTTCAGCGGCGACCGCAAGATCTTGAATGATCAGCTTCGCGGGCAGTACCAGCGCTTCCTGGCGACGCTTGTCTTGGACGACAGAGTCGAGGCGGAGGCGCGGGTCGAGCTCGTGTACTACCTCCTTCTCCAGGACCGGATCACCGAGGCGCTCGGGATGTTCGCGACGATCGATGCGAAGGACCTTCGGACCAGCGTTCAGTACGACTACATGACCGCGTACATGGCGTTCTATCGAGCCGATGTGGCTGCGGCGCGCCAGGTGGCCCAGGGCTACGTGGACTACCCCGTGGATCTGTGGCGCTCGCGCTTCCTCAACGTGCTCGCCCAGGCGGACGAGATCGAGGGCAAGAACGGGAACGGCCTCGGGCCGGACCCGGATGATCGCGACGAGAGCCAGGGCGCGCTCGCCGGTGCCGAGCCGATGCTCGCCATCGATGTGGATGGGGGACAGGTCCTCGTGAGCGTCGAGTCCATCGACGAGCTGGAGATTCGCTATCACCGCATGGACGTCGAGTTCCTGTTCTCGAACAGCCCATTTGTGCGCGGCGACCAGGGTGCGTTCGGAGTGATCCGCCCGACGCGTGTCGATCGGGTGGCGGTCCAGGACGGCCAGTCGACGCTGGCCATCGATCTTCCGGATGAGCTTCGGACCGCCAACGTGGTGGTCGAGGTGCGCGGCGGCGGCGTCTCGCGCCAGGCGACGTACTTCGCGGGCGACCTGGCGGTCCAGGGCATCGAACGCTACGGCCAGATCCGGGTTCGCTCGGGCACAGGTGGAGCCGCGCTGCCCAGGGCGTACGTCAAGGTCTACGCGATGCTGGAGGACGGGGAAACTCGCTTCCACAAGGATGGCTACACGGACCTGCGTGGACGCTTCGACTATGTGTCGCTGTCAGGCGTCAGCGGCGCCGCGGTGCAGCGCTATGCGCTGCTCGTGATGCACGAGGAAGCGGGAGCTAGTATGCTCGAACTCGCGCCGCCGGCGCGCTGATCCCTCCTCTGCCAGTGAGTTAGCGCTATCTCAGACTTCGGACTACAAAAGGGCCCCATCACCGACCTCTTTCCCCAGCCGGGGACGCCCGAGGAATGGAGCCAGTACGTGCTGTCTGAGGAGCGGCTCGCAGCCTTCGCGCGGGACGGGTTCATCACCGATGTGCCCGTCCTCAGCGCGACCCAGGTCGCCGCCCTGAACGCCGAGCTGGTGGAGCTGCAGGAGCCGGACCATGCCGGCGCCGAGTACTTCTACGAGTACCACCGCAATGAGTCCACGGAGCCTGGGAGCGTGCTCTTCCACGCTCTCGGCGCCTGGCGTGTGCGACCCGCCTTCCACGACTTGCTCTGGAACCCCGCCCTGCGGATGGCGTCCTACCAGCTCCTCGGCGGTAGCGTTCGCTTCTTCCATGATCAGCTGTTCGCGAAGCCGGCGCACCACGGGGGCGTGGTCGCCTGGCACCAGGACTACGCCTACTGGACGTGGACGAAGCCCATGGCGCACCTGACGTGCTGGATGGCGCTCGACGACGTGGACTCGGGCAATGGCTGCGTTCACTACATCCCCGGCAGCCACCGCTGGGGGCTCATCGACAGGCCCGAGCTAGCGGGCGACATGGACGCGATCCGCGGCGCGCTTGACCCGGAGCAGCTCGCCGGGTTCGAGCGACGCGTTCCGGTGGAGATGCAGGCGGGCCGCGCCAGTTTTCACCACCCGCTCCTTCTGCACGGCAGCTACGGCAACCGCTCCGACCGCCCGCGCCGCGCCACGCTGGTGAACATGCTGGCGGATGGCGTCCGATCGAACATGACGGACTGGGACGCTCCCGGGACGAAGACGTATCCGCACGTGGCGCCGGGCGAGCCCATGGGCGGAACCTACTATCCGCTGCTCCTGGATGCGGACGGCGACTTGGCTGAATTTCTTAGGACCGTCCCGACCGTTCAACCGGCGTAGCCGTCGCCCTCGGATGTTCTCCGTAGAGGGTCTAAGAGCTCACTCGACCAGGACGCGGATGTTGATCCCTGGACGGAGACGCACGCTGAGTGGCACCTCGAATAGGGCCTCGTCGTCGCGACCTTCGACGAGCAAGCGCAGGTCCTGGGCGTAGAGGGGGACGTAGGGGAAAACGACGTCGATGTAGTCCTGCGCATCGGCGTTCGAGGTGTCGAAAACCACGTGGTTGCTCGCATCGATCCGGTCGCGCTCTCTTCCATCGGGTCCGTTGAATCGAAGCAGCTGGAAGTTCCCAGCCAGGTGGTGCTGGAGCTTTCGTCCCACCGCGCAGGTCACGGAGCAGGTCTCCACCTCGAAGTTGAGCCGGCTCGAGCCGATGCGGATGTCCACGGTGGACTCGAGCTCGAAGTAGGTGTTGA
>JBLIHL010000481.1:0-4968 GCA_047635895.1 Paracoccaceae bacterium | reverse complement strand
TGGCGGAGCAGCGTACCCACGGCGGTCTGATTGGCCAGGCCCTCGTCGAGACCGGTGCCTGTACGGCTGCTGACATTGCTCTGGCCCTGGCGGAGCAGTCAGGCCTGGAGACGGTGGACCTCGCGGAGGTGCAGCCTGATCCTGAGGCGCTTGCGGCCGTCGATGGGTCGGCTGCGCACACGTACGGCGTCCTGCCGATCCGGATCGAGGGCGGGATCCTCGTGGTCGCGCTTGCCGATCCTATGAACACCGGCATTCTCGAAGACCTCTCCTTCACCACGGGGTACGAGATGCGCGCGGTCGTCGCGGACGCCGAGGCGATCAAGGCGAGCGTCCTTGCGCACTACGGCGAAGAGGCCTCGCTCAGCGACGCGATCCGAGACGCGGCCAAGGCGTCACTGGACACGGATGCCGAGAGCGCCGCGCAGAGCCTCCCGGTCGTCCGGCTCCTCAACTCCATCTTGCACCGTGCTATCCGCGACCGCGCGAGTGACGTGCACTTTGAGACGTACGAGAACGCGTTCCGCATCCGGTATCGCGTGGACGGTTCGCTGTACGAGGTCGAGGCGCCGCCGCCGCACCTGGCGCTCCCGCTCGTTTCGCGGATCAAGGTGATGGCGGAGCTCGACATCACCGAGACGCGTGTGCCACAGGACGGGCGCATCGAGGTGTCGATCGACGGTCGCCCTGTGGACCTGCGCGTGGCCACTCTGCCCGGCGCGTCCGGCGAGGGCTGCGTGATGCGGGTGCTCGACCGGAGCGCGGTCAACCTGAACCTGGCCGCCCTCGGGATGCAGCCGGTTGATGAGGGAGCGCTCCGCGCGCTAACGCGTCTGCCCCACGGCATCGTGCTCGTGACCGGGCCGACGGGCTCCGGCAAGACGACCACTCTCTACGCCATGCTCTCCGAGGCGAACACGCCGGAGACCAAGATCATCACGGTCGAGGACCCCGTCGAGTACGACATCCAGGGGATCGTCCAGGTGCCGATCAACGAGGACATCGGCGTGACGTACGGGACGGTGCTTCGCTCCATCCTGCGCCAGGACCCTGACAAGATCCTGGTGGGTGAGATCCGCGACCGTGAGACCGGATCCACGGCCGTTGAGGCCAGCCTTACCGGCCACGCGGTATTCGCGACGATCCACACCAACGATGCGCCAAGCACGGTCACGCGCCTCGTGGACATGGGCGTCGAGCCGTTCTTGATCGCCGCGACGCTCGAGGCGGTGGTGGCGCAGCGCCTCGTGCGGTCGGTTTGTCCGGACTGCAAGGTGCCGTTCGAGCCGGATGAGGAATTCCTTGGTGAACTCGGTCCGGACGCTCACCTGGTGCGCGGCTCTACGCTCTCCTACGGCAAGGGCTGCACGCGCTGTCATCACACCGGGTATTCGGGGCGGACCGGCCTGTTCGAAATCATGACGATCGACGATGAAATCCGGCGCCTGATTGAGACAAACGCCTCGATCGAGGACATTCGCACGGCAGCCGTTGCGGGCGGAATGCGTACCCTGCGTGAATCAGGACTCCGTGCGGCCGCCGAGGGTCGTACGACCATTGAAGAAGTTCTCCGGGAAACGCTCGTTTGAGCGCGCTGGAACCGAGTTAAGACCCCCGCTTTATCATGGCAAGACGTATCCAGCGCACCTCCCCGGCTCCCAAGCGAGCCAATGCCTCCCCAGGTGCAGGTTCTTCGGGTGGGGGCTCAGCAGGCGGCGCCTCCAGGTCGCGTGGCAAGCGTGTTGACGCGAACCTGGTCACGGACTTCACGGTCCAGCTGGCCACCCTGTCTGACGCGGGAATTCCGGTGGTCAAGGCCCTGACGATCCTCGAGGGTCAGACGCCTCCGGGTGCGTTCAAGGACGTGCTCCGAGAGATCACGGAGGACGTCTCGGGCGGCTCACCGCTCTCCGAGGCGATGGCCAAGCACGACCGCGTCTTTGACCATCTCTACTCCTCGATGGTGAAGGCCGGAGAGGTCGGTGGTGTGCTCGATCGCGTCCTGAACCGCCTCGCCATCTTCCGCGAGAAGGCCGCCGATATCCGAGCGAAGATCAAGCAGGCGCTCATCTACCCGGCGGTGCTCGTTACGTTCGCGATCTTCGTGATCGCGGCGGTCGTGATGATCGTGATCCCGAAGTTCAAAGAGATCTTCGAGAGCTTCAACGTCGACCTGCCGGAGCCCACGCGCATCTTGCTGGGCATCAGCGGGTTCATGACGCAGTGGTGGTACCTCGTGGTCGGGCTTCCCGTTCTCATGTTCGTGAGCCATAACATCGCCGTACGGAACAGCCGTGGCTATCGCCGCGGGTGGCACGCCCTTTTGCTCAAGATTCCGTTCCTGGGCCCGGTGCTCAACCGCTCAATGACCGCTTCCTTTGCCCGGACGTTCGGAACCCTGGTCCAGGCCGGCGTGCCGCACCTCGACGCGCTCGGGATCTGCCGCGACACCAGCGGCAACGAGGTCCTCATGGACGCCGTCGAAGACATTCGTCGGACGGTGCGTGAAGGTGAGGGGATCGCTCGTCCTATGGGCGAGTCGGGGCTCTTCGACGACGTCGTGACTAACATGGTGGACGTGGGCGAGGAGACGGGCGAACTGGACGGGATGCTGCTCAAGGTAGCGGACGCGTACGACGTCCAGGTCGATCGGAAGCTGGCAGCGTTCTTCAAGGTGCTTGAACCCGCGATTTTGATCTTCATGGCCGTGGTGATTGGTGGGCTGGTGATCGCGCTCATTATGCCGCTCACGAAGATGATGCAGACGATCGGCAGCCAGGCCTGACGGATCAGCATGGATGGCCCTATAGACCTCCCCGAGGCGGGCTCGGGTGACGAGCGCGGACATGGGACCCATGGATCGCGGCTGAGGGGGACGAGTCGCTCGCTTCGGGCGCCTATCGTCGGGGCGGTCGTGCTCGCTAATCTGATCACATTCCTCATGCTCCTGGGGGCCACTGAGTACGCGGCCCGAGGGACGCGCGAGGCCATCTCGATGGAATACACCGAGTGGTTGGCCGACCAGTTGGATGAGATCGTGGATCGATCGGGCGCGATCCGGATTGGCAAGGCCATGAACTGGCGCGGATGGCGCCGTTTTGACGACGTCATCGTGGCCCAGCTTCCGGAGCCAGCCGCTCCGGCGCGAGTGGCGGCGGACGGTTCTCCGGCGCTGGTGGTTCCGGGCGTGTTCTTGAATCCGCTCGGGCGGGCGGAGCGGAGCGCTGACTTCGACGAGCAGCACGCCCTGAATATGATCCTGAACGCCGCGGCGGCGAGGCAGTCTGTGTCCAACGAATTCGGCGCTGCGGCGCCGATCGGTTTGCCTGGGGCTGAGCCATGGGGCGGCGTCTGGTTCCGCCGAAAGGAAATGGAGTTCGGCCACTTTCCGCACCAGGAGCTGTCACTGATCTTCGTGGCGACTATGGCGCTGTTCACGGCGCTCATCCTCTGGCTCCTCCAGCGCCGGGTGCTGGACCCGGTGCGCCATCTGGCCGGCGTCGTGGGGCATCTGGAGTCGGCCAACCTGAGGGCGCGCGTCAACGTTCCTGAGGATCGCACGGACGAGATTGCCGAGCTGGGGCATGGTTTCAACCGGATGGCAGGGCGCCTTCAGCGCTACAACCTCGACCTCCAGGCGGCGGTCGAGGAGGCGACGGGGCGCGTCAAGGCGGTGGAAGCTGCGGCCATGACCCAGCGACGGCTCGCGGCGACGGGCGAGCTCGCGGCCGGCGTGGCGCATGAGTTGAATAACCCCCTCGGCGGGCTCGCCAATGCCGTGGAGGCACTGGGGCGTGAGGACATCACGCCCGCGCGTCGCAAGGAGTACCTCAGTCTCGTGAGCAGCGGCCTGGCGAGGATGGGGGAAACCGTTGGCCGCCTTCTCCGGCTCGCGCCGCGTGAGGCTCAGCTCGAAGGCGTTGACCTTCCACGGCCGCTGGGTGACGCGCTCGGCCTCATCCGGCACCGTGCGGAGGGAATGGGCGTGGTGATAGAGCTGCGTGGCCCCACCGATTCGGATCCGTCACGCTCCGCGTTCGAGGAGTTCGCCCTGGAGCCGTTCTCGTCACTGCCGCGCATTCGTGGTGCTGCGAACGAGCTCGGGCAGGCGCTGCTCAACCTATTCGTCAACGCGCTGGATGCGATTGAGGAGGGACGAGCCCGTGGACAAGACGTGGCGGGGCCGGGACGGATCGAGCTGACGATGGCCTTGACCCCGGAAAGGACGCTCCAGATTACCTGTGAGGACGACGGTCCAGGCGTGGCGTCAGACGTCAAGGCTCGCGCCGCGGACGCTTTCTTCACCACGAAAGATCAGGGCAAAGGCACTGGTCTAGGCCTGGCGATCGTGCACAACGTCGTTGCGGCCCATGGGGGGCGCGTGCTCCTGGAGGGTGCCCCTGGACGGGGCTTCCGGGTCACGATTGAACTACCGATTGTGTCGCCGAATTCAGACGGTGCCGCTGGGGGGATGCTGGCGTGATCTGGGCGGCAATTTTCTTTCTGGCCTTCCTGTCGGGCACCTTCAGCAGCTCGGAGACGGCGCTGTTTAAGCTGAGCGAGGGTGAGGTTGCCGCCGCACCGCGCCGCGTGCAGCGGCTCTTGGAAGACCCGCGCGCGCTGCTCGTCTCGATCCTCCTTGCGAATCTCGTCGTCAACCTACTGTTCTTCGCGATCGCCCCACGCGCGTTTACAGATCTCCAGGTGCGGGTGGGTGGAGCCGAACCGCTGGCTTCCCATGCCAGCGCATCACTCTTGGGAGGGCTGCTCGCGCTGATGACGCTGCTCATCACGGGAGAAATCGTCCCCAAGGCGCTCGCGCTGAAGATGCCGCTGGGGATCGCGCAGCTGACCGCCACACCGATCGGATGGACCGTCCGATTTCTCCGGCCGGTGCGGTCCATGATCCATGCCGTACTGGATTTGTCCCACCGGATGCTAGGGGAGAACGAGCGCACGGAGCAGGGC
>JBLIHL010000480.1:0-4971 GCA_047635895.1 Paracoccaceae bacterium | reverse complement strand
CGATGTAGCCACAGATTCCGTCACCGGCACCAGAAGGGTCGAGCTGCCCCCTCACATTTCGACGTTCGCGGACGATGGGCCCACGCGCAGCATCAGCCGCAATATCAGCCCATGGCCGAGTCGTAGCGCCGCAGGCCTAACCTGAAGATGCGAACGACGACCCAGGCGAAGACCACGAGCACCAGCGGATACGCCAGCGCGAAGCCCAAGCTCAGCTGCCCGAGGACCAGGGACGACGGGAACCATGACAGCGCCGCGACTGGTACCACGTAGAGCAGGAAGCGGGAGAGCCCTGCGGGATACACCTCCATCGGACGATCCGCCATCGTGTGGAACAGCCCCGACGCCAGGTGTCCCAAGTCCGAGTGCATCAGCCAAAGCTCCACCAGGCAGTAGAAGAGGCTGATGAAGATCTGGGCCCAGGCGAGCAGAGCGATAGCGCAGGGCAGCGTCCACGCCAGGTGCCACGGCGTGACCAGCGCCTCCGGCCCCGTGCCCACGACGCCCGATAGCGCGTACACCAGCCAGCCCGACGCGATCACGAGGTTGGACAGGCCCTCGGGGCTGAAGCGTTGATAGAAGTAGAGGAACGCCGTCGGCCCGGGTCTGACCCGAAACGGATCCAGCGCACCATTCTTCAGGTCACTCCCGAAGTGCCACTGCTGGCCCTGGAAAGTCATCATCAGCGCATCGGCGACGAAGGTCATCCCGAGGAACACCTTCATCTCGTCGAGCGACCAGCCTGCCAGCGAAACGCGGCCCGACTCGGTGTCACCGCCCAGGGCGTACAGCATCGTGAACGTGGCGATCGACGACACGTAGAACAGCAGGTCCATCACGACCTGGTTGACGAACTCCCATCGGAATTGGCTCTTGCGCACCCAGCCGATACGGGCATAGGCGCGCAGCACGCGCAGTCCCCAGGTCATGCGTTGCCAAGGGTTAGAGGGCTGATTTCCACTCACATCCCCGCTCCTACGTAGTGCGCGAGTCCGCGCCGCCAGGTGAAGCGTCGCAGGACGTCCAAGAGGACCAGCTGCAGCCCTACGATCAACACGCCGCGGAGGAACGCATCTGTTCCCAGCCGGCCCATCAGGATCTCAATGGGCGCGGAGATCGTCCAGTATGGGAACGCATAAGAGAACGTACTCGCCACCCAGGCAGGCATCTGCGACACGGGCATGACCGCGCCCCCGGTGAACGAGATCACGAACCACGCCATTACGAGCAGGCTCCAGACCACGTCCAGCCAGAATGCCAGCGTGTTGAGAATCACGTACAGCAGAAAGCAGCAGTAGCTTCCGAGTAGCACCAGCGTGAGCGCCTGCCCGGTCGCGACCCAGCTCACCGGCACCAGCCACCGATCCCCCATCAGCCCGTAGGCAATGCACCAAACGAGCCCCGAAACCATCACCTGCATGATCGTGAACTGCACGAAGCGGCCCTGGATCAGCACGAAGTAGCGGAACGGCATCGTGAGATACTTGGTGATCCGTCCCTCGAAGATCTCCGTCGACAGGTCCAGTCCACGGTTGTTGAATACCAGCTTCATCACGATCAGAAGGCCGGCCACGTACTTGACGATCTCCGGGTAGGACCAGCTCCCGAGAACGGCCTGTTCGGCATCGCCCGTAGGCGAAGCGCTCCGGTAGATCGCCCCGAACACGAACAGCATCACAAGGGGTTCAACGACCCCGTTCAGCACCTCGCGAACGAAGAAGCCCGTCCTGAATTGAATGCGCTTGCGGAATTCGTAAGCCACCGTCTTCACGAGCAGATTCATGTCCCGCGACAGAGCGCCCGAAGCTCCCGCTGCGCTGCCGCCTGCGTCTCGACCGTCAGCCCTCACCGATCCGCTCCCGAGGCTCCCTCCATGGATGCCCCTTCCCGATCGCTACGCCGGTAAATCTCTCGCACCAGCAGCTCAAGCGGCTGCCGTTCCACCGACAGGTCGCGCACGTCGAGCAGCTTGAACAGCGCCGGCACCAGCTCCGTCAGCTTGTCCGCATCCACGACGACCGTCACCGCGGCGGCGCTGCGCCCCGCGATCTCGGCTCCGAACGGCACCAGGTCCCGCGCGAGGGCCTCGTCGTCGATCGCAGTATGCGGGTCGACGTGGAGCTCGATCGCGCGCTTGCCGGTGACCTGGGCCGTCAGGCCAGCAAGGTCCCCGTCGAAGGCCATCCGGCCGCTGTCGAGCACCACGATCCGCTTGCACGTTTCCTCGATGTCCTCGAGGTCATGGCTCGTCAGCACGAACGTCACTCCGCGCTCCTCCGCCAGCTTCACGAGGAACTGGCGGATGACCTCGCGCGACACGAGGTCGAGGCCAATCGTGGGTTCATCTAGGAACACGACCTCGGGGTCGTGCAGAAACGCCCCGATGATCTCCATCTTCATGCGCTGACCGAGCGAAAGCTGGCGCAGCTGAATCTTGAGCCGATCCTCGACGTCGAGCATCTTCGTGAACTCGGAAACGCGCCGATCGAAGGCCTCCGTCGGAATGGAGTAGATCTCCTTGAGCAGCTTGAAGGAGTCAATCGGCGGCAGGTCCCACCAGAGCTGACTCTTCTGGCCCATGACGAGCGCAATCCGCGCCTTCTCCACGTTGCGGAGATTGAACGAGTCGCGGCCAAAGAGCCGCGCCTCACCCGAGGTCGCTGGCACGATCCCCGTCAGGATCTTGACGAGCGTGGTCTTGCCTGCGCCGTTCGCGCCGATGAGCCCGACGGTTTCGCCGCGGCGCACGGCCAAGTCGATCCCGGCCAGTGCATCGACGACGATGCTCTTGCGCGCCACGAAGTTCTTGAGCACGCCGAGGAACCCCGGCTGGCGCTCGAAGGTGGTGAACGACTTGCCGAGGCCCCGCGCCTCCAGAACCAGCGGCGCCTCCGGGCTCACGGTCGCGACTGGAGCTTCCAGTCGGCGTAGCAGTTCGGCGTCTCGAAGACGCGCAGCTCCACGAGCGTAACGCCTCTTCCCAGAGCCTCCGGGAGCGTATTGAACCCCTCCTGGAACCTAGCGGCGAGCCATGCGCAGAGGTTCTCGACGGTCGTCGGGAAGTCCACCTCACAGCGCTTGTCGCCCTCCTGCGTCAGAAAGTCCCTGAGGGCCGCGTCCCCGCGATCCACCAGGCAGGCGTGGTCCAGGGATCCATCGACGAAGCCCTTCATGACCCGGATCGCGTCCCCGAAATCGAGCACCATCCCCATGTCATCGGTCGTTTCCGCCGCCAGCGTCGCGATGGCCACGTACCTGTGCCCGTGGAGGTTCTTGCACTTGGTCGTGCACTTGGGGCCGAGACGGTGGGCCATATCCCACTCAATCCGTCTGGAAATTGTCACCGAACCAGTCATCCAGGGAGCTTAGCGACTCGACGCCCCACGGGGCTACCTTCCGCGCCTGGCCTCCTCAATCTTGCAGACTAAACGCAAGTCCGTGAATCGACCGGCCCAGCGCGAGACGTATCTGCCCCTCGAACCGCTATGATCGCCACCCGCTGGAGAATGCCTCCGGCGTCCCCCATGATTGACTCCCACGCCAGCGTATCGATCCCTACGGCCCCGGGCGGCTCTCCGCTCGCAGGTCTCGACCTCGTCACGATCCGGAACCTGCGGGCCTGGACGCTCATCGGCGTTCACCCCCACGAGCGCGAGATGCGCCAGGAGCTCCGCATCGACGCCTGGCTCGGCACAGACACGTCCCGCGCGGCGGCCGGGGACGACCTCCAGAAAGCCATCGACTACTCGGCCGTCTCACGGGCCTTCCGGGAGCACGCCGGACAGGCGCAGCATCTCCTGGTAGAGACGCTCGCCGAGGACTTCGCCAAAATCGCACTCGAGCGCTTTGGTGCCCAGGCGGTCCGCATCTCCGTCGAGAAGCCTGACGCCGTCCCTGGAACCGACGCCGTAGGCGTCCTGATCGAGCGCCCCCGATGAGCCGGGACGTCCAACCGAAGGGCGAGCGCTTCCCCAAGGGCCGTGACGAGCGCCCCGGCGCCCGCCTGGTCGTACTCGGCCTCGGCTCCAACGTGGACGGCAAGGGCCAGATCGCGCGTGCCATCGACCGGCTCGTGTACTCCTTCGATCTGCTGGTCAAGTCGACGCGCTACGTGGGACCCGCGGAGGGCGGCCCGAACGACACGGGCGAGCCGATGACCATCCCCCCAGAGGAGGAGGCCAGCGGTGAGAACCTTCGCCTCTACTCCAACGCCGCGGTCTTGATCCGGACGGCGGACACCTTCCAGGAGATCCGGAAGGAGCTGCGACGCATCGAGAAAACGCTGGGCCGCACCCGCGAAGACCCGCGACGAGTGGAGATTGACATCGACATCCTCCTCATCCAGGGCGAGGTCGTTCGCAACAAGCACGACGAGATCGTGGTGCCCCACCCGGACCTCGACAAGAAGCGCCACGCCGCGCTCCCGAGCGCCGAGGTCGCCCCGTCGCTCAGGCACCCGAAAACCAAAGAGCGCCTGGCCGAGATCGCCGCGCGTCTCGCCTGAGCAGCGGCTGCGTGCCGGTACCGCGCCACAGCGGTCGCTGCTGACTCAAGCCTTCATGCTGACAGTCAGAGCATCCAGCCGCCGGCCACTTCGATGTTCTGGCCGATGATGTGCGACGCGCTCTCCGAGACTAAGAACGCCGCCGTCGCCGTCACCTCGCGCATTTCCGCGGGCCTGCCCTGGGGGATCTTCTGCTGAAGCTCCTCCGACATCGTGTCCGGGGCGGCTCCATCGTGGGGCACGAAGCCCGGTGAGATCATGTTCGCGCGAACGCCGTGGGGCGCTTCCTCGAGGCTCAGGCCGCGCATGGTGACGAGCAGTGCTGCCTTGGCCGAAATGTAGGCGGTCGTCACCTGGCGCGCCCGCCAGCGCTCTAGACCGGCGCAGCCGAAGAACAGGTACGCGCCGCGGGAGGACCGGATGTGCGCCCTCGCCGCGTCCATCATGTGGATCGAGGTGAACAGGTT
>JBLIHL010000479.1:0-4981 GCA_047635895.1 Paracoccaceae bacterium | reverse complement strand
CGTTTTTCAACGCCCGGTCCAGCGTGCGCTCGGCATCACCGTGAAGGAGACGCACGATCTCCTGCTCACCTCGTTGACGACGCAGTTCGGCGAGCGCGAGCCGACGGCTTCGACCGTCGCCATGCGACTGAGAACGCGCCTGGACGTGGCGCTGGCCGAGGAGTACGCGGACGCGGGGCCAGGACCGGACGCATTGCGCCGTCTATACCTCGACGCGGTGGGGGAGATTCAGGTGATCGACCCCGCTTCGGTGGACGACGTCGCCGGCACGTGGAACGGCGTCGGCATCGCGCTCAAGTCGCCGCTCAAGGACGTCAGCGTGGCCTTTGTCCCGGCCGAGGGCCAGCCTGATGGGCATGGACGCCACTTCGACGGCGCGGCGCTGCGCGAGTCGGCTCTGCCGAAGCTCGCGGTTCCTACGGACTGGTCCCAGTACCTTCCGCCGGTCAAGGAATCCGGTGGTCCCCACGTCGCCACGCTCGGAGATCGCTGGTCGCTTGATGCAGCGCTACTCGAGCCATTCCTCGCGCCGGCGGGTTTCATGGGCTGGAGAACGGAGAAGCCGAAGGACGGCGCTTCACCGGCCGAGTCGGAAGGCCAGATCCTGCGTGCCTTCGCGACCGGGGTCGGTGGCAATCTCCAGCAGGCCTTTGATGGCAAGGTCACGGGGACCGCTGAGGCTCGCTTGCTGACCGTCGGAGTCGATCCGGACAACGGGCGCTTTGGACAGATCGAGATCAGGTTCGAGCTCGGCCTTCGCGCTGATCCCGACGCGTTCGTCGCGTCACGTCGACTAGACGACGAGGGCGAGCTGGACGTTGACATTCTCGGGAGCGACCTGGAAGTCCGCATCAAGGGAATTGCGGTCCTGAACTGGGGCCTCGATTCCGGGCGACCGTTCAGTGGTCTCGTCAACGCCGAGGAAACGGTCTCCATGACCGTGCGCGTGCTGCCGGAGTCGGGTGACGTCGTCTCGCAGACGATGGTGATGAAGGGCAACCTTCTGAACGGCCTTACGTTCAAGGAGCTGCCGCTCAGTCCGGTCAAGCGAACGATCGTGCTCGACGGGAAGTAGCTGGGTCAGGGCGAGACGATGATCTCGAGGCCGTCGGTGAAGAGACCGCCGCCGTTCGCCGGGGCATCTGGCAGCCAGACTTGGAAGTAGGTCGTGTCGCCGATCATGCCGTTGGGAAGGAGCGGCTGAGAGGTCGATCCAGACCCTCCCGTGACGGAGAAGATCGCGCGGCGCCGCAGTTGGCCTCCGACGAGCAGCGTTCCGTATTGGGTCGCGGCAGACGCCCGGCTCGAACCTTCCACGAGCAGCGCAAAAGATGCGTTCCCCGCGCCGTCTACCCCCAGATGGAGGGCAGGAATCGAGGCGCTTGGAAGGCCGCTCCACGAGAGACTCGCCAGCGACCCCGTGCTCGTCTGTCCGGGCGTGCCGTAGCTGGCTGGCGCGGTCCAGGGCTCGAGCAGTGGATCGAACGGGAAGACGTTGGACAGCGCGAGTGAGCGTTGGCCTGGGATCCGAACCGCGAGGCTTCCTGGTCCGGCCTCTGTCGGAATGTCCAGCTCGATGCGGGTGCCACTGGGTGAGCTCGCGAGGCCACTGATGCGGACCGTCGGGTCCATCATCGGCAGCGTGGGATCCTCGGGCGTGAACCAGACCTCGTTGTCGAGGTCGTCGAAGTTCGTGCCGGTGATGCGGATGCGTCCCGGGCCAATGAACTCATAGGTCTCGAGGGTTGGCTTCAGTGCGCTGATGGGGCCGTAGATGAACTGAACCCCTGCGATGTCGTCAGCCTCGATAGAGCGCAGGTGGACGCCGAAGTCCGGCGAACCGTTGTTCTCCATCGTCGCGCCAGCGACCATCGAGTGATCGAGGCCGAGCGCGTGACCAAACTCGTGGGCCATCACGCCCTGGATGTCAAAACGATCGATGCCGCCCTCAGGGATGCCAGGGCCATCGTTCCAGTCGCGGGCTGCGTCGAAGAAGCGGATGCGCCAGCCGTCGCCAATGGGAAGGTCCGTGATAGCGATGCCGCCGCCGCCTGCGATCACGGAGATCACGTTCTGGTTGCGGCCTCCCGCGAGGAGCGCGTCACCGGCGTAAAAGGCCTCGAAATTAGACTCGCCCGACCCGAGGAGGTCCTGGGAGGGGTCGGTGAGGCCGGAGCCGTGGGGGCGTGAGCCCCACTCCGCGATTGCCTTACGAATGGCGAGGTCCGCGCCGATGGAGCCTGGAAAGTCCGGATCGGGGACCGCGTTGTCATTGGCGCGGATCCCGGCGAAGGTGTTGAGGATCCGGAAGTCGCGCAGGGTCAGGTCGAGGAAGTCACCAAAGACGTCGAAGGAGCGAGTTTCGGCCGGGCTGAGCAGCACGATGGCCCCGGTGAGGCCTAGGGCTGCCCTCAGGAGGGGGCTTCCTGGGAGGAACCGCCCTCCGGTGCTTCGAAGGGCGTGTGCGATCTGGCGTGGTCTTTTCATGTGGTGCTGTGCGAGCGGCTATCCAAACATACCCCGGCCCCCGATGGGACGCGGGGCGGACGGCCCGGGTTCCAAAGTCGGCCGTAGCTACCGGGGCCCTGGGGCGGCGCAGCGCAGGGCCCCGAGCAGACTCAGGAGTCACGCCGCGCGAATTCGTCCGTCCGCAACGCGCTTCTAGGGCGCTTCCGGGGTGGGGCTTGCCCCTTGGCCCCCGAAAATCGGGTCTGAAATTGACCCCAGGGATTTGATGGGGAGACTGATGGCCCAAAATGGGGTCTGAGGCTGGCCAAGCGGCCTCGCTGGCTGCCCTGTGCCGCAACCCCCGACTGACACCCGAACAGCTCTCTTCGAGCGATCCCCACTATGACTGCTCAAGCCGAGACGCACGCGTTCGAGGCAGAGGTCCAGCAGGTCCTCTCCCTTGTCATCCACTCGCTCTACACCAACAAGGACATCTTCCTGCGCGAGCTCGTCTCGAACGCCAGTGATGCGCTCGACAAGCTCCGCTTCGAGGCGCTGACCGACGACGCGCTTCTCCCCGAGGGCGAGACCCTCGGTATCGTGCTCGACGTCGACAAGGAGAAGGGCATTCTCAAGATCGCCGACAACGGCATCGGAATGGACCGCGAGGAGCTCGTCAAGAACCTCGGCACGATCGCGAGCTCCGGCACGCGACGCTTCCTGCAGGCGGCGGCCGAAGGCGGCGACAGCGCCGAGCGCCCTGACCTGATCGGTCAGTTCGGAGTCGGTTTCTACAGTGCGTTCATGGTCTCCGATGAGGTCACCGTTGAGACGCGCCGCGCGGGCTCAGACGAGGGCTACCGCTGGCGCTCCAAGGGTGACGGTAGCTACGAGATCGAGGAGGCTGAGGGCCTTTCACGCGGCACCGTGGTCACGCTGAAGCTGCGCGAGAAAGTGGAGGGCACCGACGACAACCCCACCATCGAAGGCGCTGAGAAGTACCTCGAGGAATTTACGCTTCGCGACGTCGTTCGGCGCTACAGCGACTTCGTCGAGCACCCCATCCAGATGGAGGTCGAGCGCAACGAGCCGAAGCTCGACGAGGAAGGCAAGCCGATCGAGGGTGAGACGGTGAGCGTCATGAATCTCGAGACGCTCAACTCGCAGAAGCCGCTCTGGGCGCGCCCGAAGTCCGAGATCACGGACGAGGATCACGCCGAGTTCTACCGTCACCTCACGCACGACTGGAGCGAGCCGCTCTCGTCTCTGCACTTCAGCGCTGAAGGCTCGCTCGAGTACACCGCGCTGATGTACCTGCCGTCGAAGGCTCCGATGGATCTCTTCGATCCGTCGAACCGCGACTCGAACGTCAGCCTGTACGTGCGGCGCGTGCTGATCCAGAAGGAGTGCAAGGAGCTCCTTCCGAGCTTCCTGCGCTTCGTGCGCGGAGTGGTCGAATGCGCGGACCTTCCGCTCAATGTCTCCCGTGAGACGCTCCA
This sequence comes from Paracoccaceae bacterium, assembly GCA_047635895.1. Lineage (GTDB taxonomy): Bacteria > Planctomycetota > UBA1135 > UBA1135 > Saltatorellus. Next base: position 1,034 of record JBLIHL010000479.1, on the reverse strand, counting down.
GGATGATCCGCGCCTCGGTCAGATCCAGAAGCGCCTCGTGAAGAAGACGCTCGAGGAGTTCGGGAAGCTGCTGAACAGCAAGCGCGAGGAGTACGCAGAGTTCTGGGACGCCTTCGGGTCTGTCATCAAGGAGGGCATCTGGTCTGGCGACGCCGACACCGAGAAGCTCGCGAAGGTGTGCTTGTTCCACTCGTCGAACGGCGAGACGATGGTCACGCTGGACGAGTACATCGAGCGCATGAAGGACGGCCAGGAGGTCATCCACGTGCTGACCGGCGCGGACCGTGCGACCGTCGAGGCCTCGCCGCTGCTCGAGTCCGTGTCGGAGAAGGACGAAGAGGTGCTCTTTCTCATTGACCCGGTGGACGAGTGGGTCCTGCAGCGCCTCACCGAGTACGGCGAGAAGAAGCTCGTCGCCCTCGACCGCGGCGACGCCCAGGAAGACGACGACGTCAAGGAGAAGCGCGAGGAGCTCCAGAAGGAGCACAAGGGCTTCCTTGGTTCACTCCAGTCGACGCTCGACGAAGAGATCTCCGAGGTCCGCTTCACGTCGCGGCTCAAGGGCAGCCCCGCGGTGCTTGTCGCTGGGGAAGGCGGCATGTCGGGCCACATGGAGCGCCTGCTCAAGCGGAGCGGTCAGGAAATGCCGAAGCAGAAGCGCATCCTCGAGCTCAACCCTGAGCACGAGCTCGTCAAGAGCCTCACTAAGCTGCACGGCGTCGATGAAAAGTCGCCGCGGATTGCCGAGGCGGCCGAGCTGCTGTACGGCCAGGCTCTCCTGGCAGAGGGCGCGACGCCGAAGGATCCGAAGCGCTTCAGCCAGCTCGTGACCGATCTGCTGCTCGGTTCGGTCAAGGGCTGATCGGCCTCCCATAGACGCGAAGCCCGCGGCGCCCTTTTTCGGGGGCGCCGCGGGCTTCCTTCATAGACCGCTGGAAGGTTGGAAGCTACCGGACGGGCTCATCCAGGTGCACACGGCGCTTGAGGCGGTCCTTGAAGCGATCATCCCGGGCTTTCTCGGCGTCGGTGCGGAA
>JBLIHL010000478.1:0-4987 GCA_047635895.1 Paracoccaceae bacterium | reverse complement strand
GCGATGGCGAAGGTGACGGTGGCCGTGATGTCGCTGCCGACCGCGGTGGAAACCGTGGGCTCGTAGGTGACGAGGCCGATGCCGGTTCCGCCGGCCATGCCGGTGAAGTTAATGACGCCGCCGGCGTCAGACTCAAGGATCGTGACGTTGCCAGCCGTGCCGGGGGCGTCGTTCGTGACGATGAAGTCAGTGGCGGTGCCGCCGTTGCTGGTCGTGATGTTGAAGCCGTTTGCGTCGATCGCAGCGCGAAGGACGGTGACCATGGTCGAGGTCGTGGTGTCGATAATGACCGCGACGTTGCCGCCGCCGACGCCGCCGCCGGCCATGCCGGTGAGGGTCTGGACGCCTGCGACATCGGTGCCGGTGATCGTCACGTTGCCCGCAGCGCCGCCGGAGGCGTTACGCAGATCAATGTCGTTGGCCGTGGAACCCGCGGCGGCCGTCATGGCAAGCGCGCTTGCGTCGATGGCTGCGAGGAGGTTGACGATGGTTGCGGGCGCGTCAAGGCCCAGGAGGACCGCGGTACCAGCGCCAGCAGCGCCGCCGCCGTCGTCGAATTCGAACTCGACGCTGAGCGCGGCGGCGTCTTCGATCACGACGGTATCCGTGTCGTTCGGAAGACCCGAGAGCGAGATCGTGCCGGAGGCGCCGAAGTCGAATTCGAAGGTGACGGGCGTGGTGCCGTCGGAGATCGTGATGGAGTCACCATCCACAACGGTGCCGGTCAGCTCGAAGGTGCCGGTCGCCGCCATGCCCGGATCGTTGGCGTCGGTGAGGACGATGTCCGTTCCGTTCGTGAGGGACACTGACTTGAGGTCGACGGTTTCGACCGAGCTGACGCTTTCCGAGAACGTGAGCTCAAGCGTGTTGCCGGCGCCCGGGGCGGCCGCGAGGAGCACGGGCGGCTGGGCGTCGCCGCCGACCATACCGTTGACGGCAGTCGTTCCGATGGTGGTGGCGGCGATCGTGTTGCCGCCGAGGTCACGCATTCCGATGAAGGACGCGTGGACCGCATCGAACGTCTGGAGGTTCTGGTCGGCGGAGCCGGCGCCCAGGGTGATCGTGGCGGTCATCGTGGCCGTGTCGTAGGCGATGGTCGCGCCCGTGGCGTCAAACGGGGTGCCGAGCGGGGACTCAAGGCTCCAGTTTGCGACGGTCTCAGCCTCGGCTTGGATCATCGAGTCGTTGAAGACGGCGACGATCTGGTCGTTGGACGGGCCGCTGATGGTCAGGCCAGCGACGCTGGCGGCGGCCGGGGCGGTGGTGTCAGTGCTGGTGATGGCGGTGGCCGTCACTTCGACGGACGCGTTGCCGGCAGCATCTTCGATGCCCGCTGCGATCGCGATCGTGTTGTCGCCGGGGATGGCGGGGGCGTCGAGGACCAGCGACACCGACATTTCGTCCATGCTCTGGGTCGCCGTTTGGACGTTGACTCCGCCGCTGAACGTGTAGGAGCCGGCGACCTCTGCGGTTGCCTGGGTGACCGCTTCGCTGAACGTGACGACGACGGTCTGGCCGGTCGCGTCGTTGGTGCGATCCTGCACGTACGACGAGGCCGCAGGGGCGGTCGTGTCCGGCGCTGCAGGGGTGTCAGTGCTGGAGTCCGAGCTGCAGCCAGCCAGCGAGGCTGCGAGGCCTCCGGCGATTGCTGCTGCGACGAGGGTTGTGCTGTTGGGGGCCGGTGAGCGGCCGAGGCGTGACGGGGTGCGCATGGGTAGTGGGGTGACTGTTCTGCGGTTTTTTGGGGACTGATGGCGCCCGCATCAGTTCTGGCGGGTAGCCACTGCCCTGATCGACCGGCGGTCGCAGCCCCATAAGGGTTTTCCACAGAACTAGCTCTTCAGTGGCCCATGCCCAATCGGTCATTACTGGGACGGTATGCGGCCCTGGTGATGGCTCAGGTAGGATCGCCGAATTGAGCTGCCTTTCGCACTGGGGAATTCCCTTTGAGCAAGGACGTATCCCTGCGCACTTGGCTCCTCACTTCGCTTCGGCCAGGTCGATGGCGAACAACTCGTCACCTGCTGCATTGATGAATCGAGCGCGCAGGGAGTCGAGCTGGCCTGTTCGCTGGCTGGCTTCAAAGAGAAGGATGGTCCTGGGCTCGCCCATGTCCTTGATCAGTCCCGGATGCGGCGCGTTGGCGGCTCCGATGATCCCGTCGTGCATCGGCGAGACAATCAGTTCGATGATGTCGTAGCCCGCGAGGTCCGCGCTGGCGTGACGGAGGACGCGAGAGCGGTGGATGTCGCCGCCGATCAGGGTGACGCCCTCCACCTTCTCCTTTCCGATGAAGCGGAAGAGAGCCTCCCGCTCGTGGGGATAGCTACCCCAGTGATCGAGCTTGCCTGGACGCGTTGCGCCGTTCCAGATCATCCCGCAGCTCAGCACTTTCACTGGCGCGGTCGAAGCCTTCAGGCCTTCCATGAGCCACGCCCACTGGGCGGCGCCGAGGAGCGAGGCGTGGTGGCCCAGGAAGGGCGATGGTTCCATTGCGGCGAACGTGCGCGTATCGAGGATGAAGACCTCCACAGGGCCGCGGCGAAAGCTCGTGTAGATGCCGTGCTCGCCGTCGCCGTAGCTTGGGTTGGCGTGGTACTCGATGAACGCGCGACGTGACTGCGGCTGGCCGGCGAGGCGGCCATCCGTGTCGTTCGAGCCAAAGTCGTGATCATCCCAGGTGCCGTACCAGGGCGTGTGGGCGAGGAGGTCCGCCATCATGGGGAACGACGCGAACTCGGCATAGCGCTTGCGCTGATAGGTGAGGTCCGTGCGATCGATGTAGGGGGTGTCGCCCAGCAGCACGACGGCGTCGGGGGCCTCGGTCGCTGCTCGCTGCCACGCCTGGGCAGTGGCCTCGTCTTCGCGTGCGCAGGACGCGAACATGATTCGGACGTCTGCGTCCTCATCCAGGGCTGGAGCCGTACGCAGGATGCGCGCGGTGTCGGGCCCGAGCGACGCGCCGTCGGCGGCCTCGATGCGATAGTGGTACGCGGTGTTTGGCTCAAGCCCGGAGGCTTCGAGGACCATGCAGCCGTCGGTCTCAGCGGACGTCGACGAAGTGGCGCGGATCTCCCTGCCTCGAGCGTCGGTGACCACGAGGGAATACTCTCCCGGCGCGGAGGCGCGCGCCCAGACCTTGGCGGAGTGTGGCTCGACATGCCCGACGAAGGGCCCCTGGGTCAAGATCAGTTCGCCGTCACTGCGGAGAGACGGATGGGAGAGGAGCGGCAGCGCGATCAGAAGCGTGAGTGACGGATGGAGCATGCCGCCATCCTACTGTCCCTGATTTCGTGGCGGCCGCGGTTGTGGCTGCCTGGAGATTCAGGTGGTACCGCACCGTGGCTTCGCGAGCGGAATCGGATCTGCGGTAGGATCTGCAGCTACGTTCAATCCTCAACCTCTGGAGACATCATGTCCTTCATGAACCAAGGTACTCGCCGTGACTTCCTGGGGAAGTCCGCCGTGGCGGCCGCCGGCTTCACGATCCTCCCTTCCTATCTCGTCAACGGCGCCTCGGCGCAGGACGGTAAGGTTCCGCCGAGCAAGAGGATCAACTTGGGCGTGATCGGCGTGGGCGGGCGGGCTGCGCGCGTTGTGCCTGAGCTCTGCGCCGACGGGAGGGCACAGCCTGTGGCGTTCTGCGACGTCGACTTCAGCGCGAATGGGGCCGCGAGCAACCTCGAGAAGTACCCCGACGTACGGCGGTTCAAAGACTTCCGAGTGATGCTGGAGGAGATGGGCGATGACATCGATGCGGTCAGCATCGTGACGCCGGACCACACGCACTTTGCCGCCGCGATGCTGGCCATGTCGATGGGCAAGCATGTCTACGTCGAGAAGCCGCTGACGCATTCCTACCGCGAGGCGGATCTGCTGATGCGGGCCGAGAAGAAGTTCGGGGTGGTCACTCAGATGGGCAACCAGGGCCACAGCTCCGGCGCCTATCTTCAGTTCGCGAGGATGATGGAGCAGGGCGTCGTGCGCGACATCACCAAGGTGGACGCCTGGAAGTCGCCGGGGCTGTTCTTCATGGACGCCGCAAAGCGCTTCTCGGAGTACCCAAAGGAGGAGGCGATTCCAGAGACCCTCGACTGGGATCTGTGGTGTGGGCCGGCGGAAAAGAAGCCGTTCAGCTCGAAGTACCATCCATTTGATTGGCGTGCGTTCTGGCTCTACGGGAACGGCATGCTGGGAGACTGGGGGGCGCACATCATCGACTTCGTGCATGAGTTCCTGGAGTTGGGTCAGCCGACCCAGCTCACGCCGCTCCGTATCGATGATCCCAATGACGTTCTCTTCCCGCTGAGCTCGCAGCTGAGGATGAAGTTCCCGAAGCGCGGCCCGCACCCGGCTCTGGAATTGACCTGGCGCGACGGTGCCGACTATCTCCCCGAGATCCCGGAGGCATTCCAGGAGAAGCAGCCGGATGGCAGCCTCAAAGCGCCCGACCTGGGCGGAGCCGGCACGGTCCTGCACCGCGCGGACGGCAAGTTCGCGATCACGCGCGGCTCCCACTGGGGTAATTCGAGCGTGATTCCCGCCGCCCAAGCCAAGGAGCACGAGGAGGCCCTCGTGGTCGAAACCCCGAGCCTCAACCATGCGGCCAGCTTCATCGCGGCGTGCATGGGCGAGGGCGAGACGCGATCCCCATTCCGTGTCGGCGGCGACCTGACCAAGACCCTGCTTCTGGGCGTCATTTGCCAGCGGCTCGGGGAGGAACTGAATTTCGACCGCAAGACGGAGCGCTTCGTAGGCAATGACCGAGCGAACGCGCTGCTGGACGGCCCCCAGCCACGTGCCGGCTGGGAGGAGTATTACCGGATGGCCTAGCGGACGCCTCAGCAGTACAGCCGGATCTATTCCCGCAGCTTTGGTTCCGGAACGGTACTGCGGCTCACACATCCTCGCTGTACAGTCGCGGGCGACTCGGTCGATGTTGCAGCAACTCTTGACTGACTGTGAGCCGAGTGAGCAAAGGAAGCCG
>JBLIHL010000477.1:0-5011 GCA_047635895.1 Paracoccaceae bacterium | reverse complement strand
AAAGCCTGCTGTCCAGGATGTCGCGCCTGTGGGCACGGAATCCGGGCCGCTTTCGGCCCCGGTCGCGCTGGAGCGAGCCGCCGTGGTTTCTCCCAGCCTGGATACAGCTGCTCCGGCGGCTGGTCCGGTGCTGTAGGTTCTCGTGATCGAAGGCCTGGACGGCGGCCTATGCGTCCTCTAACTCGGAGTCGTTTCGACTCCAGCGCGGGACGCTCGAGCCGACCACGCAGTGTCAGGGTTTGGAGCTGGTGGTGAGCTCTGCGGCAATATTGGAAGGAACCGTCGTGAACGGCAAGGGGCAGCCAGCTGGAGGGCTTCAGGTTCGCGTCGAGGCGGAGGGCTGCGTGGGCCAGTGGATCATGCTCGAGACGAGCGACTCGCCCGTGACCGTTGCCTTGGACCCGGGACTCACCATGCGCGGCACAGGGTCTTCCTGCCCGATGGAACGCCGGCGTCCGGAGCGTGGGTTCGCTATGCGCCCAAGCCGCGCAATACCCGTGGCCCGGCGGGGGATGTGATGGAGACTGGACCGACGGGGGAGTTTGTCCTCTCTGGGCTGAATCCGGAGGATCGTGAGGCCGCCTACATGACGGTGAGCCTCGAAGGGCACGCGGTGGAGGCGCTCGAGCCTCCCACCATCGATTCAGGGCTCGGCGAGAGCGACGACATCCGGCTGGAGGAGGCTCAGCCGCTCCCCATCGCGCTACTCAGTCCTGGCATACGCACACGGTCCTTGATCTCGAGGTTATGCGAGGCGAGACCACGCTCCTGAAGCGAAGCATCCAGCTCGGGGACGCTTCGGAGATGCAGACGTTCGTGTTGACCTATTGATCGCCTGCGGACCGCGTACGCAGATACACCAGACGCCGTGCGTTATCTCTAGCCCGCCACCGCGAAGCTGACCGCTCCTTGGGCGTTGGAGCTACCACCGGTAGCGCAATCCCAGGGCCAACACGTTCGAACCACCGTCCACATCGCTGAACGATCCGAACACGCCGGATCGGTGGTGCACCCGGACAAACGTCGCCCAGCTGTCCAGCCATGAAGGTCGTTGCGCACGGAGCCGCACAGGCCGTGCGAACTCGAGCTCCACCGCGATGTGCCACAGGAGCTGAGTCGCGCCGGTGTCCGGATGGAAGAACTCCTCCAGGTCGGGCTTTGAGGTCGCCCAAGAAAGTCCGTTGCCGAACCCGAAGCTCGTGTCCAGCCAATGATCCCAGGGGAACGTTTGCCAGCGGAACATCGCCAGGCCGCCGACTTCCTGGTGATCTTGGTCACCGAGCCACTGCACGATGTTGGCCTCGATCTCCCAGCGGTAGTGGGGGGAGGGATCCGCGATGACTTCGCTGTAGGCAGCCGCCACAAGCGTTGCATCCTCGAAGCTGAGCGGCCGGAAGAGCATGATCTCCTCGGGCAACGAGTTGTCCGTATAGGGCCCGGCGTACACGCTGACCGCACGCTCCGGCTGGGCTTGGCATCCAGCGAGGAAAGCGAGGATGATGACGGTGGTGGCTGTTCGCGCGCTCATGGCTATGGTTGCGATGCCCCGTGGCCCCAGGGTGTCTCGGGGAACCCGTGTGTGTCGGGAACCCGGTGCGTGTCGGGAGCCCAGTGTGTGTCGGGGACATCGATGAATGCGCTCCCAGGATACACGGAGAGTCTCCTTGACTCTGAGGTTCGGTGCGTCCGTATCCAGTCCTGAGATCGGGGTAGCGGTGTACTGTCGCCCCTGCATGTTTACGGTGCCGGGCACCTCGAAGGTGACGGGTCGGAGTGGCCCTCTGCGCTCTCTTGCCGCTCGCCGTCAGCGGTCCCGGAGCACGCCCGTCGAGAGACCGACTTGGGTGACTTCCCTGCGGCGAATCTCGATCGGCCACGAGTGGTGGGGGGGGGCACCGAAGCCCCTTCAAAGGGTCGCTCACATCCAGGACGTAGGGACCTTCGGGAATGGCCTCCCTGATTGGCTGATGACGGAACGACGCATAGAGCCCATTGGTCACTGCCGTTTCTCCCGAGCGGACCGCGAGTCGATCCATGCGAGCGAGGGCGCCACCTTTGGAGCGCTGGACCTCAAGCGCACCTCCCCGATCCGGCAGGTCGCTGAAGGAGAAGGACCCGCGCTGGTCGACGATGGCCTGGGCATTCCAGCTGTGCGCTTCGGCAACCACTCGCACGCCAGCGGCGGGCTTATAGCCCTCGGTCAGGAGGAGGCCGTGGAGTACGCCAGGCAGCGTCAGTTCCGGCGCGTCGCGACTCGGCCCCCCGCGTCGATGGCGGATCGAGTCGAGACCGCTGGCTCCTCACCTGGGCGGATCGGCGCGCGCTGAGCCGAGAGTGCCTCGATCGAGCGCTCGGGCGAATCTGGCTCAGCGCCAGCTGTGGCCTTGGTATGCAAGGCTGGGTCTCTTTGGCCGCCGGCGGAAAGGAGCCAGGCGCCACCTGATGCCACGAAGATTCCCGCCAGAAGCACCGCGGAGCGGAGCGCAGGTCGACCGTTGGTGGAGGCTCGCAGCGGCTTCATGGGATGGGGCGACATGATGGCACATCGGACGGGCAGTACGGAGCCAGACCCGAATCCGCCACAAATCCCGGCACGCGGGGTGGCGGATTCGCGCCTGGCTCCGGATTGCCGCGTATCCTTCGCCCATGCTCAGCACCGTGAAATGTCTCGTTGCCGGCCTTCTCGTTCTGGCGTCTATTCTGGCGACTTCGGTTTCGTACGGTGCCGTTCAGGGTAGCAACGCCCAGGACGCCGCCACTTCGCGCATTGAGGTGCGCGTTGGCTTACACCCCAAAGGGTGGAGCGTCGAGCCTGTGAATAACGTCGAAGTGCGTCTGTTCCACACCGACGATCCTCTGGTCACGTTGGGGGCAGCGACGTCGGATGCTGAGGGGGGCGCGTCCTTCGACGTGGCGACGCAGCTCATCGAGCTTGACGACAACGGGAAGTGCCGGCTGCGCTGCGAGCCTTTGCATCCGGGCTTCCTGCGCATGGCAGTGGCCATCCGTGCCGTCGAGCTGGAGGATTCTGCAGCGCCAGTTCGCTACGCGGCGAGCGTGACCCTGACGCCTGGCGCCACCCAGAGAATTCGGGTACTGGGCGCTGACAAGGACGCACGCTGCATGGTGCAAGTGAGCCGCTGGGAATCGACCGAGCTCGAGACTCGACGGGGTGAAATGATCACCCGAAGAGTCCTCAAGCGAGCCCGAAACACGAGCGTGCATTGGATCGGCGGCGGCCTTCACCATGTCCACTTCCACGGAGACATCCATGCCGATCTGCTGCTGGTGAAAGCGTTGGGACGTGGGACGGGCGTCGTTTCGCTTCCCGTAGATTCCCGTGGGTTCGTCGAGCCCACCGCCGGGATCGTGGACGTGCAGCTCCATGGAGCTGCGACCCTTGCAGGGGCGATCCTGGATGACACGGGCGCGCCTGCGTCGGAGCTGCGGTTCCGGTACAGCTGGGCCGAGCTGGATCGCGCTGGCCTGGACCGCCGCGCTGAGCCTCTTGCCTCGACGTTGCAGGCGGAGGGACTGGGCTGGCTACGAGGGGCGGCCGTGACCGAACGAGACGGCACCTTTCGAATCCAAGGGCTACGACCGGGGCGCTACCGCGTCACGACTCGCAGCACGCGCGCGAAGCCAGGCACGCAGTCGTCCGTTGAGCTAGGGGTCGTCGAGCTCTCAGCCGAGTCACCCCCGGTTGAGTTCCGCTTCCAACGAACGCTGCTGGAAGTCGACATCCAGGGATTCGGAGAGGCCGAAGGCGCGCCGTTCTTCCCACTGCGGGGCTACGAACCGGATCCTCTTGAGCCATCCGGCGTTCTCTCGGTGTACGACGCGGGACCTATCGGGTCAGCACCGGTGCTGGCCTCCGGATCCAGCTCGCTCGGCCTGCTGTCGACGGAGGTCTTTTGGCGCGGCCTCAGCTCTGACGCACGCAACACGATGACGCCGATTGAGGTCTTCGGAGGCAGGCAGTACCTCGTCGTCGTGCAGGGCCAGGCGATCGAACCGGCTCCGCACCTTGTCGCCATCCCGAAAGAGGGAGACCGGGTGACCCTTACCCTGGAGCCCCAGGCCATCGAGCTTGCGGCGAGAGTCAAGGTTGACTTCAGCCTGCCGTCCGAGTGGCACGGCCGCGGTTACCGGCGTGGGAGCATCGAACTTCTGATCGAGGACGCGGAGACGGGAGTCCCGTTCGCCGTACTCAGAGGCAAGGAACTGAAGGAACTCGAGCGCTCGTTTCCCGTCCCTGCGCGGAGCATCAGGGTCGTGGCCAAGGGGATGTTCCCCCGCGATCTTGGGCGCGCGGAGACGGTGGTCTCCGTGGAGCCTGGAGTGGAAACCGTGGTGCCGCTGGAGCTCCGGTCGGGCGGCAGGCTTCGCATCCAGATGACCGGTCGCATCCGCGACGAGGAGATCCCCAGGACGAAGGAGGAAATAGCCGGACGGGATCGACTGGGCCGGCACTGGTCGGAGGCCTGGCTGACGCTGCTGGACGCTGAGGGACGTGAAGTGGAGACGGTTCCCTGGTCAGGACCCGGCACGCCTTTGATCGCTTGGGGACCGCGCCTGATGGAGTCCTGGCCCCTGGGCAAGACGGCAACCTCCGAGATGCTGCCGGTGGGCGCCTACACGCTACGAGCGAGGCTCCTGGACCGCCCACCACTGCTAGTCCCGGTCACGATCACCGCCGGGGAAACCACCGAAGTGAAGCTCGCGTTTCGCTGAGTAGTGACCCGGGTGTAGCCCCTTCTGGCGGAATGGTCCCTGGTACCGTACCGCCAGAAGGGGCTACGGGCTGACGGCTAGCGGGATCGCGATGGACGCGCAAAGGGTCCTTCCGTCCAGAGCTCGCAGCGAGTCGTGCACCTGGATCTTGGTCCCAGTCGTCCAGCCAGATCCGGGGGGGGACACGATCACGACGCTGCCAGCCGTGAGCAGTCCGATGGGCACTGGGGTTCCGGTTGCGTCGACGGCGTCGACCGACGCCATCGCCGTCGAGCTG
>JBLIHL010000476.1:0-5030 GCA_047635895.1 Paracoccaceae bacterium | reverse complement strand
CGATCCCAGCCGCTCATCAAAGCCGGCAAGAGCCCCGGGGATCCGCCGGATCGTCTGGCGGTTCTGCCACTGAAGCCGCAGCAGCTTCGGGGACTTGACGACCATGCGGCCCATCCGCGGGCGCGCGTCTTCGGGCCCTCCGGACTCGCCGCCTACGCCATCGGTGACGAACGTCCGCGGCAGACCCCAGAGATCCATCAGCCGGAAGAAGAACGAGAAAGAAAGCCATGCGCGGCCCGCGCAGGCCTCCGCGTATTGGCCGTCCCAGCCGTTGATCTCCGGATCGATGCGCGCGAACTCCTCAAGGGCACCGCGGCCCGCATCGACGAGCGCAGCGGTCACCCAGGGGCTCGGGTGATCGCCGAGGATCTCGCGATGATTGGCAAGGCTCAGGATCGGGTTGCGCCGGACCGGAAAGCGCGCGGGCCGGACCTGGAGCAGCGTGCAGGCATCGCCGGTACGGACGTACTCGATGTCGAGAGCCGCGCCGCCCTTCAGGTCGGCTGAGAACGCAGCGCCTACCTTTCGCAGCCAGTCGGACCACAGCTCGCCGCGGATCAAGTCGGCGCGCGTCACGTCCCCACGCGCCTCGCCCGCGGTGATCGCACGGTTCCCGCCCGGCGACTCACTGCGTTCATAGAAGAAACCGTCGAAGAAGGCGACTCCGCCCGCCTCCGGCTGAAGCAGCGGCTGAACGAACACCGAGGCTCCTTCGCCCTTGGCCGAACGCATGGATTGCACCACGGTGGCCACGGCGGCGGCGAACGCAGGCGCTCGCGTCACTTCAACGCTCTCGTAGCGGCCCGCCGCCGTGCCCTCGACGCTGTCCTTGCCCCCGTCCTCATCAGGCGCGGCGGAGCGCACGATCCAAGGCGGACCGAATTCGGCGGGCGGCGTCATCTCGCCCGGCTCGGCCGCTTGCAGTTCGCTGGCGCGAGCCCAAACCGTGGGCGGAACGTCGATGCCGCGCCGCGCAGCGGTTCGCAGACGAGCGATCTTTCCGATCTGCTCGCCCGGGAAGTCAGCGAGGCGCTGCCAGCGCATCCGCGACCTCGGCTGCCCATTCGGCGGGCTCATCGATCATCGGATAGTGGCCCCAAGTCGGAAACTCACGCACGGGAATGGTCAAATCGAGGGCCGCCTCAGTCCGTCGAAGCTCGTCGAGGCCGACCACATGATCAAGGCCCCCCCACCACGCAGTGACGCCCTCAAGCCGATCCGCTCGACCGCGCAAAGCTGCCTCAAGGTCGCGGAGCAGCTGGGGCGTCAGCCAGGCGAACCAGCGTTCGAACGCTCCGGCATCGCCGTAGCCACCGAAGAACACCTTCTGGAACTCCGGCGTCAGCGGCTGCGTGAAGTGCTTGCGCATGAAGCGTCGCTGGATCAAGTCCGTCGAGATCGCCAGCGTGAGCGCGCGCGGCATCAGCGGCAGGCGCATGAGCTTTGGGAAGGTGCGCGTCTCAAGCCCCCAGAGAACGGGACCCTGGAGAATCGCACGCTGGTCCGCCAGGGCGCCGAGCGCGCGAAGTGCGAGATAGACAAGCCCACCAATCCCGGTGGCGTACACGAGAGTCGCATCTCTTACCTGCTCCTCGACCGAGTCGAGCAGGGCGTCGAAGTCAGCCGCCGCGCCGTAGTCCACGGATCGAAGCTCGAACCCGTCCTCTAGCCGCTGGGCCTTCTCGCGGGCGAAGGAAAGGCGCGCATCCACGTGACCATTGCCTGGCAGAAAGGCGACGACGCGTGTCAAGGCGTGAACTCCGTGAGACTCTCGCGAGCCATCGCGGCCAGGCCCTCATAGTCAGGAACGTACCCCGCGTGCTCTGCCACGTCGGACGCGAGGAGGCGGCTGCCTTGCACCAGGAACGTCCCGCCAAGCGCGAGCGGATCACCGACGGGCTTGCCGACGCCAAAGCGGGCCACCTTCAGGGCCTCCTTCCATACGCGCAGCCCGAAGACCTGGCCCACGGACGCCCGTCCGAGGTCGAACGCCTGGAAGAGGACGCGATCGGGATCCGAGATCGCCAACGCACTTGGCCAGCGTGAGCTGAGGAAGCTCGTCCCCTCGGCGGGCGACCCCATGTGCACGAGCACGACGCGCGGAAAAGGCTGGGTCTCTTCGGCCCCCTGAACCAGGGAGCGCAGCCGCTCGACGTCGCGGCGGCAGAAGGTTCAGCCGAAGTGCCGTAGGAAGGCGATCAGCGTCGGCTGTGCCGTCGAAGTGCCCTCCATGGGCTTCTTGAGAAGCTCACCGAAACTGGCCGCTCCAGCGAGGTTTTGTCCCTGGATGGAATGCTCGAGGACTTCGGGAGGAAGCTCGGCCTCTGCTCTTTGGATAGGGGGCATGCGGCGGTCCGTTCGGTAGGTGGAATGTGGCGGAATCGTACCTGGTACCGTATCGAAGGTCAGGCCAGCGCGCTCCAGAGAGTACGCCGCGCGGCCAGCGCTACTTCCGCAGCTTGGACACCCTCGGCGACCTTCACTTCGTCTCCGTCGAAGATCGCGTCGAGCATGCGTTGCGCCAGCGGGCCGTGGTGCTCGCCGTCCGCTTCGATGTGGCGCTCGAGGTAGCCGAGGAGCAGACCGCAGGGCGTGCCGCTTGCCTGGAGCTCCTTCACCAGCGGCATGAACATGCGCGGGATCACGTCCTCGCGCCCGTGGAAGAAGACAGCGGCGCGCACGTGAAGCGGGCCGCGCAGCATCTCGAAGGTGTTGCGTCCGAAGGCGGCGGCAGCGTCGGGCAGCTCGCAGTCGGCAAGAACCACCTGGGGGTCCTCACCCGCGCGAAGGCGCGCGACCACCGCTCGGATCGGCGCCGTGTCAGCGCCCACTTCTTCCATCGCTGCGAGGTACCACTCGAAGTGGCTCGACGGCGGCTGCGGTCCGAGGCCGGCCGCCTCGGCGTAGCGCGTGAACTCCGCGTCCGACTCCTCGTCGAGGATGATCTCGTTGATGAAGCGCGCCACCTCCGAGTCGGCGGGCGGTAACCAGACCGCTCCCATCGACGTCAAGTCGCGCTGGAGGCTCTTCACCACGGACATGAAGTCGAGCACGCAGATCACGTGGTGCTCCATGAAACGCCGGAGGCTCTGGATCGAGTCGAGCGCGTGGTACGCAGGGTGGTCGCCGAGCGCCGCCTTGGCTTGCTCAAGCTCCGCGAGGCAGTTGGGTGCAATGGCCGTTTTCATCGCTCGCAATCTAACCGGTCGCTCAGCGGATGGAACCGGGCCGTTGGTCGCAGCACAGCAGATTCTCGATTCAGCCCGTACCGCGCGCGTTCGTCGCATGGTCGCCGCGCAGCGGATCGGGGAAGAAGAACCCACGGCCGCGCGGATCCGGCGGCGTGAGCGCCATCCGCTGGGGCGTCCCTTGCTCGAAGCGCTCGGCGTCGAACCAGTTGTAGGGCGTCGCGTGGACCAGGTGATAGCGCTGCATCGCACCCATGAAGACAATGCGTTCATGGCCGGCCTGGACGCGACTGCCCTGGTGCAACGTGGCGCAGGTATCGAGGAGCAGCGCGCGGCCGCGCTTGCCCGTCATCTGGATGAATTCGTCCGGCGACGCGTGCTTGCGTACGTCGGCGTCGGAGTAGGGCCCAGCGCGCATGTAGGAGCCTGCAGGGCCTTCAGGCTTGCCGCCCAGCGCGCTGCTCACCCGCTCGGAAACACCGGCTGGAAGGAAGGTCAACGGCCCGTGACGGTCGTCCTCGACGTCGCTGAGCAGGACGAATAGCTTGATCTGTCGATCGTCCTCACCGTCGTAGTGGAAGAGCTGGCTACCACCCCACTCCTCATCCTCGGATTGGTCTGGCTGACCTGGGGAATACCCGATCGCCACGCGCCTGAGGACGGGCACTGCGCCGAGGTAGTCGGACACGCAGTCCAACAGCGGGTCGGTCACCATCGCGTCGACCAGCTCGGGGCGGGCCGCGACGCGGTCGTCGCCGAGGAAGTCGAAGGCGATGCGGAAGCGGCCTGGGGCCGCGTCGATCATGCGCTGAACATGGGGTCGCGCATCAGCCACTGCCTCGGTGCAGGACTGGACGATGGTGTCAATCCCTGGGAGTTCGCCCGGCTCGATCCAGCGATAGCCGAGCTTCGGATCGATCCGAAGAGGCTTGGTGCCGCCCCCGCCTGGGACCTCATTCGCGACCCCAGTCGCAACCCCAGTCGCGACCCCAGTCGCGACCCCAGTCGCAACCTTGGCGGCGAGGGCGCTCGCCGCACGCTTGCGCTTCAGGAGTTCAAACGGATGCGCCGCACGGCGCTGGGCCTGGAGCAGCCTAAAACCCGTCTTGGAGGAGTAGATGGAGAAGTGAAGACGCGTCTTGAGGCCGACCTGTCTCTCGGCAACAGCATTTTCTATGACTGGGTTCTTCATCGAATTTATCGCGGGTCCCGGCGCGGGTCCCAGGCGCCTCAGTCTACCGGGCCAGACGCTTTCCGGCGTCCAGCAGGCAGTCTCAATCCTGATAAGCCCCGACGGGACGGACCTGCCCGAGCTCGCCCCACTGCTTCCAAAACTGATCCCGCTGGGCCCAGCCCCACGGCCGCTGCTTGGTACCTGGAAGGCGCGTGAAATACGGCCGATGACGGTCAGAGACTTTCTCAGCGAGGATATCCATGTGAGCCGCCGCCTCATCCCTCTGGCGCTTCATTTCAATCGCATAGTCAGCGCCGGCCCACTTCGGAAGGTGGCGGTCAGTGGACTTGTAAAGAAGGCTGTTCCCGAGCGTGAACACGGTGATCTCGACTTCCAGCGGAGAACGCGTCTCGATGGCCTTTTCGATCGCCGGTAGCACGACCTCCGGATCACCGCTGTGGCGCATGATCATGAGGCGCCCCACGCTGCCCGGGTTGTAGCCGGGACCCCTCCAGTTGGGACTGATGGCAGCTGGCTCGAGAAAGGTCACGATGCCGGCGAGGAACACGACGACCGCAACGGCCGTGGCGGCAGTGTCGACGTGCAAACGAAAACGTGACAGGACCACGCCCACAGAAATCCAGGCGATCGGGTGGAGCGGCAGCATG
>JBLIHL010000475.1:0-5048 GCA_047635895.1 Paracoccaceae bacterium | reverse complement strand
TGCTCCCAGGGGATTTCAATGCCGATCCCTGACTCGGAGACATCGCGGGCGGCACCGATCAGGGTCCCGGGGGCGCCGGACACCGACAGGGAGATCGAGACGGGCTCATCAGGATCCGGATGGACCCGAAACGCCCGGCGGGGCTCCAGGAGGGTCGCCAAAGCCTGACGCGTGCGCTCTCCAAAGAGAAAGTGGTAGCTGCGATCCACGTCGCCATCGCCGCGGTAGGCGACCTTGCCGAGGGCAGACACGCGCTCGTCGGTCTCTGTCCGGAAGAACGCCAGTTCGCCGGCCCGTCCGACGGGTAGCAGCGGCGCGCCATCGAGGGGAAACTGGACCTCCGCTCGGACGCCGTCCACGGCGTGCCAGACGTCGGTGACGATGCCGTTCGTACTGCCCGGGAGGCTCGGAACTGCGACAGATACATGACTTGGGGCGGGCATAGTGTGTGGGCTATCGGCAGCTCGCGGATTCTGGTGAAGCAGACGTTCGGCCGAATCGGCTGGGTTTGGGCTCCGGGGAGCCCAGGAGCAGCCCAGAGTCAACCCAGGAAGGGCCCTGGGAGGAGCCGGCTGGACGCCGACGGACTCCAAGGCGCGGGGCGCGGGACCGGGCAGGGCTCCCGCCGCTGGGAGCCGCTCACCGGGAATCCCCGTACCGCTTGCGACGGACCTGTCATTTTCTTCGCCAACGCTTTGCTAGCGATCACGTAGCGCTCCCGCGGCCCAGAATTCTTATCGTCCGTGCCCGACGTCCGCGCTAACTCGCGTTCCCGGCGCAGATTTCCTCCCTCATTCCCCCATTTTCGCCCCAGCCCCATGATTGAGATCCGGAACCTGACCAAGCGTTTCGGGGCCTTCACTGCGGTCAAGAACCTCACATTCCAGGCCAAGCCTGGTGAGGTTCTCGGCTTCCTCGGACCAAACGGAGCCGGTAAGTCCACGACCATGAAAATGGTCACGGGCTTCCTGCCACCGACCGAGGGAACCGTGATTGTTTGCGGCCACGACGTTCTCGAGAATCCCCGCGCTGCCAAGGCGAGGATCGGCTACCTGCCAGAAGGAGCCCCCCTTTACCCGGATATGACCCCGCGCTCGATGATGAAGTTCGTGGGCTCGGCCCGCGGAATGTCCTCCGGGCGCATCAAGGAGCGAATGCAGGAGGTGACGCGGCTCGTCGACCTTCAGCAGGTCCTCGATCAGCGCATCGAAACCCTGTCAAAGGGCTTCAAGCGCCGCGTGGGCCTGGCGTTGGCCATCCTCCACGACCCTGACGTGCTCATCTTGGATGAGCCGACGGACGGACTCGATCCCAATCAAAAGCACGAGGTCAGACAGCTCATCCGATCCATGGCGAAGGGCAAGGTGATCGTGCTTTCGACCCACATCCTCGAGGAAGTCGAGGCGGTCTGCACGCGGGCCATGATCGTGTCCTCGGGCGAGGTTTGCTTCGACGGCACGCCGGCGGAGCTGCGCGCACAGTCGCGCTACGCGGGCGCCATTGAGGTGGGCGTCGCGACGGAGGACGCCGAGGCGGCCGAGGCAGCGTTCGTGGCGCTCGCCAGCGTGCATTCCGTGGGCGACCACGCCCTGTACGGCGAGGAGACGCGGTTTGTTTTGTTCCCCGTAAACGGCAGCCGCCAGACGCTGCTTGATGATGTCCAGCGGGTCTCGACCGAGGCGTCCTGGCGCCTCGCTGGTCTGAGCGTGGATCGGGGCCGGATGGACGACGTCTTCCGGACGGTCACGTCGGGCAAGTCACTGTCCCAAGGGGAGGTAGCCTGATATGCACGGAACCCTCACGATCTTCAAGCGCGAGCTGGCGGGCTACTTTGCCACGCCGGTCGCATACGTCTTCCTCATCATTTTCCTGATCCTCTCCGGCGTCTTCACGTGGCAGCTCGGCAGCTACTACGACGTTGGGCAGGCGGATCTGCGGAGCTTCTTCCAGTTCCACCCGTGGCTCTACCTGGCGCTGATTCCGGCGCTGTCCATGCGGCTTTGGGCCGAAGAGCGTCGTTCGGGCACGATCGAGCTCCTGATGACGCTTCCTATTTCCACGGCGAGCGCCGTGGTCGGCAAGTTCCTCGCGGCTTGGGCGTTCACCGGCGTAGCGCTGGCGCTGACGGCCACGAACTGGCTCAGCGTCAACTACCTCGGTGATCCGGACAACGGCGTCATCGCGGCGAGCTACCTCGGGAGCTTCCTGATGGCTGGCGCATTCCTGAGCCTTGGCTCCGCGCTCTCCAGCGTGACCAAGAACCAGATCAGCGCGTTTGTGCTGACCTTCAGCGCCTCGCTGCTGTTCGTACTCGCCGGGTTCCCGGCAGTCACGGACGCGGTGAGCGGCTGGGCTCCTGACTGGGTCGTCGAGTCGGTGCGAAACCTCTCGTTCCTGACCCACTTTGACGCAATCACGCGTGGCGTAGTGGATGCCCGCGACTTGCTGTACTTCCTGTCCCTCATCGCACTCGCACTCTTTGCGACCGCGATCGTCATCGATCTCAAGAAGGCGGACTGATCCATGAATGCATCCAAGCTGAGCCTCATTGGGCTCGCCCTCGGAACGCTTCTGTTCCTCGCCGTCAATCTGTTCGCGGGACCCGCCCTGCGCGGCGTGCGCGCCGACCTGACCGAGCAGAAGCTCTACACCCTGTCCGACGGGACGCGCAACATCCTCGGCGGACTCGAGGAGCCCATCACACTTCGGCTCTTCTTCTCCGAGACGGTCTCCCAGGACTACCCGGGTCTTCTCCAGTACGCCGAGCGCGTTCAGGAGATGCTTGAGGAATTCGCCGCCGCTTCCGACGGCAAGTTGGATCTGGAGGTGATCGATCCGGAGCCGTATTCGGAGGCCGAGGAGCTCGCCGTGGGCTACGGCATCCAGGGCAGCCCGACGCCGACCGGCGACATGCTGTACTTCGGACTCCTCGGGACGAACTCCGTGGACGACGAAGAAATGCTGCCGGGGCTCGACCCGCGGCGTGAGAGCTACCTCGAGTACGAGGTCGCGGAAATGATCGACAAGCTCGAGAGGCCGGATCTCCCCGTGGTTGGCCTGATCTCAGCGCTTCCTCTGCAAGGCGGCTCCGTGCCGGCACAGCAGCCGGGGCAGCCGCCCCAGCAGACCGAGCCGTGGCCGATCATCGAGATGATCCAGCGCCGCTATGAGATCCGTGACATGGATCCGACGACGCTGACGGAAATTCCGGAGGACGTGAACATCCTGCTCCTCGTACACCCGAAGGGTCTGACTCCCGAAGGCACCTACGCGATCGATCAGTTCTGCGTGAACGGCGGCAAGGTCGTGGCATTCGTCGACCCGTACTGCTTCTTTGACCCTGTGCGCCAATCGCAGGACCCAATGGCGCAGCTCAACGCGGGCGTGGACTCGGGCATCGACCCCCTTCTCCAGGCCTGGGGCGTGGGCCTGACCCAGGGCCAAATTGTAGGTGACGGGGTGACCAAGCTCAGCGTTGGTGGCGCGGGTGGCCAGCAGGTCCAAGTGCCGCTCGTCTTTGACGTGTTCGCGGAGACGCTCGACTCCGACGACATTCTCACGGCGAACCTGAAGCAGCTACGCTACTTCATGCCGGGCCAGCTGGTCCAGGCAGAGGCCGTACCTGAAGGCGTCGAGGTCACCTTCCTGGCGACCACGACCGGGGAGGGAGGACTCGTGGATTCGATGACGCTTCTCGGCGGCCTCGACCCCCAGGCAATTGCGGATAGCTTCCTAGGCGACGACGGCCAACTGGCTGTCGCTGTGCGCATCAATGGCCTTGTGAACTCAGCGTTCCCGGACGGGCCGCCAAGTGAGTCTGATGCGGGATCTATCCCAGAAGACGGTGAGGCGAGCGATACGCCGGCAAAGCCGTCCGGCGACCATGTAGCGAAGGCCACGATGCCGTTCAACGCCCTCGTGTTCTCGGATGCCGACATGCTGTACGCCAGCGTCTGGGGCCAACCGATGCAGACGCTGTTCGGCGGCGGGGTCCGCTACGTGCCGCAGGCGGACAACGCAGCGCTCCTCGTGAGCGCGCTGGAGAACCTCTCGGGCAGCAACGACCTCATCAGTCTGCGCAGTCGGGCAGAGTACCAGCGTCCGTTCACGCGGAAGCAGGAGCTCGAAACTGTGGCGCAAGAGCGCTTCCGCGCGGAGGAGCTCGAGCTCGAGGCCAAGCTGCAGGAAACGGAGGCCAAGCTCAACGAAATGCAGCAGGACAAAGATCCGGCCAGCACAATGCTGCTGTCGCCGGAGCAGGAAAAGGAGGTCGCGAAGTTCCGGGCCCAGCAGGTCGACACGAAGCGCAAGCTCCGCCAGGTCAAGCGTGACCTGCGGGCCGAAATCGACTCGCTGGGAACGCGTCTCAAGCTCCTCAATATCTTCGCACTGCCCGCGCTGATCGCGGCGCTGATCGCGGCGATTCACCTCTTCCGCTCCGGATCCCGGGGCACGGCTAAGGCTTGAGGCCAGAGACCTACTTTTCATGAAGCAAAGCACAGTGAAGTTCCTCGCGGCCGCGACCGTGATCGTCGCCGTCGGGGCGATGGCCGCGTCCAAGTGGCGCGCAAGCGGCACCCAGGCCAGCATGGCCGATGAGCCGGTACTCCCCGTTCTCCAGGACCGCGTCAACGACGTGAATTCGGTGGTGATCGAGTCGAAGGACGGCGCGATCACCCTGACGCGCGGGGGAGACGGATGGGTCCTGGCGGAGAAAGACGGGTACACAGCCAACGGCGCGAAGGTGCGCGAGCTGATCCTGGCGCTCCGGGATGCCCGCGTCATCGAGGAGAAGACCGCAAACCAGGAGCGTTTCGACCGTCTGGGCCTGGATGATCCGGGCGCGGCTGACTCAACGTCGAAGCGAGTCACGATGAAGGCCGAAGGTGGCGATACGATCGCCTCACTCCTGATCGGCGACCAGCGCGTAGCAAAGGGTGGACCCGCCCCCGCCGCGAACCCAAACGTCACGCCGGGCGAGCAGTATTACCTGCACCCGGAGGGCGATGGCCCCGCTCTCCTGGCAACGGGCGAGCTCCGCATCGATG
>JBLIHL010000474.1:0-5057 GCA_047635895.1 Paracoccaceae bacterium | reverse complement strand
CCCCGTTGCCCATTCTTCCGCGCTGCGAGGACCATCGTGTGATCGTCGTTGGCTAGTTCTGGAGCAGCCCGCGGGCGGGCGGCGCCCTTCACGCCGGTCCGGAGACCGACGACGACGCCGTCTTCGGTTCGATTTCCCGGCGGGAGTCCCCGATCGAGGCCGATCCATGCCCGCGATGGGTGTCTCCTGGACCCTGGCCGCATGGGTATGAGGCGTTCACGGGAGTCGCGACGGGAAGTCTGCTATCCTTCCCGCCGATGTCTAGTCTCGACGACAGCACGGCCGACGTGGTCATCATTGGTGGCGGCGCCTCAGGCATGGTGGCCGCGATCCGCGCCGCTCGGCTGGGGCGGCGCGCGATCCTCGTGGAGAAGTCACCGTCACTGGGTCGCAAGCTCCTCGCGTCCGGTGGGCAGCGCTGCAACCTCTCGAACACGCTGGAGACCGACCAGTTCATGGAGCGCGTGGGCCGCGATGGGCGCTTCATGGGCCCTGCGCTCGCGGAGCTGGGTGGCCCCAAGCTCCGCGAGTTCTTCCACGAGATCGGTGTCAAAACCGTGGTGCTCGACGGCTTCCGCGTCTGGCCGGAGACGCGGAAGTCTTCGACGGTCCTCGCTGGCTTGGTGGGTGAACTGGAACGCCTGGAAGTTCCGGTGGTCACCGGTTGCGAGGTGGAGTCCACCGAGTTTGAGCACGAAGATGACGGCTCTGGCATTTTCGTGACCCGGCACCCTGCGGGAGCGTTCCGCTCGAAGGAGCTGATCATCGCCACGGGTGGCCTGGCGCTTCCCAAGTCAGGGGCTGCCGGCGGCGGGTACGGCTTCGCGATGAGCTTCGGCCACAAGGTGACGGCACGGCACCCGGCAGGCGTCCCCGTACTGACGGCCGAGAACTGGCCAGCGCGCTGCACGGCCCACACCATCGGCAAGGCGCACCTCCAGGTCGATATGAAGAAGCATGCGAAGGTCGCACGCACGGGAGACCTCATCTTCACCAGGACGGGCCTGCGTGGACCCGTAGTCCTCGACATCTCCCGGGATCTCTCACCGCTTCTCGACCGCTACGGTGACGTGCCCATGGTGATGAATCTCTGCCGAGGCAAGACCCAGGAGGACTGGCAGCAGCACTTCAAGGAGTGGCGGACCGCGCCCGCCGGGCCTCTTCTCCGGTCCCTCCTGGACTCTCTGGAAGAGCACATTCCGCGGGAGGTCGCCGAGGTGCTTTGCGAGCTCAGCGGCGTCGCACCCGACGTGCCGGTTCAAAAGCTCAAAGGCGAAGAGAAGGACACGCTGATCCGGACGCTCGTCAAAACGCCGATCACGATCACCGGCCATACTGGCTACGATGGCGCCTTTGTGACGCGCGGCGGAGCGCGGCTGAAAGACGTTCGTCCTGAGACGATGGAGAGCAAGCTCCAGCCCGGCCTGTACCTTTGCGGCGAGGTCCTCGACCTCGACGGTCCCTGCGGCGGGTTCAACCTCCAGTGGGCCTTTGCGAGCGGCTACCTGGCGGGCAGCCTGACCGGCTCGGCTAGCCCGCTAGAGAACGCCTGATCGGAGCGACTGCCGGGCCGGCATTGGACTATGTTGCTCGCATGTCCCACGACCCCTCGGTAGCCCCATCCGTTCAGGAACTCAGGCAAAAAACGCAGCAGGAACTGCGTATCGAGGGTTATGCCTTTCTCGCGCGCGGGCAAGCAACCCTGCAGATCGGGAGTTCTGAGCCTGACGGCATGCACGACTGGGAGGCCTTCGCGGAGACCTGGGAGGACCTGGGCGTGGACGGGTTCATGGCGGACCGCGGCCGCTACAGGCGCCGGCGGCACGGCGTGTTCTCGTGCCGCGTCGGTGAGTCCCTGGTGCGCCTTGCGGATGCGCCGCACTATCAGGAGCTGGAGCACAACCGGCTCAACGGCGGCATGGATCGAACGTTTCTGCCGGTCGAGGATCGGACCGCCGCGACGGCCAGCTTTCGCACGTTAGCTGCGTACGGCCTGGGCCTGTTCGATGGTTTAGAAGCCGGGCTCGAAGGCGAGCGCGCCGACTGGATCATCGAGGCGCATCAGTTTCGCATCGAGGCGCGCCCCGGCGTGCAGGGTCTTCCGACGCCGGAGGGTGTTCACCGGGACGGCGTTGACTACGTCCTCGTGGCGCTGGTGAATCGCGTCAACATTCAGAGCGGTACCACCACGATTCACTCCGCGAACGGGGACCAGCTGGGTGAGTTCACGCTGACCGATCCGCTGGATCTCGCGCTTGTGGATGACCATCGCGTCTGGCACGGCGTGACGGCGGTGGAAGCGCTTGAACCGGACGCACCGGCGTGGCGGGACGTGCTCGTCCTGACCTACCGACGCCCAAGCCAGTAACGATGGCCAGGCAAGCCGGCCAGTGAAGCGGGCCAGTGAAGCCAACTAGTGAAGCCAGCTAGTGAATCAATCCGCGAGCGCTTTTTCCCAGCGGTCCCGCACGGTCGGCCACGCCATTCGGAACCAGGGAGTGAAGATGCTCTCTTCTCCGATGGCTCCGTCCATGGCCTCGACGTCGAAGAGCCGCAAATCCGCGATCTCCTCTGGATCCGGTTCGATGGCATCGGGATCGCAGCGAGCCACAAAGACGTGCACTAGCTCGTACTCGGAGCCCACGTCTTCGTACTTCGCGCGGTAGGCGTAGCGGTGGATCGGCACGGGCTCGATGTCGAGTCCAAGCTCTTCTTTCGTCCGCCTTCGCGCCGCGTCCAGCACGTCCTCGCCGTGGCGGGGATGGCTGCAGCAGCTGTTCGACCAAAAGCCTGGCCAGAGGGGCTTCGAATCGTGGCGCCGGTGAATCATCAGCCGGCCAAGGTCATCGAAGAGGTACACGGAGAAGGCGCGGTGCAGGAGCCCCTCGCCTTCATGGCATTCCGCGCGGGTCGCCGTGCCGAGCGCCTCGTCCCCCTCGTTAACGAGGATCAGTTTCTCTTCAGCGCGTGGTCCCCAGACGCCGCCGTTCGTGGTTAGCTCGGAGCTCATTGGTCGGTCCCGAGGACGTAGAGTCCAGTCATGTTGTAGGTGTCGGTTGCGTGCAGTACATAGGGCCCGCCAGCGGACGTCAGGCGGCCTGGCTCGATGAGGCGCCGCGGCGCAAGCAGGAGCTGGGGCGGGTTCCCGGCGTTGATCCGGTCGTTCAGGCTGACGAACTCGGCGGGTAGGCTCATGTCCAGGACGCGGAAGGCCGGGCCATAGGCGAAGTCGACCGCGACGGGTTCTGTGGGCTGCAGCGTAGACAAGGCAATGGCGATAGGTGTGAACGGGTCGCGCGGGTGAACTCCTTCAGGAATGTCGCCATGGACGCCGCGCACGAAGAGCGGGTGATCGGGTCCTGCTGTGAACGTCGCATAGGTGCTGACAGCGCACCAGCCGATGGCTCCGATCGCCACGGCGTCGGCCACTGCGCGGGCTGCCCGATGGCGACCAAGGGCCCAGAGCACGCCGAGCCCTTCGGCGGCCAACACCACAAGGATGACGAAGACCGGAAGGTAGATTCGCGTGAGCGACGGGTTCTCGAACTTCAGGAACAGAAGGAGCGTCGGCAGAACGGCCCACAGGACCAGCCAGATCAGCCAGCGCATGCTGCGCGTGAAGGCGCCGACGAGGCCGATCGGAGCGAGGACCATCACCGGCCATCCGATCTGCGCGAAGAGCTCGTTCTTCCACAGGAACTTGGCAGAGAGCGTGCGGATCTCGAGCCAGCTGAACTGGTTAGCGTAGGGGGACGAGAACCAGGTGTTCTGCGCGTACTCGCTGAAGAAGAGCAGGGTCAGCGTCAGGACTCCGACGGGTACGCAGCCGAGGAGGCCGAACAGGACGCGACGCGACAGCCAGGGCCAGCGCGACGTGCCGTTCGGAGCGCTGGAAAACTGCAGCAGGACGATGACGGCGAGGACGAGGGTGTAGACGGTCGCCATCTCGTGAAAGCCGTAGGCCACGACCGATGTTGCGGCGATTCCGCCGGCGCCTCGGAGGAGCTTCTTGGTATCGCGTTCGCCCGCGGTCGTGTGCATCTTCCAGGCGATCATGATCATCCAGATCAGGAAGAACGTGCACGCTGCCTGGCCCCATCCGGAGCGGGACACGGCGACGTGCCCGACTTGGAGCGCCATGAGCGCACCGCCGGAGAGAGCGATTAGCGGCTCCTCGGGCGCCATCCTCCGGAGCCACAGGAACACGAGCAGCGCGGTCAGGGCGCCGAAGACCGCCTGGTCGAGGCGCAGCGCCGTGATCTGGCCGAACCCGAGGATCCAACCCGCACGGACGGAGTAGCGGATCGCGAGCTGGTGGAGGTAGCTGTGCTGGAATGTCTTGGGGGCTTCGGCGCGTCCGAAATCCTCGGCGAGGATTCCCAGCCATTCCTTGTCCTGGCGGATCCAGCGGAGGGGGTCGACGCCGGTCGTCAGTTGATCCGAGCGGGCCGACCGAAGAAACCAGCCGTCGTCAGGGGACATGATCCCGCTGTCGAGTTCCTGGCCTCGGACGAAGAGTGCGACAAATAGGATCAGGGCGGCGCCGATCCAGAGAATGGGTCCTTTTCCTCGTGAGGAGGACCCTGAGGAGGACCCTGAGGATGACCCTGAGGCGGAACCAGAGGAGAAACTGGCGCCGGATCCTGTGCCAGCGGGAAGATGTCGCGGTGTGCCTGGGCCGTCCATCCGAGTAGTCTACTCCCCATCGAGGAAACGCATGACGGAACCCATCAACCTCGAGGCAGAAATAGCCTCTGTTCGAGACGCTGCGAAGCGGCTCGCACCCTACATTCGCGAGACACCGACGGTGTACTCGTACACCTTCAGCGAGATCCTCGGATCGGACGTGCATCTGAAGCTGGAGAACCTCCAGCGGACGGGGTCGTTCAAGGTGCGCGGGGCTTTGAACAAGATCCTGATGCTCACTGATGAGGAGCGGCGTCGAGGCCTCGTTGCCGCGTCTGCGGGCAATCACGCCCAGGGCGTGGCGCTCGCGGCGCAGCTGGCTGGGTGCGGAGCGAAGATCGTGATGCCCGAGGCTACCGCGATCACCAAGG
>JBLIHL010000473.1:0-5058 GCA_047635895.1 Paracoccaceae bacterium | reverse complement strand
GTCATCCTGGCGGGTCCCGCTCCGGATGCTCGGATCCCGGAACTGCCTGGCCAAGAAGCCTTCACCGTCGCCGACGGGTTCAGCGTACTGATTGACAACATGCGCGTCTTCGTAGCGGGCAACGACGGACTCGGCGGTGAGGCCGGAGGCGCGAATGGCATCACCTTGAACCTCGTCAACGGTGCAGTCTTCGAGACCTACTTCATCCGTAACCAAACGATGGTGACCATCGACAGCACAAGCGTGGCGACCTTCGCAGACCCCGCCAACCCGGTGAACGGCTCGTTCATCGATCTGCAGGTGGGCGCTACCCTGCAGTTTCTGCTCGAAGAACCCGACGAGTTCCGGAACGAGCACCTGAGCAAGGTCTCCGTCCAGGGCATGCCTGCGTCCGAGGGAGTCAACCTCCTGATCGAACCCCTGGGATCCCAAGGCTCAACCATCACCGTGATCCCGCCCCCCGTCGGCGCGAACTACTGCACGGCCAACGTGAACACGTCGGGCTCGACCGCTGAGATGGGCGCCTCCGGCTCTGCCTCCGTTGCCACGAACCAGATGACGCTCGAATGCGCATCCATGCCGAACTTCGTCTTCGGCTTCTTCATTGTCTCGAGGACCGCCGGGTTCGTCATGAACCCCGGCGGTTCCGCGGGCAACCTGTGCGTCAGCGGCTCGGTCGGACGCTTCGTGGGCCCAGGTAACATTCTGAACTCTGGAAACAACGGCGCGATCAGCCTGCCGGTGGATCTAGGCGCCCTGCCTCAGCCCAACGGCCCGGTTGCGGCCGGCGCAGGTGAAACCTGGCGCTTTCAGTGCTGGTTCCGCGACAACGACATGGGAACCCCCACGTCGAACTTCTCAGACGGACTCGCTGTCGTGTTCATCTGATGGCGTGAGCGCGCCGACCATCTCGTCGGATGGCTCGGCCTCCTCTTCTGATGGCTCGGGCGCGCTGATCGCCTCTTCGGGTGGCGCGAGCGGAGTGAGCGTCACCTCTGACAGCGCGGGCGTGTCAGTGGCCTCCCCTGCTGGCATATCTGACGGCATATCTGCTGCCTCCACTGCTGGCTCCACTGCTGGCTCCACTGCTGGCATCTCCGTCGACACCTCCGTCGGCTCGAACGGGCTGATCGGCTCCTCGGATGGAGCCGAAGCGCCGATCGTCTCGAAGTACTGATCGAGGTTCTGCTTGAGCTGGAGAAGCTCTTCGTTGATCTTCTCGCGCTCGGGCCCGTCGTAGCGCAGCTCCTCGACGAGGATGCGCGCGATGTTCTTGTTGACGCGCTTGACCGGGCTCAGGATCTGGCTGTATTCGCGCGGCATTGGAATCACCTTCGAGCTCACTTCGACGGCAGCCTCCACGCCCCCGGCCTTCGCCGCGGCGACGATCTTGCGCGTTTCCTTGACCGTCTTGTCCGCGATGAGGGGCAGAACATCGACCTGGCTAACCTTGTCGAGCTTGATGATCTCATTCGTCTTGCTGGCGTTGAGTTCGCCGGCTCCACGGGCCTGCTTGACGGCTTCTGATGCGAGCGCATCGCGCTTGATAGCGCCCTTGATCACCGACTTGGAAAGCCCCGTTTTCTCAGCCGTAATCGCAGCGAAGGAGTCCTCGTCCTGTTCGTCGATCTCCTTCTGCTTGGCTTTGTCCTCGCCCGTCGGCTCCTCCGCCGAAAGATCGACCTTGTTCGCACCCGGATTGATGGACTCGTAGATCTCACGACCTCGGTTCAGGCACTTCTCGAGCTGCAGGCTATTCAGCGGCGTACGCACCAGGTTCTCGTCGATCGAAATCAACTCCTGGACGAGCTCGTCGCGGTCCACGATCTGGACAGGAATCTCTTCCCAGCCAAGCTCACTCGCGGCCTGATACCGGCGCGCGCCCGCGAGCAGCTCACCTTTCTTGTTGACCGTGACCGGATTGATCAACCCGACGCTTTGAAGGCTCTTCTTGAGAGCCTCAACGTCCGTGTCGGTGCGCAGGTATTCGCTGTTGAGCTTGACTTCGGAGAGCTTGAGGAGAGAGACGTTCAACGGCGGTTCCTTGGGTCGGCGGTAATCTGCGGTGGCGTGGCCAGGCGGGCGGAATCGCACGCTGGCCCGATGCGGGCGGCGGATGATAGTGAGACATACCGAAGCAGGGAATCAAGAACTGCCCGAGAGCACGGCCATTGCCCGGGCCAACCGCCACAGACCAGCCGCGGCACAGGGATTGCCGCCATGTGATTCCCCATGAAGTTCCCCCTGCTAGGCAGCCGCACCTAGGAGCGTGTCGCGCATAGATGGATTCGGGTAGTGGGTCCCCAGGTTTCGGAGGCAAGGCGCTCCCGCACCCCTAGTGGCAGTAGTCCCAGGGGTGCTGGGGCTACGCAGCCTCCGGAAGCTGGGGGCCCGCTACTCGGATTCAGCTATGCGCGACACGCTCCTAGGAGCGTGTCGCGTCTCCCATCGAGTAAGCTCTCGCCTATGGCTGCTTCCGAAGAATCGACGTGGGAGATCATGCGACTGCCCGAGGTCGCGGTGGAAGACTTCCTCGCGGCAGACGACCCCCTCCGCTATGGGCTCGCCAGCGCGGTCGGTGACGAGGGTGATTTGACGGTGATCGCGCAGTCCAAGATGCTCTTCGACTGCGATGAAACAGAATTCGAACGCGTCGCCAGTGAAGCCGCCCGGCTCTTCCGGCGTGCGGAATCCCACATGACCGACCGCCTTGGACCCGGCCAGTCGGTCGTGATCGACGAGGCCACCTGGACACCTGGTGGGCTTCCGGCCCCCGTGCTGGCCGCCGCCTGCTGCTCAATGTCCCTGGTGACCGCCTGGGCGCTGCCGGACGGCGCTGGCTGGTGCGTGCTCGAGGTCCATCAGGAGGATCGCGAGCTGCCCGTCATGCTGCTGCTCCACTCGACCCCCGCGTAACCGTCCTCAAACGGAAATAGCGGAGCCCGCGCTCCACCGTGCCCGGTATCCTCACGGGCGCCGTGACCGATCAAGACGACGCTAAAACCCAGGGAGAGTACGTCTCCACCGCGCCCGCGACCTCCGCCCTCTCCGAGGGCCAGGCATCGACTGGCAAGAGCGCCCGGGCCCTCAAGAAGGAGGCCCAGAAGAAGGCGCAAAAGGCGCACCCCTGGCGGGACAACATCGAAGCTGTGGCGATCTCGATCATCACGATTGTGCTGTTCAAGTACTTCGTCCTGGAGGCCTACAAGATCCCGACGGGATCGATGCAGCCGACACTCATGGGCAACGCGGAGACGGGCATCTACGACCGTGTGATCGTGGACAAGTTCTCGTACCACTACCGCGACCCCGAGCGCTTCGAGATCGCGGTGTTCAAGTACCCGCTCGACAGCTCGAAGAATTTCATCAAGCGCATCGTCGGGATGCCCGGCGAGCGACTGTTCCTGCAAGGCGGCGACGCCTGGATCGAGCCCAAAGGCGAGGAGCCCAAGGTCCTACGCCGGCCGCGCGCGATCCAGGACGCCCAGCTTCGCCGAATCATGACCCGCGGTGAGTGGGAGGCGAAGCGTCGCCCCAAAGGCTGGCAGCTGAACGCCGAGGACGGCGGCGACACGCTCAAGACGCAGGGCAGCGGCAAGATGACCTACCCGCGGGAATTCGAGTCGATCCGCGACGGGTACCTCGACGGCTATCCGGAAGGCGTCAAGAACAAGATCTCCGAGAAGCAGAAACGCTCGAAGTGGAACGACGTGACAGACCTGCGCGTCTCGGCCGAGATCGAGGCCCAGGCGGGCGTACGCGCAGTGACCTTGATCCTGCACGAGGGCGACCGCCGCTTCCGCTTTGCCCTCGCTGGGCCCGCAGCCGGCACCGACGTGCCCAGGGCCATCTCAGCGTCCGGTCCGGGTTTCGACGGCGAGCGCACCGTGCCCGAGGCCGCCTTCCAGCTGAAAGCGGGTAAGTCCGTCGACGTCGAGGTTCAGAACCTCAATGACCTCCTGGAAGTCCGGGTCAACGGCGAGCTCCTCGCGTCCTTGGAGATCCCCCTCGCGACCAGCTCGAACCAGGCCAAGCATCTCATGGAGTCCCGGGTCACCGTCGAGGTCGCAGCGGACGACAATGCCACGGCAGAGGTCGCGGACCTCAAGATCTGGCGCGACATCTTCTACACCGAGCTGTCTGGTAAGAACCCAGTCACCGACTGGGACATCCCAGAGGACAGCTACCTCGTTCTCGGCGACAATTCCCAGGACTCCTCGGATAGCCGCGACTGGACGCTCACCCGCTTCCAGCTGTTGGATGGGGACCAGGGCGTCGTCAGCGGCAACTCCCGGGCACGGGAAACCATCGATCCGCTGACGAATCGCATGGCCCCGCACCCCGAGAGCAACCCGAAGTACGTCCCCCAGCAAACGGGCGCCAAGGAGATTTTCCTGCGCGACCAGCTCGGTGAGATGCACGTCCTGGACGTGAATAAGACCATCCGCCTCCCCGACGAGCACTTCTCATTCGTCCCGCGCGAACTGATCCGCGGCCGAGCGGTCGTCGTGGTCTGGCCACTCGCGCCACAGCACGACGTCTATCGATTGAAGTGGGTCCGCTAACCCGGCATCCTTGAGATCGCGCAGAACGGGAACCATCCGTTTGCAGATCAGGTAAAGAAAGGTTCATGGCTGGGGCCCGACTACGGGTTATCCACAGGCTCTCCCCATTGAGCCCCTGCTATCCACGATCCACCACCCAGCGAGACCGGGCGCCGCTGCCCCGCCACTCCCTGGCACCACCTGGGCCCCATAAACCACTGGGGAACCGACACTTCGAACTGCGGGGCCCGCCCACGCTCCCCGCACGCACAGCGCGAACCTGGAGTGCCTCTCGACCCGCCCCAGTGGGAGGCTTCCCAGTCATCCACTTTCCGCACGCTCTGCCAACTTCGCGCGATTCGTCAAGATCCGGCGCGACATTAAGTTTCCAGCGAACGCAACCCCATGCTGCACAAAGACCAACCCCCCCTCGATGTCCGCGGACTCGTGAAGTCCTATCGCGGCAGACGCGTAGTGAACGGGGTCGGATTCCACGTCGAGCCCGGCGAGATCG
>JBLIHL010000472.1:0-5065 GCA_047635895.1 Paracoccaceae bacterium | reverse complement strand
CTGGCCCTTTCCGGAGCCCCTGGACGCCAGGCGCTTCCGTGGGCAAGACGAATTCGCGCGCGAGCTCGTGGCGGCCCTCTTCGGGCGCTCGGCGATGCGGAGTCTCTGGCAGGGTCTCTTTAATGAAGGCCACGCCGTGGACTGGGCCGAGCGCGTCATCGCGGGCCAGCGTCTACTGCCGCCCGGGACCTCGTTCCTGTCGGGTGCGGAGGCCTGGACGACGGTGGGAGAGGGCGAGGATCGCGAGCTCCGCAGCGTGAACGGCGTCGCCATCTGGTCCGCGGACGGTGAGATCTCGAAGGTCGCCTCGAAGGTCCATATCGTCCCTGGGGGGGAGACAGGGGAGCCGCTGAAGGCGTTTCCTTTCGTTCTTTCCGCCGTCAAGAAGGTCGCGAGCGCGATTCCGGACTTCGTCGGCACGGACGAACCCTCGGTTCTGACCCTGCTCACCCGGGGGGGCGGGGCCTACCGCATGGGGGTCGCCGTCTGCTTCGACAATGCGTTCGACGACCCGTTTGCGGCGCCCCTTCGGCGTGGCCCGGTCGATTTCTTCGTCGTGGCGAGCAACGAGGCCTGGTACGACGACAGCGCGCTCATGGATCACATGCTCGCCTTCACACGCATCGCGGCCGCCGCGACCCAGCGCTCCATCGTTCGGGCCACGAATTCAGGCATCTCCTGCATCGTCGGCCCAGACGGCGAGGTGGATTCGATCCTGACGGTGCCGGACGGCGAGGCCTCGCGGCGCAAGATGGTCGCAGGTTCGCTGCGCGGCTCCGTGGAGGTCCCACGCCGCAGCGCGGGGGTGGAGGCGGCGCCTGCGACCGTCTTTGTCCAGATAGAACCCTGGTTTGGCCAGGCACTTGGGGCACTAGGCCTCGGGCTGCTCCTCCTCTGCGCCGCGTTCTCGTCGCGATTCGGCGCGAATTCGAACGCGGACGGTTACCCCGTCTCACCGGGGCGTTAGCCATGACCGCCGGGATCCAACGAACCCCTCCTGGGGTGCAGGACCCCGGTTTTACTTCGTACGCGGAGTCGGCCAAGAGGTCCTCGGATCCCGTGTGTCCGGCCCCCCGTATTTTCAAGATCCAGCAGAGCGGCCTTCCTGAGCCTTGACCCTGTCACCAGGACGCCTCTACACTTCGCACTATCGTCAAAGATCTACTCGGTCGCACCGCGTCCGATGGCCCTTTGGCGTCATCCCCCCCCCAACTCCCCCGGCCAGTTTTCACGGGCGAGCGCTTTTTTACCTCCTCCAGCAGTCCACTTGGCCTGTTGATGGCAGCGTCCGGCGCCGTCCCTGAACGAGCGACCCGCGCTCCATCTACGAGCCAAGTTCCACTCGACCAACGCTATGAGCCCGATCGGACGGATTTTTGTCGTCATCAACCTAGTTCTCGCTGGCCTGTTCCTTGGCTCGGCGGCCACCAACCTCGCCACGGCCCAGAAGTACCGCACTCAAGCGGAGACTGAGGTCGCAACCCGCGAGGCCCTCAAGGCCGAGCTGACCGCGGACATCGCCACGCTGACCTCTGAGAAGGCCGCCGCGGAGAGCCTTCGGAACGAGATCAAGAACCAGAAAGACGCACTCGAGACCCAAAAAGTGG
The DNA here is from genome assembly GCA_047635895.1 of Paracoccaceae bacterium. Lineage (GTDB taxonomy): Bacteria > Planctomycetota > UBA1135 > UBA1135 > Saltatorellus. The sequence continues at coordinate 3,458 of JBLIHL010000472.1, read as the reverse complement.
CTCTCGACCAAGACATCAAGGACAAGACGGACGAGCTCACCCAGCTCAAGTCCAGCATGTCCAACATCGACTCGCGCCTTGGCGACATGGCCACGCAGCTGGAGAACCAGAGCAGCCAGGTCGAGCAGGCCAACAACGAGCGCGCCACAGCGGTTGGCGAGCGTCGTACGGCCCAGACGGAGCGTGATGACGCCGTCGAAGCTGAGGCTTCCGCCCAGGATCGTGCCAAGGCCCTTGAAGGTGAGATCGTTCAGCTTCGCAAGGACCTGAACACGGCACTCAACGACCTCGGTAGCACTGAGACGAAGCTCCAGGTTGCCATGGTCCAGTCGGGCCTGAGCATCGACGAGATCGGCAGTGCCCCGCCGAAGATCGAAGGCGCTGTCCTTCAGATCTCCTCTGACGTCAAGCCGGGTTTGGTTCACATCAACCGCGGCTCCGCTGACTCCGTCAAGCAGGGCTACGTCTTCGACATCTTTAGCAGCGGCGTCTACAAGGGTCGCGCCAAAGTCGAGATCGTCAACGCTAGCTCGTGCACCGCTCGCATCATGAACGTCGTTGAAGGAACGACCATCATGCAGGGCGATACCGCTTCGACTCAGATCTGAGCGCGGCCTCCTCATTTCAACCCAGATATCTTAAGGAGACCCACTCATGGCTAAATCCAAAGGACGTTCCGGCCGCGGCGGCGCCAAGCCGGCACCAGCTGCGCCCAAGCGGCGTGAGCCCGTAGTCGACGAGATCGAAGTCGTCGAAGAAGAGGGCGGCATGGGCGTCGATGACGGCATCATTCTGATGACCACGCTCATCCTGCTCGTCGCTTTCCTGATGGTGGACTACAACCGTGGCAAGAACTACGGCGAAGGCATGCTCTTCGCTGGTAAGTACGTCACCCCGACCGCGACGGCCGCCACTCCCGTCGATTGAGTCGATTCGTCGACTGTGCCTGTTCTCAGGCGCCGCTCTCCCGGTGGGGAAATCTGAGGAGCTGATGGCAACGTCGGCTCCACGGGGTTCCCTCCCACGAGCTTGAAAGGCCCGTCGCGCTTGATGCGCGACGGGCCTTTTTTCGTACCCAGAGGGCCTTTTCGTGTCCAGTTGGCATCCGGTCGCGAGGCCATCGGGAGGTCGCACGCCGGACTTGCCCGAAAGTTCGGATCTTTTCGGCCTCCAAAAGAAACGGCGCTATTGAACGGGCATCCCCGGTGCTTCACACTCAGGACGCAGCGACAGCAGGATGCGGTTGAGGGGCCGCCTTGTTTCTGTTCGAACACCGCACTGTTCGATACACCCACGGTTCCTATTGATGGGCCCGCGGACGTGACTGCCGTCCTCCACCGCACAAGATCCATGAGGCACTTTTCAACCGTTCCGTCCCCGCCCCGCACAGGCAGGATTCTGCTTGCGCGGCATTCACTTGAGGTGACGGCTTGATGAACTTCGGCAGGCCTTTGGAGATGCTCTTTGGGCACCTCTCCACCGACATGGGGATCGACCTGGGGACGGCCAATACGCTCGTTTGTACGCGCGGCCGCGGCATCATCCTGAACGAGCCCAGCGTTGTGGCTGTCAAGAAGGGCACCAACGAGGTGCTCCTCGACGGCATGGCCGTTGGCAACACCGCCAAGGAGATGCTCGGGCGAACGCCGGGCAACATCCAGGCGATCCGTCCGCTGAAGCACGGCGTCATCGCCGACTTCGACGTGACGGAGAAAATGCTCCGTTACTTCATCACCAAGGTGCATGACGGTCGTCACTGGGTGAAGCCCCAGGTCGTGATCGCCGTGCCCGTGGGTATCACCGCCGTCGAACGACGTGCCGTGATCCACTCAGCCGAGCGCGCCGGCGCGCGCCGCGTGTATCTGATCGACGAGCCGATGGCCGCTGGTATTGGCTGTGATATGCCGGTGACGGAAGCCCGGGGCTCGCTTATCGTGGACATCGGCGGCGGTACCACGGAGATCGCCGTGCTCTCACTGGCGGGCGCGGTCGTTTCGACGTCGCTGCGCATCGCGGGTGACGAGATGGACGAGGCGATTCTCGCGCACCTTCGCCGGCACCACAACCTGCTCATCGGCGAGCAGTCGTCCGAGCGCATCAAGCTCACCATCGGGTCCGCGTGGCCTATGGAGCAAGAGCTCTCGATGGAGGTCAAAGGCCGCGACTCAATCCAGGGTCTGCCGCGCCGCACGACGGTCACGTCGATCGAGATTCGCGAGGCGCTGAGTCATCCGGTAAGGCTCATTTGCGAGGCGATCCGCGGCATCCTTGAGGAGGCGCCGCCCGAGATCAGCGCGGACCTCGTCGACACGGGCATCACGCTCGTCGGCGGTGGCGCGCTTCTGTATGGCATGAGCCAGGCGATCTCCGATCACTTGGGCGTTCCGGCGCGTGTTGCGGAGGATCCGTTGACGGCCGTGGCGCGCGGTACCGGGATCTTCCTCGACAAGCTCGATGTGTTCAGTCGCGTTCTCGCTACCGAAGAAGACGACTACCGCTGAGTCTGTGGCCGTGGCCGCGTCCGTTGCCGGGCAGCATCCAAGAGAGTCCCCACGGGGACTCGGTTGGAGATGCTCCGGTGGCGCGGCGGCTGCAGCGTGACAGATGGGTTCGCCGGAGTAGAGGGGCTCCGCAACGATGGCCATACGAGGACGATCACTGGGCGCAGTCGTAGGACTTGGGTCGGCGCTATTGGCGCTGAAGCCCGTGGGGTCCATGGAGGCAGCTCTCGACTACCTGCTCATGCCGGCGCGCGTCGTAGCGCCGATGGGGGGCCTCTCGAGACCCTTCGCCGGTACGTTCCATCGGGAACCCGACGAAAAGACCCGGGCCGAGGAGGAGGCGCTCTCGCTGCGATTGGAGCGGGCGGTGTTGCGTTCTGCATGGCCGCAGGAGACCGCCATTCCCGGCGGAGTCGTGGCCATTCCTGGCGAAGTGGACGCACGCAAGGGAAACAAGCGTGATCACATCATGGTGCGCGTGGCGGACGCGAGTGACATTCGCCTCGACCATCCCGTCGTGGCAGGCGACGTGTACGTGGGGCGAGTCGAACGGATTCCGTTTCGCCAGGTCACCCCTGATCAGCCTGGCCTGGTGGAGCGCTTGCTTCGGCGGCTTCGTCTGTCCTCAGCGCCTCCACTTCCGCCCCGAAACGTCGTGGAGGTGGCGCTCATCACCGGTGCCCGTGAGCGGGTCGGCGGTAACGTGCTGGAGGACCAAGATGGGCGCGCCTGTCGGCTGGTCGTCGGCGGCCTGAGTCCGCGCCTCGATCGCAACTGGCTGGCTGCTCACAATCCAGAGAGCCGCGCCACCCGCTCCGGAACCGTGGTGGTCATGGAGCCTTACGGCCGCGTCCACAGGTTCGATTCCCTCGCGGAGGGCTTCCTTCTGGGTGAAATGAAGGAGGAGCCCTATCAGCGAGAAGGCGAGGGGTTTGTCCGCAACGTGCTCGGGATTCA
>JBLIHL010000471.1:0-5076 GCA_047635895.1 Paracoccaceae bacterium | reverse complement strand
CACGGTGCCGCTCGCCACGATCACCTCCACCTCGCCACCGTAGTCGAGCTCACCACTTCGCGGCTCGAGCTCCACAATCTGCTGACCAACCCCCACGTTCTTGAGCTCGAAGCCGCCGCCGTCATCGAGGACGCCGTGCACCTTCCCAGCCCCGCTGCCGCAGGTGACTTCCAGGCCGAGCGGAGAAACGCCAGTCGGCAAGAGGACACGCCCACGAACGGTTCCACCGTCAGGGATCTCGATGTCGCCCAGTGGCTCTGTTGCCGCGTCAGCTAACTCGAACAGGGGGACCTGGTACGCGCTCGTCGACCACGAAAGAACGGTCAACCGGTAGAGCCCCGGCTCCAGCCCCTCGACCCGAAATGCTCCATTGGGTTGGACCCGAACGAGCGACGGAAGCGAGGTCGTTGCGAGGAAATCATCCCCGCCGCCGCCCCGGAGGCGGCGCATCGCCTTGCCGACTTTCACGCCGCGCGCCACCTGAATGAGCGCGCCGGGCAAGGGCTTGCCGCCTCGAACGATTCGTCCCTCGACCACACCGCTCGCCGCAGGGTGCATGTCCTCTTCGCCGTCCGGCTCCTCATCGAGGCTGAGCTCCACACGCACGCTTCCGGAGTCCGAAGAAAGCTCGAGGTCCTGGTCGTCGGAATCCCAGACTTCGTACCCCTTAGCTCGGACGCGGAGTTCGGCTTCGGCGAGCTCCGTGAAGTGAACGCTGAACGCTCCGCTGGTAGCGGTCGTCGCTTTGCGCACCAGGATACCATCGGCCGACGTGAGCTCGATCTGGGCTCCCGTGACGGGCTTGCCCACATGATCGAAGACCTGGCCTTTCAGCACCGGGGCAGCCTGCAGTCTGAACTGCAAGCCTGTCACCGCTACCCCCGAAGGGATGACCAGTTCGCGCTCTTCAAGAAGACAAGCCTCACGGTAAACGCCCAGGTCGCATGACCCCGGTAACAGCCCAACGAGATCGAACCGCCCGTCCTGATCCGTCTGCGTGGTCACCTGGCCGACCACCTCCACGGTCGCACCCTGCGCCGGAAGGCCCGCCGCGTCCAGTACCGTCCCAGTGACGGCCCCGGCACGTCCCAGCACAACGGTACCCAGATCGTTCGCCCCGGGAACCAAGGGAAGCCTAGCGAGGTAGCCCCCGTTCCCGAGGTCGATGCGCGCCGGCACGTGGAAGCGGCCACCCTCGATTCGGAGCCAGTGCTGCTCCGTCCCACTGGGCGACACCTCCAGGCTAAAGCGTCCGGATGCTCCCGATCGTACGGTCACGATCGCAACCTCATCGGGCGCGTGTTGGCCCCATGCCTCTCCCTTGAGCACACTGATGCGCGCCAAGGGAATAGGCTGGCCTCGATCATCGATCACTGACCCCGTCACCAGCGCCACAGCCCCCTTCGAGGTCGGCAGGACAGCCTCCGCACGACCAGGCTCTACCGGGCCGGGCTCCATCAGGCCGGGCTCGGTGATGGCTGCATCCGTTCCGCTGTGGACACCAGAATCGGCCGGCCCGGCGCTCATCGAAACTTCGGGATCAGACGCACGCGCTGGCGAACCGGCGTCAGCGGTCGGGCCGCCGCGCTTCATGAAGAGGGCAATGGAGGCCAGAAGAACGACTGAGACAACAAGGAGCTTGGCGAACATGGGAAGAACTGAGGTAAGGAACCATGGGGAGAAAGAGGCCACCGCGCCGCCGGTACCGCCAGAGGCGGCCGCGAGCAGGGCCCGACGCTTCGATTCCATGGCAGCCAGCGGCAGGAGCGCCGCGAGCCATTCACGCTTCGGGCTCCCGTCCGGGCTCCCGTCCGGCCCGCGCCCTGCGCCGCCTTGGCCTTCGCCGAATCGTGCGCCGAGTTCGGTCTCGAGCAGCGCAAGTCCGCGCTTGAGCCGCGACTTCACCGTGTCCAGCGCCGTCCCCGTCCGCTCCGCCATCTCACGCGGTGTCCACTCATCGAAGTACCGCTGGAGAATGGCCGTCCGGTAGGGCTCACGCAGCCCCATCACCGCTTCGGTGACCGTGGCCTGGGTTTCCGCCCTCTCGAGGAGGTCGACGCCTGGCGCCCCGGACTCTGGCTCCGCTACAGCAGCCTCACGGGCCGACCGGCGCGCACCGGAGCGGCCCCTCATCAGGAGGCTCTTCCGTACGACGCCCGCCAGCCAGCGCCGCGTCGGCCCCTCGGCCGGCACCGTGCGCCCAAAGGCGGCCACGGCCGCGTCCTGACGCAGATCCTCGGCGAGGGCCGCGTCAGAGCAGAGACGAAAGGCAAGCCGCTGGACCCAGGCGAGATCGCCAATGAGGCGGTGAAGATCGTGTGCGCGCGGACCAGCGTTAGAGAGTGAGTTGCTCATGGAATTGCGGAGTCACTGCCGCGAGCCGAATCCGGGGTGCAAGAAACGCAGCTCTTTCTGCCTTACCTGCCCTCTTCGTACAACAAGTCCACTTCCAGCGTGGGAGTGCCCTGCGGTTAGAGCAGCCCGCGGGGCGCGGGGTCCGAGATTAACAGAACCGCCAGCACTCCCCGGGAGGGTCGTGGCTCCCCGAGTGGGCTGGAGTTGCGAACAAGCTGAGGGACCGCGCCGATGTCCGTGGGGCTACGCCTGGCATCAAACCTGATTCCAGGGCGCCAGAATTCGCCAGCCCACTGATGGAACAGTACGAGCTTTCCATGGACGCCACCGACAGCTCGACCACATCCCCTGCCCGGCTCCGGGCGGGGGATGTGGTCGAGCGACCGTCGGCTGCGCCCAGAATCAAAGCCTGAACGTGGCCGTCAACGCGTCGGACGATTCGACGGCTCCTGTGAGCCCGCGCCAGATCCACTGATAGGTTCGCTGGTCGCCGGGCGCCAGGCCTGCGAGGGGAGCCAGGAGAGACGTGTTCCCGCTCGCATCGGTGGGCAGCGCGCCCAGGCGCATGACCGACCCACCGACGCAGAGGGTGGTGAACACCGAGGCGTCGAACGCGGGGCGTGTACCTGACACAAGCAGCGCGAGCGTGTTGGGCCGTGCTGCCTCGAGTGCAACTACGAGCGGTAAGCCGCCCAGGGAGGTGGAGCCTGACCAGTCGACGCGGGCGGGCGTCGCAGCGTCGGCGATACAAGCGATTCGCGGAGTACCGGACGGCGCCGTCAGGTCGAAGGCCGTGAGGGTCCAGGTCGCTCCGAACTGGGCTTCCGTCTGCGTCCAAACGAGCAGGTCGGCCACGCCATCGCCGTTCAGGTCCGGCGCCGCGAGAACGCCTGCGCCAAAGCGATCATCCTCACCCGGGCCTACGAGGGTATCGAGGGTCGCGAGCGTGCCGCCGCTGAGGAGATCGACGCGACCAGGACCGCGATTCCAGGGAGCGCTGAAAGGGCCAGCGAAGGCCTGGGGCATGGGTGTCCCGAGCCAGAAGTCCGTGATCCCGTCGCCGTTCACGTCGCCGGCTGGCGCCACGGACGCTCCATAGCGGCCCGATCGCCATTCGAGCAAGTCGCCCGAGGGGGCCGGGGTGGGGTCGTTGCGGACCGACAGCACCGTGCCCTGCCCTCCGGATATCAGCGTGGTTCTTCCGAAGTCCTCCGCGATCACTGCGAAGTCACCCCGTCCGTCCTGATCGACGTCGCCAACCGAGACGGCGTGGTTCCAGAGACCAGCCACCACGCCCGCTGGCCCCGAGCCAGGGAACGACTGAAGCAGTGCGCCCGTTCCCGTGGACCAGAGCGTGAGGGCGCCACCGCTGCCAGCGCCCCAGGGAAACCAGCCACCGTTGCGGGGTCCGACGACCAGATCGTCACGCCCGTCTCCATCCACGTCGCCCGCCGAAGCGACCAATCCACCGAAGCTGGCGCCGCCTCCCGGATTGGCGATGCGCCGCAGGAGCTGGCCGTTAGCACCAGAGAGGATGAGGGCAAAGCCGTGGGTCAGGCTGGAGTCGATTCGAACGGTGCCGCTTGCCAGCCTGAACTGTTCTCCGGCGTAGCCAAGCGCGAGGTCCTCTATGCCGTCCCCATTTAGATCTCCCAGTCCTGTAGCCGTGACCGGCCCGACGAAGAAGGCGGCCGGCGGATGCGCCCGCGTCCAGAGAATGGCCCCCGTGGCGCCGCTGCGCAGCTCAACCTGATCGAGGCCCACGACGACGAGCTCGGATACGCCATCACCGTTCTGATCGGCGAGCGGCGTCATCGACACGGGCGGGAGCGGAGGGGCCGCAACGTCAGCAATGACGGCGCCGGTTCGGCCGGATCGGACGCGGTAGCCTGCGAAGGTCCCGTCCAGAATCGCGAGGTCGGACACGGCGTCCCCGTCGAGGTCACCGATCCATGCAGCGCCGCCAGGGTTCCCCCGGCGCGCCTCTTCCTGGGAACCTGGATCTACCTCCCAGAGAACGTCTTGCGCCGAAGCGGGCACCAGGGACGCGGCGCCGGAGATGGCGAGAATCGCGAGGCGCCGCACAGTCGTCGTCAGTTGGGTCTTCATGGGCACGCTAGCCTACCGCCAGCAGAGGGTAACAGTCGGGCTTGAGGGCCCACTGCGGCCGATGGGACCGCCTCCCTATGGCCGGAGGCCCTTGTGGGAGGTGGAAGCGCGAACCCCGGCCGACGGGGGCAAGGCGGGTTGCCCTGGGGTCGACGAAGGGCAGTGCCTGCCGCCTCCGCGCTTCCGGATGGCGTCGGGGCGGGCGGTGCTGCTTTCTAGTGCTCGGTGCGTGGGCTAGCTAGACGGGGTTTCAAACACCTGACCGCTACGCCGGTCCAGTTCCGTCTCGCAGGCCCGTTCGGTGGCCTCGTCAATGTCCACGAGCTCCACGTACTGGCCGCCGGTGTCATGGACGAAGGGCGTCATGTCGTAGGAGTGTGAAGTCGACAGCTGCTTGGCCACAAAGCGCGTCATCGGTGGCTCGGACTTGGCGCCCACTATGCGCCAGGCGGCTTCCATGCCTGCACCGACCGCGTAGGCGAGGCTGGCGGGGACGCGTCGCGTGACCGGTGGGCGGCCCGTGGCCTTGAGCACGCGGTTGATCCAGTCCCAGAGGCGCACCGGCTCGACGTTGTTGATGAAGTAGGCGCGACCAGCGCACGAGGCCTGCGC
>JBLIHL010000470.1:0-5083 GCA_047635895.1 Paracoccaceae bacterium | reverse complement strand
CCTCCAGTACGTTGCGTAGCTGGCGGACGTTGCCCGGCCACGGGTGTGTCATGAGCGCTTCCGCCGCGTCCTCTGCAAGCACGTCTGGGCTGCGGCCGATTCGGGCAGCCTGTCGTTCCAGAAGATGTCTGGCGATCAGTGGGACATCGATCGCGCGTTCGCGTAGGGGTGGTACGTGAAGGGGGACGACGTTCAATCGATAGAACAGATCGAGCCGGAACGCCTTGTCCTCGACGCTCTGCGCAAGATCGGCATTCGTCGCCGCAATCACCCGAATATTGACTGCGCGCGTTTGGCTGTCACCGACGCGCATGACCTCGTGGGTCTCGAGGGCGCGCAGGACCTTGGCCTGGGCGGCGAGCGGCATGTCGCCTACTTCGTCGAGGAAGAGGTTACCGCCGTCGGCGGCTTCGAAGTGCCCGACGCGGTCCTCGTGAGCTCCCGTGAACGAACCCTTCAGGTGTCCAAAGAGCTCGGACTCGACGAGCTCGGCAGGGATCGCCGCGCAGTTGACCGTGATAAAAGGCCCGCTAGCGCGCTCACCACCAAGATGGACATTGCGTGCCACCAGCTCCTTACCCACTCCATTCTCGCCCGTGATCAAAACGGACGACTCCGAGTCTGCCACGCGCGCGATGGAATCGCGGAGCCGTTTCATGGGGTCCGAATCACCGATCAGCTCGAAGCCTGAGCGGAGCCGATCCTTGAGTCCCTTGTTCTCGGTCTGGAGGCCAGCGTTCTCCTCCATCAGGGCGCGCTCGCGCAGCGCCTTGTGGATCGTGACGAGCACGCGATGCTCATCGAGGGGCTTCTCCAGGAAGTTGACGGCACCTCGCTGCATGGCATCCACGGCGACCGGGACGTCGCCGTGCCCGCTGATCATGATGATGGGCGGTGCCGCATCCGCGTCGCCAGCCTCTTCAATGATGGCGTCGAGGAGCTGAAGCCCATCCAGCTTGGGCATCTTGAGGTCGGTGAGAATGGCCGCGGGCGGCGATTCTTCCCGGCGCAGGCGGGCCAGCGCTTCCTCTCCATTCCTCGCGGTCCAGACGTTGAACCCCTCGTACTGAAGCGTTCCCTCCAGCGCCTGGCGAATATCCCCGTCGTCGTCGACCACGAGGATCGTCCGCCTGCCGCTTTTTTGTTCGGACCCAATCGATGCCATAGGCTGCATTCTGTCACCTCTCTCATGCCGACGCGATCCATGCATCCCTACCTATCTCCATTATCCCTCACCGCCCTGGCCGCCGCCCTCGATGGGGGAGCCGCTCCGGAGGCCGGTCGGCCGCCTCTCATCGCAGGCGTTCTGTCCGGCACGTCGGCCGATGGCATCGACGTGGTCTTAGCCCAGGCTGAAATTGGTCCGGGTGACGACGGGTCCCAGCGCAGGCTGATCGGGATCGAGGCGGTCGCCTTTGCCACGGAGCCCTTCTCGGAAGAGCTGGAGCGCCGGGTGCGGGCGGTCCTGGACGGACAGCCCCTCGGCTCGGGAAAAACCGGCCTGGGCGAGCTCGCTGCGCTGGACCGCGACCTGGGTCTTGCGTTCGGAGCGGCCGCCAGGCGAGTGGCTGATCGACATGATCTCGGCGATCTGATCCTGGTGGCCAGTCATGGGCAGACCGTGTTTCACCATGACGGCGATCCATCATGGGGGAAGATCACGCTCCAACTCGGGGACGGGGACTTCGTCGCAGAAGCGGCGGGCGTGGCCGTGGTCTCCGACTTTCGCACCCGCGACTGCGCCGCAGGAGGCGAGGGAGCCCCGCTCGTCGGACTCGTGGACAACGTGCTCTTCTCGCGATCTCCGCGCCCACTCGCGATCCTCAACCTTGGAGGCATCTCCAACTGGACGATCCTGCCGGGGGGAGGGGGCGCGCCCCTCGCTTTTGATACCGGGCCTGCGGGGGCCCTGCTCGATGGATTGAGCCGCAGGCTGCTCAATGCGCCTTGCGATATGGGAGGAGAGGTCGCGTCCGGGGGGGATGTCTCCACAAATAGAGTCACTGAGTGGCTCGAGCATCCCTATTTCCAGCTGAAGGGCCCCCGGAGTACAGGGCGTGACACTTTTGGCGAGGCCTACGTCGAGCAAATAATGGACAGCCTGGGGGTCCGGCCCGGCCAGGTTAATGCGTCGGAGCGTTCCGATGCGCTGGCGACCGCCTGCGCATTTGTCGCAGAGGCCGCCGCCCGCGGCCTCGCCGCAGCATTTCCTGGCGGGAGGGAGCCCCTGCACGTCCTCGTCGCAGGTGGAGGAATTCACAACCGCGCTTTAATGGCGGCGCTGGAGGGTTCCGTGGGGCGAGAAATGGGAGCGCGCGGGGTCAAAGTCGCCTCTTTTGGGCCCTCCGACGGGGCCGGTATCCCGCCTGATGGGCGCGAGGCGATGGCCTTCGCGGCCCTGGGAGCCAGGTTTCTGCTCGGGGAGCCATCAACTTCGCAGGAGGCCACAGGGGCGGCCGCGGGGCGAATCCTTGGCAAGTGGAGCCCTGGCCCGGTTCTCCCGCGAGCCCGTTCCTGATAGCCTTCCTGCAGCTTTTGGGGCCCGCCAGGTTCTCCAAAGCACTTGGTAGCCGATCCTTTGTGGCTGGATAGACGCCGCTCAGGCCTGGGGAAATGCGAACGCTTCCGCCGCTTTCTGCAAGAGCAGAGGCGGCGTTTCTTGACCGTCCACTCCCCTTGGCTATCATCGTCCACCGTATTCAGCGTCACACGAACCGAACCGAGCCGCTCACCGCGGCATCCCCCCACGGTCCTTCCACCTCTGCTATGAGCCGATCGCGCTTCCTGGGTCTTTTGACCCTTCCCGTCCTGACGGCGGCCTCTTCTTTTGGCGCCGCATCGTTCGCGGCTCTGCCGCAGGACGCTGCGGGCGACTACTCGTCTGCCATCGAAATGTGGAGTCAGGGTCGCAAGCAGGAGTCCCTCGATGCGATGCGTCGCCTCCTGGCTTCCGACCCGTCCCCCGAGGACGTCTACCAGGTCTACCTTTCGGCTGACGTCGACGTGCTGACCTTGTTCATGGCCGAAGGCGATGAGTACACCCAGGTCGCCCGCCGCCTTCTCGAGCGCGCAAGCCTCGGCCGCAAGGCCATCGAGAACGACGAGGACCGGATCAAGGAGATGGTGGCCGATTACCTCGGCAGCGACGACGCCACGGACCGCATGCGCAAGATGGCTGAGCTTCGCTCTGCCCACGGCGAATACGCGGCTCCGCGCTTCATCAACCTCCTTGCGGATAGCAACGATCCCGAGCGCGTCAACCGTGCGATTCAGGGCCTCGCTGGCCTTGGCCGTCGTGCGCTCATGCCGCTCCTCGCGACGCTCGATTCCGACAACGCGACCCAGCGCATGAACGCCGCGCTCGCGCTGCAGACCATCGCGGATCCCCGCGCCGGTGCCACGTTGCTGGCGCTGTCGCTGACGGATAGCGAGGCGATCGTTCGCACCGCAGCCGGTAACGCCGCCGCCCGTTGTGGCGCGACTGGCGACGCAGCGGCTCTCCTTGTCCAGCAGGGCGACGACTACCACCACCGCCGCGCCAACGTCCTTCGCGACTACGACTACAGCGATGTGGTCTGGGCCTGGGGCGACCGCTCGGTCGAGTCCATGCCTGTCCCGCGCTCGATCTACAACAACGAGATCGCGAAGAACTGCTACTACACCGCGCTCACGGTCGACGGTGGTTCGATGGACGCTCAGGCAGGGATCGCGCGCGAAAGCGTTGATATCCAGGGCAAGCTGGCGACCCTCGACTCGGCCGGCCAAGACGTCGGTGACCTCGTCGAGAAGGCGGAGTTCGGCATGCTTGCCGTGCTCAGCGCTGGCCCCGGCGCGCTGGACCGCGCTCTCAGCTGGTCTGTCGCCTCCGGTGACTCCGCGACCGGTTCCCGCATCGCCCAGCAGCTTGGCGATCTGGCTTCCGGCCCGGTTGCGAGCCTTTCGGCTGCCCTCATGGGTGGTGGTGCTTCGATGTCCGGTGAGGCCGCCGTCGCCATGGCGCACATCGCTGGCCGCACGCAGACCGGAGCGAGCTCGGACGTCGTTGCGGCTCTCAGCACGGCGGCAGGCCGTCGTGTCGTGAAGGTCGCCGTCGTCATCGACGGTGATGCACAGCGCGCTGGTGCAGTGATCGCCGCTCTCGAAGGGCAAGGCGTTCTTGGTCAGCACGCTGGCTCCGGTATCCAGGGCCTTGTCATGCTCGGCCAACTGGCCGGTGTCGACGCGATTCTTGTCGGTGACGATCTCAATGACGTTACGACGGACGCGGTCATCGTTCAGATCCGCGAGAACCCCGCGTACGAAAGCACGCCGACGTTCCTTCTCACGGCCAACGAAGACCTGAGCGACGCCTACGGTGATCGCATCCAGGGCGCGTTCGCTGGTGCTGACGGCATCGACGCTCTCTCCGAAGTCTTTGAGGCCAAGCTGGACGACAGCCGTGCCCGTGCCGATGCTCTTTCGGCCCGCGCTGCGGGTGCTCTGGCGGCTCTTGCTTCGAGTGGACGCACGGACGTGAGCGCTGCGATGTCTGGCCTTTTGGCCGCCATCGACGGCCGCCGCGACGAAGTGGCGGTTCCCGCGCTTGCTGCGCTCGGAACGATCGGGGGCGCCGGCGCTGTGCAGGCCATCCTCGCCGTGCTGACCGGTGACGGTTCGGACGCGGCTCGCATGGCGGCCGCAGACGCGATCGGTGCGATCGGTAGCCGGACGGCGCTTGGTGCGGATGTTCAGGCGGCGGTCACGTCGGTGCTGAACTCTGACGCCGGGCTCGGCGTTCAGTCAGCGGCCGCTCGTGCCGTGGGCCGTATGCAACTCGGCGCTGCGGATCGCGGTGGCGTTCTGCAGAGCGTCCGAGTTCGCGTCGGTCAGTGATGTAAACGGGATGCGGTCCCGGGTTGATCTTTGGATCGTCCCGGGACCGTGAAATTTCAGCGGATCTCGCGCTTCCCCCAGCGCAACCCCCCCGCTATCATCCCGCCCCACGCCAGAGTAGCTCAGTGGTAGAGCTCTGCTTTCGTAAAGCAGCGGTCGTCGGTTCAAATCCGATCTCTGGCCCCATTCAAATGCAGCGGGCCGTGATTCC
>JBLIHL010000469.1:0-5088 GCA_047635895.1 Paracoccaceae bacterium | reverse complement strand
GGAGGGCCGAGCCGCTATCGATGGCGGAACCGCTAAAGAGCGGAAGCGGCTCGCCGCCCACCTCGATGGACTTCAGGTTGAATTCGACGTCGGCATTGGCGCGGCGGCCGACCACCGGGGTGTAGCGTAGGCCGCTCTCAGAGAGGATCGCCTTGTAGGCGAGCCCACGAACGACGGCTTCATCGGCCGTGACCTCCACCATCGGGCGGGTGATCATCGATGCGACGCGCGTGGGCATGTCGAAGAGCTCGGCGCTATCGGCCGCGGCGCCGGGCTTCTGGCGCTTGGTGGAGGCTGCGGCGGAGACTGCTGCGCCCGGGGCCTCGAGAGGGAAGGCGGTGCGCACGGCGGCCGTGGCGGGCCGGGCCTCGCCTTTGTCGGCGTCGAGGTCCTGGGCCTGGACGGCGGGAGCGCTAGCTGCGTGGAGCCCGCCCTGCTGGGGGACGGGTGAGGGGGCGAATGCCGCGAGTGATGCGGCGGTTAGCAGGCTGAAACTCATGATTTATGGGGCCCATAAGGGCCACAGAATGCACAGAGGGTGGGGAGGGGACTGAGATAGAGGAGCCGGTGCCGGAGCTGCCGGGTGACGCCTCTGTCCGGGTAACTGGGGTGGGCTCCGGTCATCCACCCGAAATGTTGGGAAAGGGTATTTCGGCGCTCCCGTGCTGCCCGCTGTGGCTCAGCTCCGCCCTCGCTATGGCCCCGCTCGGGGCTCCGCTGCCCCTTCTATGGGACCTGGGGAGCGATGGACGCCGCCGCTCCGCTAAGCTGGCCGGCCCCATGGCGATACTCAGCAATCCTCTCGAGATCGGCGACCTGCCGGCATTCGGCGTCACGTTCCTTGTCTTCCTGGCCGTCGTGGCGGGGGCCCGCCGCTTCGTCCTCGGACTGCCGGAGCGCGGCGGCTACCGCGGCCAGCTCGTGCTGTTCTTCCTGGTGGCGCTGGGGCTCCTCGCGCTGCTCATCATGATGCCCCTGCAGGATCCGGTGCGCGGGCAGGTCTTTCAGCTCGTGGGTCTTGTGCTGTCGGCCGCCGTGGCGCTCTCGTCCACGACGTTTCTCGGCAACCTGATTGCTGGCGGTATGCTGCGCACGATCCGCCATTTCCAGCTCGGCGACTGGATTCGCGTGGACGGCCATTTCGGCCGGGTGACCGAGCGCGGCCTCCTGCACACCGAGATCCAGACCGAGGATCGGGATCTGACGACGCTTCCGAATCTTCTGCTTGCGACGCAGCCGGTGAAGGTCGTACGGAGCTCCGGGACGATCATCTCAGCGAGGGTGAGCATCGGCTACGACATCCCGCACGTGCGCGTCGAGGAGTCGCTGCTCCGCGCCGCGGCGAAGATCGAACTTGACGATGCCTTTGTCGCCGTGACTGAGCTGGGCGACTACTCGATCGGCTATCGCGTCGCTGGCAAGCTGAGCGAGGTGGATCGGCTGATCTCACGGCGGTCCAAGCTGCGGCGCGCGATGCTCGATTCGCTGCATCGCGACGGAATCGAAATCATGTCGCCGAGCTTCATGAACGTCCAGCAGCGAAGCCAGCGCGAGCAGCTGATCCCAGAAGAGGTTGTCGGCGCCCGAGAGGCCGAGACGGCTCCAGAGGAGGTCGCGTTCGACAAGGCGGATCTCGCGAAGGGGCTCGACCTAAAGCGTCAGGCGATCGTCGAACTTGAGGCCGGTGTCGCCGCTCTGAAGGGGCGAATCGGTGGCCTGGAAGGCGCGGAACGCATGGAACTCGAGGGCGAACGCGACCGTATGAAGAGCGATGCCGAGCGCCTGGTGGCCGAGCTCGCGGCGGACGAGGAGACGTTGAAGGACCAGAAGGCCTGATCCGTGCTGACGTTCCTGTTGGATGCGCAGATTCCTAGCGCGTCACGGACCAGCGCAGGACCAGGCGTCGGATTCTGTTCGGCTCCGAGTTCGGCAGGATGAGGACGCGCGGGCTGCGCTCGATCACGATCGTGCCGCTGCCGCGCGGCAGGTCGTCCAGGGAGACGGGAAGGTCGATGTCTCCGACGACGCGGGATGAGAAGCGCGGTGCGGAGTCCTTCACCACGAGCACGAGCGGTGCGTCACCGCGGGCGACGACGTGGAGTACGTTGCCTTCGGGCGCGGGGTCCGTGCTTCCAGGGATCAGATAGGGCGCCGTGCGTTCCTCTCCGGACGACTCGAGCACGCGGCCGTCGGTCGTACGAATCGAGGCGTGGAACGCGGGAGCGCTGCCGCCGCTCGCCCACAGCTTCGTCTCTTGGTCGTCCGTGGGGCGAGGGTCAACGCTGAGCTCCAGGATTGTGAAGGTCGCCGTGGTGCGATTTTGGCGGAGCGCGTCGCGACGGGTCTCGATGTGGCTGGCGGTGAACTCAACGTCACGCTTGGACGTCGCCTGGGTGCTGAGGCGCCCATGCAGGGTCGTCGCCATCTCAAGGTCATCGCGCCCGACGGCGGCCATGATGGCATCGACCAGTCGGGCCGCAGTGGCGTCGGCGGGGGGCTGCGGCGGGCGGGCGTCGATGTGGATACCGGGCTCGAAGCGGCTCGGGTGGTAGCTGATGGTCATCGAATGGAGCCGAGAATCGGCGTCCGCGAAGACCAGGGAGCCGCCTTCCGTGAGGGGCAGCGGGCTGAACTGAATCGGCCCGAAGACCACATCCTCACTATCGAAGATCCCGCCGGGCTGGACGATCTCCAGGGTCACGCCGGTGGCGAACGAGGTCCGCAGGACCGCGAAGTGATGGCGCGACGTGGAGACGACGGCGGCCGTAGGACCCTTGTCGGCGAGCGTTTCGAGGAGCTGGCTCGCGAAGACGGGCACCCCCTCGATCGAATAGCGGGCATAGAGCTCGTCGCTTTCGTCTTCGGCTCGGTTCGTGATCAGGTTCTCGATGCGGAACTCGATCGGACGAAGCGCCTCGCGATAGGTGGACTCGCGCATCGAGAGCCTCGTGACGACTTCGCGGAGCCTCTCGGACCATCCGAACCGGTCTTCGGCGGAGTCGATAACCTCGGCGGCCTCGCGGAAGCGGCCATCATCCATGGCCTTGCTTGCGCGGGCCAGGGCGGCGCGGAGGCCTTCCTCGCGCGCTTCACCGGGATCCTCGGCGGGCTCGCTCGAGCCACCTTCAGGGACCGAGCCGGCCGCGCCGCCTGGGGCATCTGACCCGTCGACGGGAGCCGCGTCTGGCCTTGACCAGAGCCACCAGGCCGTGACGGCGAGAATCGAGGCCGCGGCGATCACGGCCGCGGTCCAGGCAAAATGGGGGCGCTCATCCTTGGGCATCGCACAAGACTCTCGTACGCGGGGCGCCCAGGTGCAAGGACCAACGTGACCGTCCGCCCACGGTCTCACCCGCTGAGCCGCTACACTGGTCCAACATGCAACCCTCAGCCACTCGACGAGACGCGATCCGCCCCGCTTTCTCGGCGGCCAGAATCTGGCCCCTTTCTGATGCCGGAGCGGGGCACTTGGAGAACCACGTGATCCTCACGGCGGGCGGCCGGATCGATCGCATCGTGCTGCCGTCGGAGGTCCCTGCGGGCACCCAGATCCACGACTTCGGCGATGTGGACCTCGTTCCAGGGTTCGTCGACGTCCAGGTGAACGGGGGCGGGGGCGTGCTCTTCAATGACGAGCCGACGGTGCAGGGGATCCGAACCATCGTCGCGGCGCATCGACGCTTTGGGACCACTTCGATGCTCCCGACCTTCATCACGGACTCGAACGCCAAGATGGCGGAGGCACGCGCTGCAATTGACGCCTGCCTGGAAGGAAATGAGCCCGGTGTCCTCGGCGTGCACTTCGAGGGGCCATTCCTGGATGAGCGCAAGACGGGCGCCCATGACCGGGATCACGTGCGCGAGCCGACCGAGGATGACCTGGCGATCATCCTTGGGGGCTCCCAGGGCATCACGCTCCTGACCCTGGCGGCCAAGCGCTTGACGGCTGAGACGGGCGCTCGGCTGACGGACGCGGGGGTCCGCATCGCGCTCGGGCACTGCGCAGCCACGGCCGAAGAGGCGATGGTTGCGTTCGGGCGCGGAGCCACAGGGGTCACGCACCTCTTCAATGCCATGAGCGCGCTGGAGAGTCGTGCGCCCGGGCTTGTCGGCGCTGCGCTCGCATCGGAAACCGTGAGCTGCGGGCTGATCCTTGACGGGGAGCACGTGGCGTTCACGGCGGCGAAGGCGGCGTTCCAGGCGCTTGGACGCCACCGCATGATGCTCGTCACTGACGCTGTTCAGCCGGTCGGCACGGAGTTGACCGAGTTCCTCGTCGGCGGCCAGAAGGTTCGCCGGGATGGAGCGCGCTGTATCAACGAGGAGGGCAACCTCGCTGGGTCGGCGCTCGACATGGCCACGGCGGTGCGTCACGCGGTGCGCGAGCTGGGCCTGGGCCTGGAGGAAGCGGTCTGGCTCGCCACGCGCAGCCCGGCGCAGTTCCTTGGCATAGATCAGGAGTTGGGGGCCTTGGTCCCTGGGATGCGAGCGGATTTCACGCTGTTGGATGCCTCCCAGCACGCCGTCGGTACGGTGGTTGGCGGAGTGATCGCGGACGCGTAGTCGAGGCCCGGCGAGTGAGGCCCCGGATCAGCAAATCGGATCAGCGGCGGGGAGTGCGCTCGCGAGCCTCGGAGGTCCGGATCGGACGTCCGTCGACCTGGTGGCCCTCCATCGTTCGGATCGCCGCCTTGGCGGCCTTGTCGTCGGAGAACTCAACGTAACCGAAGCCGCGGGGGCGGCCGTTGTCGCGGTCAAGGACGATGTGAACGTCCTCGACAGCGTGACCGGCGCCCTCGAAAGCCTGGCGGAGAGAGTCGAGGGTCGTGTCCCAGGATAGGTTCCCGACGAAAATTCGTGAGCTCATCAGATCAATTGGTTGAGTCGACACGCTTGATGCGCGTGATTAGGTTCGGATGCTGCACAGGTTGAGCTGCCTCAGAAGGAAGCCTCAGAAGACAGGCTTGCAGCCACACCGAGCGGGGTCACAGTGAGCGACCAGATGCTGGTCGCACAGGCCTCATGATCGGGGAGTCCCGCAGCCTTCGCAACGACTCTCCTTCGATCCCTACTTGCGCAGTGTGGTCT
>JBLIHL010000468.1:0-5091 GCA_047635895.1 Paracoccaceae bacterium | reverse complement strand
AACGTCATCGAGCAGGTCCACAACGTCTGTCACACGACGATCGTGCAGAGCGCGTGGGAAGCCGGCCAGGAGCTCGCGGTCCACGGTTGGGTGTACGGCCTGGAGGATGGCATCCTGCACGACCTCGACACGTGCATCACGGGCCGGGACGAGCTCTCGGACGCCTACCGTCTGGCTCTTTCGAAGTCGTAGGCATCGCCAGCGCGATGAGACTCCTCCCCTCCCTTGTGTGCGGACTGACGCTGGCGATTTCGCCCGCTCCAGGGTTCGCACGCGCGGCGGCCACCCCGGAGTCTGCGGCGGCCCCGGCCCCGCGGGATCTCTCGGACCTGATCCGCGAGCTGCGCAAGGCCGACCAGCCTGAGATCCGCATCAACGTGCTCACCAAGATCGCGGCTGTTTCCGAATCGCCCGAAGAGCCGAATGCCGTAGTGAACGCGCTCGCGCGGGGGCTCAAGGACGACTCGTTCCTGGTCGCCGCGAAGGCAGCAGAGCTCCTCGGCACGAGGTACAAGAACGACGCCGCGCTGGAACATCTTGTGGACGCGTGCGGCGACCTCGAGAAGGTGCGTAAGAAGGCCCTGGACGGACTCGAGGAGATGAAAAATCCTCTGCCCAAGTTCGGAGATAAGACCTTCGTGGAGGACCTGAATAAGCTCAGCGCCCTGCTCGATAAGAAGATGGCCATGCTGGAAGAGCTGCATGTCTATGAAACGATCCTGCTGATGGGAATCCTCATGCGCCGGGATGACCGCTGCGTAGAGGCATTGGCCGACCTGATGAAGTTTCATCTCTACAACGACACCAGCTGGCCTATCGTCGAAGGGCTCTTCAATATCGGGACGTCCACGGCCATCGAGGAGGTGATCGAACTCTTCCCCATGGCCGAGAAGGCGCTCGACGTGCGTGCGAAGGAGCGAAAGAAGCTCGCGAGGCAGCGGCCCGAGCGCATCCCGAAGATGTGGAAGGGCACGAAGAGCGCGTGGAAAGCGCGGGAGCAGGGCCGCATCGGTGCGACCGTGACTCGCTTTGACGCGGTCACCGAGAGGCTTGAGAACTGGCGCTTCGAGCTCAGCTCAAGAGTCCAAAAGCTCGCCAGGGGCGCGAGCCTGGAGCTCCCCCCCAGCACGCCGGACGCGGATGCGTGGGATGACTGGTGGAAGAAGCGCCGCGGGGCCCTCCCCGAGTCGCTTCGGCAGTAGGGCCGTGGCCGGAAGGGGCGCCGATCGACGCGGCATCGGCGTGATCGCAAAACGCTGGCGGCTACGGAGCACTCTGGGGATGCGCCCTTTCCGACGCCGGAAGAGCTCGTCAGCCGTAGCGAAGAGCAGCGCGCCGTCGTCGATGCGGTACTTGCCCTGGAAGAGCCGTATAGGTCCACGCTGCTGCTGCGGTACTTCGAAGGCATGACCGCTGGAGAGATCGCTGCGCGCAAGGGCGAGCCCGAGGCGACGGTTCGCACGCGCCTGCACCGCGGGGTACACCAGGTCCGCGAAGCGCTGGATGCTCGTCATGGTGGGAATCGTGCAGCATGGGCCGTGGCGCTCCTGCCGCTGGCCCAGCGGGCCAAGTCAGCGCCGATCGCCCACACCGCCGCTAGCTCTCCCGTCGCCCTCTTCCCTATCCTCAGCTCGCTACTCATCATGTCCACCGCCGCCAAGCTCGCTGTGTCCGCCGCCATCTTGCTCGCTGGCGCCCTCTGGTGGACCCAATCGTCTTCGACTGAGGCGATCTCCAGCCTGGAAAGCACCGAGACTGCAGACATCGCGGCCATTGACATTCCGCTCCCGCGCCCTGCCGATCACGGGGCGATGCGCGAGACGATTGCTGTCCCGGCAGTCGCAGATCCGATCGCGGATGACACTAGACGGCTCCGCTGGCGACGCCAACCGAACCTTCGGCTCCGGAGTGATCACTGAACTGCGAGGCGTCACGGAACTGGACGCTGGCGACATCTGGATCCAGGCCTCTGGGTACCGCCATGTTCACCTCGGCCCCGACCCGCTTCGGGACAAGACTGACTTCGAGATCCCGTTGACCCCCGGCTGGCCGTGCGAGGTCTCTGTGTTCGAATCGTACGGAGAAGAGCCCCGAAGTTACCGCAGCGTTCCAGACGTCGAGGTCTTGTGTGACGGTGAATCCGTGGGCGCGATTCCTACGCAGGGATTCCTGATGTTCAGCCTCGACGCGGCGCCCAAACAGATCATCCTTCCAACAGAGGTACTGGCCAACTGGAAGGTAGTGGAGAGGTATGGCCTCTCAGAGTCCGGGGAGGTGACAACATCTCGGCAACGGAGTAGCCACGTGGGCTTCGTCCTGGAGCGCAGGTAGGGCTCTCGTCCCAGGGAGACCCGGGCCCAGCCGGCCCCGCACGCCAGAGTGTCGCATTCCGAGCCTGCTGTAAGGGGTTCGTCGGGGGCTACCCGGCATTGCCGCCCGCCGCTTAGCATCGCAGCATCTATGAAGCAGCTCTCCCCACTCCACCTGGCGCTCTACGGCGCGCTTCTTCTGTCCGCGCCCGCCTCGGCGGCGCTCTCTCCCACCACCCCCTCGGGCTACGCCCAGGACAAGGACGTTGAGAAGAGCAAGGACAAGGAAGACGCCGACGACGGCAAGCTCACCCTCGAAAAGCTCTTCGACAAGGAGGGCTGGTTCGGATCCTCGCCCCGGTCGACGGAGATCTCCCCTGACGGCCAGTTCGCGGCCTACCTGTGGAGGCCCCGCGAGGAGCGCCGCCACGGCTCGGACATCTATCTCATGGACCTGGCCACCGGCGAGTCGCGGCGGGTCACTTCCGTATCCGTGATGGCGGAGTTCCAGGCCTCGACCCAGAAGGTCGCCGAGGATCGCCTCAAGAAGGCGAAGAAGGGAGCTAAGAAAGACGACGAGGACAAGGACAAGGACCGCTCGTGGTCCAAGCTCAAGGACAAGGTGAAGGGCTCACCTGACGATGACCAGAAGGGCGACCAGAAGGGCGACCAGAAGGACGACGAGCGCGACCTGCGTGACGTCGTCACCGAGAAGGACGCCGACGACAAGACGTCCCCACGCTACAGCGGCATCCGCGGCTTCGCCTGGTCCCCCACCGCGACCGAGTTCCTCTTCACGAGTGGAGGCGACATCTATCGCTATCACATCGACGGAGAGAAAGGCGACTCGATCGACCGCCTCACGAAGACGCGCGAGGTCGAGCGCGAGGTCCAGTACCTGCCGGACGGCACGGGCTACACGACGCTGCTCGGCGAAGCCCTCGTGCGCGTCGAGTTCGGCGATCACTTCGTCGACCAGCTCGACCCAAGACTGCCGGACGGCATGTCGATGCGTGGCTACGAACTGTCCCCGGACGGCAAGAAAGTCACCTTCGTAGCGAGCGTCGGCGACTCAAGCCCGGGCAACCGCACGGTCGACATCGCTACCTACCGTGACCGCTTCATGAAGGTGCGCACCGTGCCGCGCAACGTCAGTGACGACCCGATCTCGAACGCGAAGACCGGCGTTTTCGTCTACGTCTTCCCCGAGCGCGAGTCCGAGGACGGCTACCTCTCCAAGGTGTTCGAGCAAAAGGCCACCGGCCCGCGCGACATCCTGCGCGTGCCCGACTGGGCCCCCGATTCCAGCCGCGTGACATTCTCTGTCTTCGACCAGGAGACCAGCCAGATCCGCGTGCTCGAAGCCATTCTTCCGGATCACTCCAAGGACCAGAAGAAGAAGGAGGCGGACGCCAAGGAAGCTGATGGAGCCGATGCCAAAGGTGAAACCCCTGACGACGATGAGGACGCCGAAGAAGTGAAGGAAGAGAAGAAGATGAAGGTAGAGCCCATCGAGGCCAACATCGTCCACCGCTTCCTACACACCGGCGGCCCCAACACGCCGGGCATGATCCTGCCGCGCTACCTCGGCGACAGTCGCCGCATGGTGATGCTGACCGAGCAGACCGGCTTCCGCCAGCTGCACGTCCTTGACCCCCTCTACGAGTCACTCGAGCCCCTGACGCAGGGACACTTCGAGACCTACCCGCTGGGCATGCCCAAGGATCGTTCCTGCATCTTCGTCGAGGCGACGAAGGAAGACCCCGCCTGCCTCGACCTCTACAGCGTCAGTTTTGAAACGGGCGAGATGAAGCGCCTCACCGGCGAGCGCGGTCAGTACGCGAGCGGCACCTTCAGCCAGGACGGCAAGCACGTGCTGGCGACGTTCAGCAACTACGGCAACGCCCGCGACCTCGTGCACATCGACACGGAGGATTCCAAGCAGACCCGCGTGACCGAGTCGCACCCGGAACGGGCCAAGAAGATCCTCGCGCTCCAGCCCAGCTTCTTCGCCTACGACAACCGCGACGGCCAGAAGATCCACGGTTCCCTGTTCGAGCCGGAGGCGGCTAGCGCCAAGACGAAGGAGAGCGACGAAAAGCGTCCGCTACTGATTTACGTCTACGGTGGTCCCCTCGGCACCCGCAAGCAGGTCGTTGAGGGCAACTACGGCGGGCCGAACCTCTTCGCGAAGTACATGACGGATGAGCACGGCTACGTGACCGCCACGATCGACCCGCGCGGGATGTCCGGCTACGGCGCCGTCTTCGAGAAGGCTAACTTCGAGCAGGTCGGCAAGCCCCAGGTCGACGACTTGGTCGACGGCGTGCGCTACCTGATCGAGCACCACAACGTCGACCCGAATCGCGTGGCCATCCACGGCTGGAGCTTCGGCGGCTTCCAGACCCAGATGTGCCTCTACACCGAGCCGGAAGTGTTCAAGTGCGGCATTGCCGGCGCTGGGCCGACCGAGTGGGAGAACTACAACTCCTGGTACTCGACCGGCACGATCGGCGAGAGCCGCGCGGGCAAGACCGACCTGGCGAAGTACTCGCTCCTGCCGCTCGCCAAGGGCTTGAAGGGCAAGCTGCTCCTCGTGCACGGCATGGAGGACTCGAACGTCCTCTACCAGGACACGGTGCGCGTGTACGCCGAGCTACTGGACGCCGGCAAGGAGACTCTGGTGGAGCTGTTCCTCGACCCGACGGGTGGCCACGGGCTGGGCGGCCACGTGAAGACGCTGAACCGCTACCGGAAGTACGAGGAGTTCCTCCTGCGCTGC
>JBLIHL010000467.1:0-5093 GCA_047635895.1 Paracoccaceae bacterium | reverse complement strand
TGGTCGATGCTGCCGCCGCTCGCGAACTCAGTGGCGAGCAGGAGCGCGCTCGTTGCGGCATGATCGCCGAATGTCGGCCATGGGTCTGCGAGCCTGGCGAGCGCCTCGTCCCGGAACGCGAACGGGCCGGCGAGGATGGACGGCTCGGGGCCGGTGAGGATCAGGGTCGCGCGGTCGCTCGAGCCAAGCTGGCGGAGTTTCTCCGCCATGACGTCGCGGGCGCGCTCCCGCGCAGTCGTTCCATCGATCCCGCTCCGGGCCGTCAGGGAGGCCGACGTGTCGATCACCGCGACGTAGTGCGAGGCCGCACTCTCCCCGAACCAGCGTGGCCCGGCGAGGGCCAGCGTGAGGCACAGGGCCCCGAGGAGCTCTGCGAGGAGCGAGAGGCTCCGGCGAAGGGGCTGGCGGGTGCGGCCGCCCTGGGCCTCGCTGGTCACGTCTTCCCAGAGAAACACCGCGCTCACCACCAGCGGCGTGCGCCGGCGGCGGTAGAGGTGCAGGCCCAGAATCGCCGCCAGGCTGGCTAATCCGAGGAGTCCGAGCGGGTGAGCGAACATGTGAGCGTTCTACGCGAACCGAGTCGAATTCTGTCCGAGAAATCCGGGGTCCGGGTCGCAACCCAACCTTAGCAGTCCCAAATCGCCAGCGACTGGCCAGATGGCCCCGCTGACCTGTTAGAAGTGTCGCGCGCAGCTCCCCGCCGCGATCCAGACCGCGCCGCCGTCAGGCTGGCGCCGTTCCCGAGACCCTCCTTGATCATGCCCGCACTGCTTCGTTCCGCACCGCCGTTCCTCTGCCTCCTGGCGGCCTGCATTTTCGCGCCTCTTGCCACCGCGCAGCGTCCTCCGGAGCAGCTCACGAGCGGCGAGATTCTGCACCGGATGCAGAAGCTCGGCGTGGTGGGGAGCGTCCTCTATCTGGCCGCGCACCCGGACGATGAGAACACGCGGCTCATCAGCTACCTCTCCAACGGGGCCAAGGTCCGGACGGCCTATCTGAGCCTCACCCGGGGCGATGGCGGGCAGAACCTCATCGGGCCGGAGCTGGGGCCGGGCCTCGGCCTGATCCGCACCCAGGAGCTCCTGGAGGCGCGGCGCGTCGACGGCGGCGAGCAGTTCTTCTCGCGGGCGGTCGACTTCGGCTACAGCAAGAGCCCCGAGGAGGCCCTGGCGAAGTGGGGTAAGGACGAGGTCCTGTCCGATGTTGTGCGCGTCGTTCGGACGTTCCGCCCGGACGTGATCGTGACGCGTTTCGACGTGGACGGCAGCGGCGGGCACGGGCATCACACGGCGTCGGCGCTCCTCGCGCGCGAGGCGTTTGCGATCGCAGCCGACCCGGAGGCGTTTCCGGAGCAGATCGCGGAGGGCCTGAGGCCCTGGCAAGCTGGGCGCTTGTTCTTCAACGCGAGCACGTGGTGGAGCCTTGAGGTGCGCGATCGCGCCCTGGCCGATCCGGAGCACTGGGCGACCGTCGACGTTGGCGGCTACGACGCGCTCCTCGGGATGAGCTACAACGAGATGGCCGGGCGCGCGCGCAGCCAGCACCGGAGTCAGGGATTTGGTTCGGCGCTGCGGCGTGGGTCGGAGAATGAGTACCTGCGGCTGGACCTCGGTGCGCCGCTGGCTGATCGCGACTTCGCGGGCGGCATGTTCACGGGCATCGATCTGACTTGGGGCAGAGTTGAAGGCGGTGCCGAGATCGGCGCGGCTATCGATCGGATGGTGGTGAGCTACGATGCGCTTCGTCCTGAGAAGAGCTTCCCAGCGCTCCTGGAACTTGGGTCCCAGCTCGAAGCGGCGATGGGTACGGTAGATTCCTTGGGCGCCGATGCTGCCTGGATGCGCCGCACCCGCGCGACGGTTCAGCAGCTTCTGCAGCAGGTGACAGGCACCGTCATCGAAACGCGCGCCGTTCGCCCGATGGTCGCCCAGGGAGAGACGCTCGGCGTTTCGATCGCGGCCACCCAGCGAGTGCCCGGTGAGTACTTCGAACTGCTCGGTGTGAGGCCGCCCGGTGGCATGCAGAAGGCCGTGGGAGAGTCGATTCCCTGGAACGAGGCGCTGGAGGTCGAGGCGAACCTTGTGACGGATGCGTCGACGCCGATCGACCAGCCGTACTGGCTGACGAACCCTTTCGGTACGCTCTACGATCCCACCGGGACAAACCACCTTGGGATCGAGCCGATCTCCCGCAGTGGATCGATCTACACGGCGGAGTTGCGGTTGGCGTCGGGGGGGCAGGATCTCGCCGTGGAACGCGGGCTGATGCACACGTGGGTCGAGCGAGTCGACGGGCAGCGCACGCGGCCCGCGACCGTGACGCCGGTGGTTTCCATCGAGCCGGCCGATCCGGTTGTGACCGTGACAGGGTCGAGCGTGACGCTCGTGGTCGAGGTGCGTGCGCTTCGGGACGACGTCGCTGGGCGCCTCATCGTGGAAGCACCATCGGGATGGGTCGTCGCGGAGACCGCGCTGACCGTCGACGGCCTCGAACGCGGTGAGCGGAAGCGGCTCAGCGTGTCGCTGGCCCGGACAGAGGCGGCGACGCTGGGGGCCGTGCGCTTCACGTTCGATGGCCCGGTCGGCCGGACGGATCGAACCCAGCACGTCATCGACTACCCGCACATCGTGCCCCAGGTTTGGTACTCGGCGGCTGAAGTCAAGCTCGTGCCGCTGGACGTCGACGTGAGCGTGCAGAGCGTGGGCTACATCGACGGCGCCGGGGACGGCGTGGCCGGCGCGCTGCGCCGGCTCGGGCTGACGGTCGAGATGGTGGACCCCGCCACCGCCGAGCCCGCGGACCTCGCACGCTTTGACTCGATCGTCGTGGGCATTCGCGCCTACAACGCGGTGCCCGCGATGGCGCGGATTCAGCCGATGCTGATGGACTACGTCGCCGCTGGCGGAACGATGGTCGTGCAGTACAACACGGCCAGTCGCGACATGGTCATCGACCCCCGCAGCATCGGGCCCGTTCCATTCAGCCTGACGCGTGGCCGCGTGACCGTAGAGGAGGCGCCTGCGACGCTGCTCCTGCCTGACCATCCGCTGCTGAACGAGCCGAACCGGCTCACGGGGGCCGACTTCGACGGCTGGGTGCAGGAGCGCGGGCTCTACTTTGCGGCGGACCTTGACCCAGCCTACTCCGCGCCGATCGCGTGGAATGACCCGGGCGAGTCACCGCTGGATGGCGCGCTCATTGCCTGCGATCACGGCGAGGGGCGGTTCATCTATACGGGCATCAGCCTGTTCCGTCAGCTGCCCGCGGGCGTGCCCGGAGCCTACCGGCTTCTGGCGAACCTCCTGACGCGTCGCACAGAGCGCATCCGTGAACCACGCGGGGAGCGCTAGGCCGTGTCGCTGATTGACTGGTTCGTTCTCCTTGGGACGATCGGGTTCATCGTCAGTTTTGGCGTCTGGAAGACGCGGTCTGACAACAGCCAGAACAACTACCTGCGCGGCGGCAGTGACAGCCGCTGGTGGGGAGTGGGCCTGAGCGTGATGGCGACGCAGGCGAGCGCCGTGACGTTCCTGAGCACGCCCGGCCAGGGCTACCTCGACGGCATGGGGTTCGTGCAGTTCTACTTCGGACTGCCGCTCGCCATGATCGTCATCGGCGCCGTGTTCATTCCGCTGTACTACAAGTGGAAGGTCTACACGGCGTATGAGTTCATTGGCAAGCGCTTCGACGGGCGGACGAGGCTCCTGACGGCGGGGCTGTTCCTGCTCCACCGCAGCCTCGGCGCGGGCATCACCATCTATGCGCCGAGCATCGTGCTGTCCAAGGTGCTCGACCTGCCGCTGTCCTGGATGTGTGTCTTCATCGGCGCGCTCGTGATTCTCTACACGACGATGGGGGGAGCGCGGGCGGTCGGCGTGACGCAGAAGCATCAGATGGCCGTGATCTTCCTCGGCATCGCGGCGGCGTTTGGTCTGACGCTGCACTCCCTCGGCGGAACCGTTGGGGTCGTGGAGAGCTTTCGCGTGGCGGACGCGCTCGGCAAGCTCGACGTGATCGACCTCTCCTGGGATCCCTCGAACAAGTACACGCTCTGGAGCGGACTGATCGGCGGCTTCTTCCTGCAGCTCTCGTACTTCGGCACCGACCAGAGTCAGGTGCAGAGATACCTGAGCGGGCAGTCGATTGCGCAGGCGCGCCAGGGCCTCTGGATGAACGGGATCCTGAAGATCCCCATGCAGTTCTTCATTCTTGGAACGGGCGTGCTCGTGTTTGTCTTCTACCTCGTGAACCCGGCGCCGCTGCACTGGAACGAGGGCAACCTCGAAGCGCTACGTGCGCAGGATACGACCGGCGTGACGGCGGAGTTGGAGGCTCAGCATGCGCTGACGATGTCCGAGCGCTCGGCGGCGACCTACGAGCTGACCGGGGCATGGCGAGCGGGCGACGAGGCGGAGGCGGCGGATCGGTTGGCGGAGGTCAAGGCCCTCGACGCCCAGCGAGAAGCTCTCGAGGCGCGCTTCAAGGAGCACCTCGTGGCCACGGCGCCCGCGCTGGAGTCGAACGACAAGGACTACATCTTCATCTCGTTCATCATGCAGCATCTGCCGGTGGGGGTGATCGGGCTGCTCCTAGCGATGATCTTCTGCGCGGGCATGGGCAGCACAGCTGCCGAGCTATCCGCGCTCGCGACGACCACAGTGGTGGACGTCGCACGGACGGGGGGCGGCGAGGCCGACACCGTACGGAGTACGCGGCTGGCGACCGTCGGATTCGGGCTGCTAGCGCTCGGATCGGCGGCCGTGTTCTCGCTCTTTGAGAACCTCATCCAGGCGGTCAACATCTTGGGGTCGTTGTTCTACGGAACGATCCTCGGGATCTTCCTCGTCGCGTTCTTCCTGCGCCGGGTGGGCGGCACGCCGGTCTTTGCAGCTGCGCTGGTGGCCCAGACCGTGATTCTGGTGCTGCACTTCAGCGACGTCGAGGTGGCCTTCCTCTGGTACAACCTGATCGCACCCACGATCGTGGTGGGGCTGAGCCTTGCGCTACAGCTCATGCTGCCTGCCCGGCCGGACATCGCGACCTAACGGATGAGTCAAGCCAAAAGAGCGGCGGCCCCCCGGCGACTCAAGCCG
>JBLIHL010000466.1:0-5116 GCA_047635895.1 Paracoccaceae bacterium | reverse complement strand
CCTCGAGACTCGCATCGTCGATCCACAGCTTCAGGGAGCCGAGCGCTATCACTCCGATGGTCATCCTGACGGCGTCTTCGTCAACATCAGCCACAATCTCGTAGTGCTGCCAATCGTCTGCCTCGATCGGACGATCGCCCATGTTGTCGAAAGCGCTGATCGACGTCTCACCGCCATCCTTGCCGCTGTCGACGCGCAACCACAGCTGGGCCTTGCCACCGGTGCCGCGCTCCGCGGTCCGGACGGCCGCACGGAACCGAACGCGCTTCCCGCGATAAGAGGCCGCTTCGAGGCTCTGGTTCAGCATTCCGAACCGGCGCGCATCCCCCACGCCGGTCGAGTCCAAGCGTGCGGACTGCTGGCCGTCCAGTGGCTCCACCGTATCGAGGCTGAGCGTGGCTCCAGCTGCCGCCAAGCTGCCTGGGGACGACCACCACACGGGCTTCCCCTCAGCACTTTCTTCGAACGACCCGTTCTTGAGAAGCGCGCCTTCCTGGGTCGCCGCGCGCAACCCACTGGCCCCGACGAGGAGCATCCAAGAGACGACGAAGGTACGAACGATCCAACGGTAGGCCGGCATGGGCAAGGACTCCGGGGGAGGTGGCGGCTAGTCAACGACGGCGTCCACAAGGGACCATCAACGCCTGACCATCGCAACCCAGTGCTCGGCTCCGGGTAAGTACCGTCCAAGTAAAGAGCTCGGCCGGCGGCGTCCCAGCAGATACGCGCATGTGCGCAAGCGAGACAGGACCTGTTCGCAGGCGGTTCGGAATACGGCACGGCCCGCGGAGCGCGATCTAACCTTGAACGCACGTCACCTGCGTGCACACGCCTCGGCCTGGTGGTCATTCTTGCGCTGGCCTCCGGCGACGGAGTGCTCATTCTGCGCAGCCGGACTTGGTGATCCTGCCATCCGATTCACAGCCACCACTTCCCATGAAGATCACGACCCTCTCCCTTGCACTCATCGTTCTCTCGCCCGTGCTCAGCGCACAGGCCGAGCTTGAGCAGATCTTCTCGCCTGCGCCGTATGCCAACGAACGCTTCGGTCAGTACCTCGACCATTCGGGCAACACGCTCGTGGTGGGAACCTCGACCGAGGCTGGGGTCGGTACCTGCTACGTCTTCGAGTCACAGGGTGGAATCTGGTCACACACGGCCTCGCTGATTCCGGCGCCGCTCGACCCATCGCTGGGCGTCTTTACCACCGCGCTGGAGGGAGACTTCCTCTTCGTGTCCGCAGCGGACTTCCACGGCGCAGGGCGCGTCTACGGCTTCGAGCGCGGCGCGGGAGGATGGAGCCAAACCGTCTCGTTCACGGGCTCTGGCCCAACCCTGAATGAGAGCTTCGGCCAATCACTTTCGCTGCACTCCGACCTGCTCATCGCCGGCGCGCCGTCGGCTGTCGCGCAGGGCATCAGTTTCGCTGGCGCGGTCTACGTCTACAACCGCAGCGGCGGCACGTGGACCGAGACCGAGCGGCTGGAGTCCAGCGCGCCCACCCAGCAGGATTATCTGGGGACCTCCGTCGATACGGACGGCGAGACGATCGTCGCGGGCGCCCACTTCGGTGACGTCAACGGCGTCAAAGCAGGCACGGCAACCGTCTGGGAGAAGGACCCCGCGGGAACCTGGATGGAGGTCGCCCGCCTCGCGGCACCAGACGGCGCCGACTCCGAGAACTTCGGAATTGCGGTCGCCGTCATGGGGAACCGAATCGCCGTAGGAGCGCGCTTCGCTGACGGAGAAGTGGGAGCGGTCTACGTGTTTCGCCGCGCCCTTGGCATCTGGACGTTCGAGAGCAAGCTGGTGCCGAGCTTCGCCCAGCCCTATTCCCGCGCAGGATCGTCCGTCGAGTTCGACGGCACGCGACTCCTCGTCGGCGCGCAGAGCGGCGATTTTGTTACCGGCTACGAACACCTGGCCGGCGAGTGGGTCGAGACGCTGTCGTTCCAAGCGCACGACAGCTCTGGCAACACCACCCACACCTTCGGATCACAGATCGCGCTGGACGGCGACGTGATCGCGGTCGCCGATCCCGACCACGACGAGGCATGCGGGGGAGCCGGCGGCTGCAACGCGGGAGCCATCTACTTCTTTCGACTCGAGGGATACTCCTTCGAGACCTGCCTCGGCGCCCCAAACTCGAGCGGCGTGCCGTGTACGCTCAGCCTTGACGGCTCACTCGAGGTCTCTGACAACAACCTGCGTCTCATGATGGCGGGCGGGCCCGCGGGCCAGTTCGGCATCACGGTGACCGGCCAGGATCCTATGCGCTTAGCGCTCGGCGACGGCGAGCTGTGTATCAGCCCGTTCCACCCCGGACTGACGCGGCTGCCGCCGGTCGTGCGCCTCGATCCCGCTGGTAGCGCGACGCTGACGCTAGACCTGGCGGCAGGCCCAGCGGGTTCCGCGATCCTCGGCGGGTCGAGGCACTACTTCCAGCTGATCTACCGCGACGACGCGCCTGGCGGCTCCGGGATCAACCTGAGCAGTGCCCTTGGCGTAACTTTCCTGCCCTGAGAGCGCGGTGGTCAGTCGAGCGTACAAATCACGGGAGCATGGTCGCTCGGCTTCTCCCCATCACGGGCTTCGAGATCGACCTCCACGCTCGAGCAGGCCTCGAGGGCAGGCGGCGAAAGCAGGAAGTGGTCGATGCGCAGCCCGTTGCCGCGCTTGAACCCGCGGGTGCGGAAGTCCCACCAGGTGTAGATACCCGCCTCGTCCGTGTGCTTGCGCAGGGCGTCATGCAGGCCGGGCTCCATGATCTTGGCGAGGGCGTCCCGCTCGGGCTGACTGCACAGGATCTTGCCCTCCCACTTCGCCGGGTCGTACAGGTCACGGTCGTCGAAGGTCACGTTGAAGTCGCCGGTGACGACGACCTTCTCGGTCATCGGGAAGCTCTCCTTTACATACTCCGCGACGTCGGCCATCCACTCGAGCTTGTAGCCGTACTTCTCGGCGCCGACCTGTTGGCCATTGACCACGTACAGGTCCAGCAGCATCACGTCCTCGACCTTGGCCGCGATCACGCGTGCTTCGGGGTGATGGCCCTTGCCAGGGATCCCCATGACGACGTCCTCGATCGGACTCTTCGAGAGGATCGCGACGCCGTTGTAGGTTTTCTGGCCGTGGAAGGCGATCTGATACCCGAGGCCCTCGATGTCGTCCCGTGGGAAGAGCTCATCGATGACCTTGGTCTCCTGGAGACAGACCACGTCGGGGTTCTGACGCTCGAGGAATTCCAGGACGCGCGGCATGCGGGCCCGGAGGGAGTTGACGTTCCAGGTGACGATTTTCATGAATCCCGGTCAGAAATGGACAAGCTGAGGAGCCAGGCCCCGCGGGGCCCAAAAGGGAGGTCGTAGAAACCCGGAAATCCTTTCCTGGGGGCTGTCAGAGGCGAAAAACGGCCCTTGCAGGGTCCCATCAGGCGTGGGAGCCACAGTCTACCGAAAGCCCCCCGGCCTCCCCATCAGAAGGCCGTGAAGGACCTGACCCTCAAGGAAAGTCCCCAGAAACCCGATCGACCCCTACGGAGAGGTAGCTCAACGGCTTACCCTCTCGACAACGAAACTGCAGCTCCCGCGCGCCAAGCTGTGCCCGACCAACGAGAACGAACGGTCCCCGCACACACGCCGAGGTTCAAAGACCGGCTAATCGATACGATTTCCTTGCCGGCGCCTCCCGCACGCAATTATTGCCCCTGAGCTGCAACGGGCGTCCTTTTGAAAAAGTAGGAAGCCGGGCGCCCAGAACACGTGCCTGAAAATTCTAGAACTCGAAGCGCCGGCGGATCCAATTCCGGCCGCGCCTCACGCAGCGGCAGCCCACGCCGCTCCTCCGGATCACGCTCAGCCAAGCCTGGCTCATCCGGAAAGGGACCCAAGAAGGTCTCTGACGCAAAACCCCTCGCCCCCACGCTGGACCCGCCTGACATCAAGTCGTTCGCGGAGTTCGACCTGGTGGACGAGATCCAGCAAGCCATCCTCGAGATGGGCATCACGAAGCCCACGCCGATCCAGGCCCTCGCCATCGAACCCGTGCTCAAGGGCAAGGACGTGATCGCGAAGGCAGAGACCGGCACCGGCAAGACGCTCGCCTTCGGCGCGCCCATGATGTCGAAGATCGAGGCCGGTCGTTCGACCGTGCTCGGACTTGTCATGTCCCCCACCCGCGAGCTTG
The DNA here is from genome assembly GCA_047635895.1 of Paracoccaceae bacterium. Classification (GTDB taxonomy): domain Bacteria; phylum Planctomycetota; class UBA1135; order UBA1135; genus Saltatorellus. The sequence continues at coordinate 931 of JBLIHL010000466.1, read as the reverse complement.
CGGAGCAGGTCCACAAGGTCCTCCAAACGCTCGGCGAGGCCCGCGGCCTCAAGACTGCGCTGATCGTCGGCGGCGAGCCGCTTGGTCCCCAGGTCAAGGCCCTCCAGGCCGGAGCCCAGGTGGTCGTCGGCACCCCCGGCCGCGTGCTCGACCTTCTCAACCAGAAGTTCCTGCAGTTCCCGTGGACCGAATTCGCCATCCTCGACGAGGCGGACAAGATGCTTGAGATCGGCTTCATTGACGATATCAAGAAGATCCTCGACGCCTGCAATGAGTACCGCCAGACGCTGCTGTTCTCTGCGACGTTCCCGCCGGCTCTCCTCGACCTCGCCCGCGGATACACCAACGATCCCGTGGAGATCGCCACCGCCTCCGGCGTTGCCACGGTCGACACGATCAACCAGTACGTCCTGCGCTGCGGCCAGGAAGACTTCCCGCGTGGCCTCGCTCAACTGATCGAGAGCTCCGCGGAGAAGGACGTGTTCCTCGTGTTCTGCGAGCGACGCACCGACGTCGACCAGCTCATGCGCACGCTCGAGCGCAAGCGGTTCTCGGTTAAGGCGCTGCACGGCGGCTACGACCAGGCCGCACGCTTCCGCGTAATGACGGCGTTCCGCACGGGCGACGTCAAGTGCCTCGTGGCCACGGATGTGGCCTCCCGCGGTCTCGATGTGGCTCACGTGACGCACGTGATCAACCTCGGCCTTCCGCGTGAGTTCTCCGACTACACCCACCGCATCGGCCGCACCGGCCGCGCTGGACGCCACGGAGCCGCTGTCACGTTCATCTCCGGAAAGAACGAGCGCGACTTCGAAGGCCTCCTGAAGCACACGGGCTTCGATATTGAAGAGCTCGAGCGCCCGCGCGACCTCTTCATCAAAGAGCGCAAGCGCCAGCTAGAGCGCGAAGCCAAGAGCGACGTCGAGGTCAT
>JBLIHL010000465.1:0-5118 GCA_047635895.1 Paracoccaceae bacterium | reverse complement strand
GATCGCCGTCGCCACGGGCCGCACGCGCTGGGAGAAGTCAGACTCTGAACCAATAAAGCGGGAGACCTGGGCCACGACTTCAGCCCCAACCGGCGGCATGGGAAGTAGCTCCACGGCCACGCCGCCAAGGCCCTGACCGCTGCCGCGTTCTATCACCCGGCCCGTCAGGCGACCCGGCCCGTGAAGACGAACCGTGCCGCCTTCGGGCGCGCCCCCGAACCGCTCTGCGATGAGATCCGGGGAGACGAGCGCGGGCCCGGTCGCCAGCTCCAGCCGGGCAGCATCGCCGTCGGCTCCGTTGCCACCCACGAGCGAATCCCCCCCAGGGCGCTCCTCTCCGTCCCCGATCCCAAGGAGCAGAAGACTCGCGAGCATGGCCAGGGAGATCATCACGACGCCCAGGAGCATGCGTCGGGGTCTCACGTGTCCGCCTCTTCGACGGAGATTGAGGTGTTCAACGGGAGCTTCAGCGTGGCGACCGCCCCGCGCACATCAGCGCGATTCTCAAGGGTGACCGAGCCCCCCCGGTCTTCGACGATCCGGCGAACGATGGCGAGGCCGAGGCCCGTACCGCTGCTCCGGGTCGTGAAGTAGGGTTCGAAGAGAGACGCCGCGGCCTCGTCGCTGATGCCTTTCCCAGTATCGCAGATCGTCACGCTGACGAATTCATCATCGCGCTCAACGTTGACGTCGATCCGGTGGCGTCCTGTGTGCTCTGGGGGTTCAACGCTGTCGAGCGCCTCCAATGCGTTGCTGATCAGGTTCAGAAGGGCACGTCGGAGCTCATCGGGGTCGGCCCGAACCATGGCAGGTGCCTCGCCGGCCCAATCTAGAGCGGCGCCTTTCCCAGGGTCACCGCAGGCGAACTCTACGCCCTCTTCCGACGCCCACGCGCCATTGAGCTCCATCACCTCGGTCACGATGCTGCGCATGTCGACGTCCACCGGGTCGCGATGCTCGCCGGCGAAGCGATAGAAGTCCTTGGCGATGTCGCGCATGGTCCGGACCTGGCGCTGGATCACGTCGATGGCCTTGACGAAGATCCCTTCGAACTCGGGCGAACGATCGTCGTGGGCGCGCTTGAGGAGCGAAGCCCAGAGCTGGATCGGCGTCAGCGGGTTCTTGATCTCATGGGCGACCTGTCGCGCCATCTCGCGCCAGGCGGCATCCTTCTCAGCCTTGACGAGCTGGTCGCTATTCTCCTTTAGCCGCAGCGTCATCCGGTTGAAGGAGCGCGCCAGATCCGAGAGTTCGTCGTGACCATGGACCGGAACCTGCGCATCGAGATCGCCGCTGGCCACCCGGCGGGTGAACGCCTCAAGGTCCTGGATGGGTTGGGTCGTGCGTCGAGCCACGACGAAGGTGACCACAACGGCAAGCAGCAGCACGAGCGCGCTCGCCTTGGCGATCGTGACGGTCATGCTGCGGATCGGCCCGTCGATATCGCTGGTGTCCACGCCGACGCCGATCACCCAGCCAAACCCGCCGAGTTCGCGGGAAAGTCCGCGGCGGAAGGCCGCCTTCTTGTGTTCGCCTAAAAAGTCGTACTCCGGGTACATCCCCCACTTCAGCTTGCCCACGGCCTCGACCATCTTGGGCAGGTCCACCGGTGGCTCATCCACGTGCATGCCGTAGAGCGAGCGATTCTTGTGCGCGAGGATGGTTCGTGCATCGTCTGCCCAGACCCAGGCGTAGGACGAGGCGTAGAGATTCTCCGACTTGAGAGGGTCGAGCTGTTCTTTTCGCTGCCGGACGCCGAAGGTGGACGTTTGGTTCTGGACGATCGACCAGGGAATCAGCGTGACGACGACCCCGACCGGAACAACGGAGCCGAAGGTCGTGCGCTTGCCCATGACGCGATGGGCGAAGCCAAAGTGATAGCCATTCTCGATGGGGACGTCGCCCCCTTCGTTGACGAGCCCAAACTGCGTGACATCGATGGAGGCCGCCCCCTCGGCGAGAGCCGTCTGAAACCAGGGAGCCTCTGCCCACGAGTAAGTGCTAATCGCGTCCGTCGTGTAGTGATCGAGTCCCTGACCAGAACTATCGAGCCTGCTCGAGGCCACGACGGCTCCATCGGTCCCCAGCGCCAGGACGAAGTCGGCGGAACCAATCTCGCTCACGAACTCGTTGAAGATCTGCTCCGCGGATCTCCCGAAGATGTCCGAGTCCGACAGCTTGGACTCCGATGGCTCTCCGTATTGCCCCGCCAGGCAGTAGCTCACGTCCTGGATTGCGGAGAGGACCTGAGCATCCTTCCTCCGCTCCACGAGGATCATGTCGAGCCGCTCGGCCAGCTCGGCGGCATGGCCGAGGAGGTGGTAGCCCACGACGTCCTCCGAGAAGCGCTGTGAGACGAAGGAATCGACGAAATACGCGAACCCGAGGAACGGAAGAACGACGACGGCGAGAACGGCGAGCAGCCACTTGGTAGAGATCCTTCGGATCATGGGGAGGATTGTAGGGCCGATCGTTGCCATGATGGTTGGAGCAACTTGCCTCTCAGACTCCATCGACCCCGTGATCTCGCCTGAACCGCCCCCCCGACGCGTCCTGATCGTCCGCATGTCCCACCTGGGCGATGTGGCGCAGGCACTGCCCCTGGTCCACGCCATTCACTCGGCATGGCCAGGCGCCGAGATCGGCTGGGCGATTCAGCCGGAGTTTGCGGCGCTGGTCGAGCCCTTCGCCAAGGTCTTCCCCTTTGACCGGCGGGGCGGCGCACGCGCATGGCCGCGAATTCGATCGGAGATGCGGGCCTGGCGACCGGACATCGCGCTCGACGCGCAAGGAAACTGGAAGAGCGCCGTCTGCATGCGGCTCTCCGGCGCGCCCAGGCGCTACGGCTTCGAGCGAAGTGCCTGGCAGGAGCCAGTAGCCGCCCGCATCGCCGGACTCGTGCACGTGCCCGCACCTGCGCCTGGCGAGGCCGAGTCAAGCGCGCCCGAGGCCCGTCATCTCGTTCCACTCTGTCGCTCGATCGCAGCCTTTGTCATGGGGACGGCCGGGGCGACCGAGCGCATCGATCCCTGCCTCACGGAGGCGGAGATCAAGCGAGGAAGTGCACTGCTCACGAACGCCCTCGGCCCCCACGCGGCGGACCACGTGACGGTCCTGCACCCCGGCGTCGCCGGCGACCCGCGCACGTGGCCGGCGAGCCGCTTCGAGGAGCTCGGGTCTCGCCTGGTGCGCCGCGGTGAGCGGGTGCTCTTTCTCACCGGACCCGGCGAGGCAGAAACGGGGCGCGCTCTGGAACAGGCCGTTCCGAAGGCGGCTCACTTGGTGGGCCAGCGCGGGCTGCGGGATCTCTGCGCGCTGCTCCACGCCGTCGCAGAACGGGACGGGCAGATCCTGGTGAGCGACAGTGGCCCGGCACATATCGCCGCCTCCGTGGGCCTTCCGGTGCGGCTTCTCGCTGGGCCGGAGAACCCGTCAAGGACGGGCCCATGGCCCCTTGCGGCGGACCCTGACTCACCCCATCGACTCGTGCCAGCGGCGGCTGAGATCGCCTGGAGTGCGAGGACCATAGAAGCCGTCACGGTCGACGACGCAGAACAGGCAGCCCTGCGTCAATCTGGAGAGGAGACGACCACAGATTGACGCCGGGTTTCGCTACCCGCGGCGGGCCGCGAAAGGCGTCATGTGGGAACCGAACGGGTTGACCGTACGTCCTTCACTGGCCGTCACGAACAGCTCAGACCTGCTCCCCACTGAATTCGATCCATGCCCCACGCCGCCAAGCTCTTCCCTGATCACGAATCGCCCACCTTCGCTACAGCCCTGGGATCCTCGCTGAAGCACTCGCTGCGACTCACGCTGCAGCTCTCGCTGGGCCTCCTGTTGGCGGAAGGGTTCGCATCGGCCGCGCTGGCGTCTCCTGCGCTCCACGAGGACGACCCGAAGATCTTTGATCGCAGGCCGGCCATCCAGGGATCGGGCTTCCGCCGCGCTGCCCTGGCGAACGATCGCCAGGGCGCAGGCGGCCCACTCGAATTCACGGCCCAGGGAGTGCGACTCGAGTCCTGGCTGACGCTCGGCGACCTGGGTGGCGCCAACGACTCGGGCAACGACTGCTGGGGCTACGCCTCGCCCTCGGGCCGCGAGTACGCACTGATCGGCACATCGAACGCGACGGTGATCGTGGAGGTCACAAACCCCGGCAACGCGCAGGTCATCGAGCGCATCGTCGGCCCGTCGAGCCTCTGGCGCGACGTCAAGGTCTACCGCGATCGAGCCTATTCCGTCAGCGAGGGCGGCAGTGGCATCCAGGTCATCGACCTCTCCGGCGTCGACGCGGGCGTTGTAACCCTGGAGAGCACCATCACGGGCCAGGGCACCGACGCGACGCATAACGTGGCGATCGACGTCGATAGCGGCTTCCTCTATCGGACCGGCGGCAGCGGTAACGGCCTGCGGATCTACAGCCTCGCCAACCCGAGCCAGCCGCAGTTCGTCGGGTCCTGGAGCTCGCGCTACGTCCATGACGCCCAGGTCGTCACGTACACATCGGGCCCCTTCTCCGGGCGCCAGGTCGCGTACTGCTGCAGCGGTTTCAACAATGGCTCGGGCGACACCGGCCTCACCGTGCTCGACGTCACAGACAAATCGAACATCCAGGTCCTGAGCCAGATCGCCTACCCCGATCGGCGCTACAGCCACCAGGGCTGGCTGTCCGCCGACCGAACGCGCTTCTACCTCGGCGACGAGCTCGATGAGCGCGCCGGCGTTCACACCACGGTCACGCGCGTGTTCGACGTAACGGACCCCTCGAACGTCAGCTTCGTCGGATCATTCGATAACGGCGTGCCGAGCATCAGCCACAACATGTACGAGCGTGACGGCTACCTCTACCAGGCCAACTACACGTCCGGCCTACGCGTGCTTGACATCGCCTCATCGCCCGACGATCCCGAAGAGATCGCGTTCTTCGATACGGCGCCGGACCTCACCAAGGAGTCGTTCAACGGGCTGTGGAGCTGCTACCCCAACTTGCCGAGCGGCACCGTCATCGGCAGTGACCTCGAGCGCGGCCTGTTCGTATGGACCATCGATCCGCTCCGCGTGGACGTGCCGACGGCACAGCTCGATGCGATCGATTCCAGCGGGGAAGCCTTCACC
>JBLIHL010000464.1:0-5125 GCA_047635895.1 Paracoccaceae bacterium | reverse complement strand
GCGCTGGAGCGATTATGTCCCTGTGCGCTCGCCGCGCAGGCGTCCTCGCCGGACGGGCGTGCTGCCGCACGGGCCTCCTCGCCGGAGGGGCCGCGAGGGCGGGGCCTCGCGCCGGGCCGCACGAGCTCCTGCGGAGCACGCGCTATGGCCCGGGCGTCCTGCGGACGCGTGGGACGGTTTCGGGCAAGGCGGCACGACACGAGATCACGACACAAAATCACGACACAAGAACACACGCTAGCACTCACCAGCACAGCCGCAGGGTTCTTTGCACGTGCTCCTGCAGCGCCGCCGGCACGCCGAGCTCCTTGGCCAACGCGGCCCAGCCGGCGAACGCGTCGCAGACCTGCCCGAGGATCAGCTTCTCACGCCCGCGCGGAAGGTCGGCGTACTCGCCCAAGGCCTTGAGGTCAGCGATGTCAAAGCCATTCGTCTTCCCGTTGACGCTGAGCTGGTGATGCCGCGTGAAGTCGCTGCCCTCGGAGTGACACAGGTCATAGGCCGGAGAGAGGCTCCAGCGCCCCTTGCGATCCATCATGAAGGCGAAGTTCTTCACGTGGTCGTCCTGGTTGCAACCCACCAGATTAAAGACGACCCGCCGGAACTGCTGCTCGATCTGCGCTTGCGGTATGCGCAGCTGCTTCATCGTGAGGAAGAGCTGCTCATAGGAATGACGGCCGCTCTCGTAGTAGTCGAAGTGAGCAACGGCCCCGAGTGTTTGCATGAACATCTTGCGGCCTTCTGGGTCCCTATCGAAGCGCTTCGTCATGAAGTGCCGGCGACCGTTCTCTTCCAACAGCGCACACTCCGACATCTCCACGCCGCACGCTCGCGCTACCCGTGAGTACGAGTACTCAAGCACGCCGTAGCCGGCGGGATCCGCGGCTCCCCAGTCGCCGTTGAACTCGACGCCGTCGAACTTGATGAGCCAGTGCTCGAACCCCGGCGGCAACTTAAGCTGCCCAGAACGAACCTCTTTTGTCTCCGGCTGAAAGGCAATCACCGCCTTCGCGCGGGCACCGCCGGCCGACGCTCCCACCCTCAGAATGTCGAGCAGCGCGTCCTCGCTACCCTCACGCGTGAGCTGAGTATCGAGTGCTTCCTTGCGAGCGAACGCAAGAGAGGCAAGCTCGACAAGCTCTCGGATCTCGAGGGCCTTCCCTGGTAGCTCCATCAGACCCGTCGACGGCTCGAACTCCAGGGCGCCCATGCCTCGGACGCCGGTGGCGCAGAGCCGGTCCACGGCATTAAAGTCACGGGCGTCGCGCCCGGTCCGTGCCAGCCAGACATCGATGAGGCTGTTGCCGTAGCGGTCGGGCAAGCTGTCGGAGAGCAGCCCCGGTAGGCCGTGGAAGGAGCGCGGCGGCAGCCCGGAGAACTGATAGATCCTGTGTGCCTGCAGAGGCATCGCCAGCGGAGCCAGCTCCATTCGGGAGTTGGCGAACGCTGGATCGAACTCGAAGCGCGCAAAACGCTCCTCCCGATCCATCGACACGTACCCCACCGACGTCCCCCAGAGTTTCACCGTGGCGGTCGTCACGGCTTTTCGTCGCCCCATTGAAAGGCCGACTCACCGTCAACCTGGATCCGGGTACGACGATCAGATTCATCCCCCAGCGCCTCGGCCATGGGCGACTGATACATCTCAGGAAGAAGGCCATCGATGGCACCCTCCATGCCAAGCGCCTTGAGGAGCTTGATCCAGGAACCCAGCTGACTGTCGCTGCCGTCCTCGATCCGACGCACGGTCGCCACCCCGAGGCCCGCCTCCTCGGCTAGCGCCTCCTGGGTCATCCCCTGGCGCTTTCGAACACGGGCTAGCCGTTCGCCAAGCTCCAGCAGAATGGCCGGCTGCGGTGTCAGCTGCTCTATCTTCATATGATCATTATCGATCGTTTCATGCCGAAATAGACCCCGAATCACTCACATTTGATCGCCTCAGAGCTCCCCGGGCCGCATCGAGCCACAATCTCTATTAAAACGATCATATATGATCGCTCAATGCCCATCGCGATCACCAAGCGATCACATGTGAGTACTCACCTGCAGGCCGCCCGACCCCGCCATGAGCCCCTCAAACGGCGCCCCTTCGCTGACTGCCCACGCCACAGCCGAGAACCAGCAACGCCCCGGCCAGCCCCATCGTCATATCCAGCATCGTGTCCGGCAGCCCCGCCTGGGCGTGGGTGACTCCCAGACGATCGGTCGTCCACTCCGCGCACTCCCACACGACCGTGGCGGTCCCTGAGAGCGCACAGGTGAGCACCACTTGGCCGCTAAGGCTTAGCTGACCCAACACCCGCGCCCCGGCGTCGCTCCGGACCGCCCGCCAGAAAAAGAGCGCGATCGCCACACCGCCGAGGAAGTGCATCCAGATGTCCAGACTCGCGTAGGTCGCGTAGCCCCGCGTTCCCTTGGAGATCACGAGGTGCGCCGCCACAACGGCCACAGGCGCCCAGGCGGATCTGCGGACAGAGTCCACGATCCAATCTCTCCAGCGGTGAAACGTCATGTGCGCAACAGTTCGTCCAGGTCGCGGTGCTTGCGACGCTTCCAGAGCGAGCCGTCCAGCACGTAGTGCGTCGCCTGCGGCGTGGCCAGCAAGGGCACGACGAGCCCGAGGAGCGTCGCCGGGAGCGCCCCGTCGCTGACATGGCCAAACAGCGTGGGATGATCGCGCCAAACGAGCACGTCCCAGAGCCATTCCTCGGAGTAGCCGATCAGCACCAAAACGCTCAGGAGCAGCACCGCCAGGCGCGGCTGAAAGAAGCGCGCCAGCGGCGGCCGACGCTCCCCCACCTGACGACGCTCGATCGTCCAGACAACCGCCAGGTACGGCACGCCGTGGCTCAGAACGTTGAGCGCGGTGAAGGCGATGTCCGAGTTCAAGAGAACGATGCCGCCGTACCAGGCGACCCAGGTCGTAGCCACGATCTGCACCTTGGCCCAGTTGACCCCGAGTCCGCGCAGTCCGCGCTGGACCTGCCGCGCCGCGAACGCCGCCATCACGGCCCAATGCCCAGCCAGGGCAAGCGTGTTCAGCGCCGCGGGCAGTCCGGCGAAGTCGCCCTCGACGAACCAGCTGAACTCACGCGGCAGATGCGTGTGCCAGTACAGAAGCGGATACACCGTCGCCGCGTAAATAGTGACCTGGTCCAGCCGCCTGTCGACCAGCCCCTCACCGGCCTTGGCCCGTGCGAACGCGACCCATCCCCACTGCTGGCGAATGAAGTGCCAGACGGCGAGGTAAGCGAGCACGCGCCAGAAGAACGACGGGCTGACGCCATAGGCCAGGACCCCAGCCGCAAAGCAAAGGACCGGCACGCCGAGATAGAGCCCCGGCCGCGCCTTGAAACGCTCTGGATCCAGGTACACGCGAAACGCCGTCGCATAGACGTGCGCCACGTCGCAGGCGATCACGAGCAGCGCAAACATCCACGGCGGCATCTCTCGGTGGAGCGTTCCGTTCGACCATGCGAGCCCGATCAGCCCCAGCGCCGCGAGCACCGGACCGGTGAAGATGGCGAGATCCCCGAGCGGACCCAGGATCCAGCCGGATCTTGGGATGCGGCCCGCCGCGCCCCCTTCAGCTCGACCTTCTGGCGCCGTGTCCGCGCTCACAGGAGCGAAGGATCCTCGATCCCCAGCTGCCCAAGGATGCCCTCGGCCGCGCGCGTCCCCTGCCAGTTTGCCTCCTCGAAGAGCGCGATCCCGGACAGGTCCGAATGCGCGAAATGCAGCCGCCCCATGGAGGCCTCCGCTCGCTGACGCATGCCACCCCAGACCGATCCCGGCGTCGGCTTGACCATCGCATGACCCCAGCGCCAAACGTCGATCTTTGTGACCACCTCGTCGATGTTCGAATGGGCCATGCGCAGGTCGCTGAGGATCGCATCGCGCCATGATTCAAAGGGCCGCGCGAGGAGCGCCTCGCGGGCTCCACGCTCATCGGAATCAATGACCGGCAGGTACCAGGTCCAGACGGTATCCAGCTCGTCCGCGCGATCGAGCTGGTGGCTCGCGTCCACGTAGCCGAGGCTGGGACTGCCGTAGAGCACGCTGTCCCAGGCGTACGGGAACCCGCGCGACTCCGGCCGCTCCGAGAGGTGCAGGTTCGCCACCAGCCAAGGGCTGTAGCGGAAGGCGGCACGGTCATCCGCGGCGGGGTCTTCGCGCAGAAGCCGCCGCGTCACGAACTGCGGCGTCGCCAGAACGATCGCGTCCGCCGTCCAGTGCGTAGCCTCCCCCGTGGCGACATTCACCGTGACGGCCGAGGCGCTCTTTTCGCCGGGCGTCACCGACACGGCAATCTCCCCCGTCGCCATCCGAGAGAGTGACGGTTCGATCAGACCCTCCAGACCGCGCACCAGGCGCGCGTTGCCGTCGGGCCAGGTGAGATAGTTGGCGCTCTCCTTCGTCGCCAGGTCCACCCGCGCCGTGAAGTAGTGGAGCATCGCCCATGCGGAAGTATCCGCCAGCGAGGCGCCGAGGTCGTCGCGCGTCGCGTACTCGAGGTACCAGCGCATGCGCTCGGATTCGAAGCCGTTCGCCGCCGCCCAGTCCGCTGCGCTCACGCTATCGAGCTCACGCGCCTCCGTCGACGAGCGTCGCAGCGGAAGATCAAAGAGCCGCTGCCCGCTTCCATCCACGCGCATGAGGTCCTCCGTGAGCGATTCAAAGCGGTCCAGCGAGGCGTCGTCCTCGGGGTGAATCCCGGCGCGCATCCAGAGCCCCTCCTCGAAGTACCCAAGCGCCGCAATTCGCTCGGCGGGGTCGCGAACCAGCAGCCGGTCCGGAACGGCCACGCGCCCATCTTGGGTCTCTCCGATCGAGATCCCCGCGTCCTTCAGGAACGCCGCAACCGCTCGCTGTTCAGTCCTTGGCTGGGGCAGGTAGTGCGCACCGAACGGACAGCGCAGCGCACCGCCGGCCTGCGACTCCATGGCCCCGCCGCGCGAGGTGCCGCCGATCTCGCCCCCGAGCTCGGCGATCGAAATGCCGTCAACCCCAGCGCGCGCGAGCCGCCACGCAGCGCTCAGGCCTGCAACACCGCCACCGATCACCAACACGCGGCACCGTTCCTCGCGTGCAGCCCTGGCTCCACCGAACTCGCCGTCCCTGAAAC
>JBLIHL010000463.1:0-5161 GCA_047635895.1 Paracoccaceae bacterium | reverse complement strand
TACCCCAAACATCCTTGGCCCGATGATCCGCTGACCGCGCCTGCGACGGCGCGCGCGAGGCGGCGCCGGCGCCGATAGTCCCCCCTTCATTTCCCCGCTCAACTAGAAACCCACATGTCTGATTACGGAACCGCCCTCCAGGGCAAGCGCGTCCTCGTTACCGGCGGCAGCAGCGGCATCGGCAAGGCCATCGCGGCCAAGCTCAAGAGCCTCGGGGCCGTCGTAGCGATCAACGGTCGCGACCAGGCGGCCCTCGACGCCGCGTGCGCGGAGCTCGGCACCCGTGGAATCCAGGGCGACGTCGCTCAGGAGTCTGACGCGCAGCGCATCGTCGAGACGTTCACCAAGGAAGAGGGCGGCATCGATATCTTGATCAACAACGCTGGTTTCGGGCGCTTTGGGACGCTTCTCGAGACGACGCCTGAGGACATGGAGTCGATCTGGCGCACGAACGTGCTTGGTGCGTTCATGGTCGGCCAGGCCGCCGCGCGGCACATGGTCGAGCAGCGCTCGGGCACGATCGTCAACATTGCGTCGACGGCGGGGGTCAAGGGGTTTGCGCGCGGTTCAGCCTACGCTTCCTCCAAGTTCGCGCTGCGCGGCATGACGGAGTGCTGGCGCGACGAGCTGCGCCGCCACGACGTGCGCGTCGTTCTTTGCAACCCGAGCGAGGTCGTCACGGACTTCTCGCGCCGCGCGGGCGGCTCCCAGGAGCCGAACCCAAAGAAGCTGATCCCCGAGGACATCGCGGACGCGGTGGCCGGTGCGCTGGTCACGGATCCGCGGGGCTTCGTCCCGGAGTTCTCGGTCTTCGCAACGAACCCGTTCTGAGCCCGCATCATTCATGGGATGCCGGCTGAGGGTGTCTCTGGAAAAGGGGGGCGATCGGGTGTAACCGCCCGGGGAATCGATCGGTCTGGGAAGCGGAGCGGCGCGTGTGCGTCGCCTTGACCTTCCACGGCTTGATTCCCAAAGGAGAAGCGCCCCATGGCACTTCCACAATCGATTCTCTTCGTCTCAGCTCTAGCGATGACGGCGCTGCCTGCGGCAGCCTTCCAGGACGCCCACGTGCTGAGCGGCGGCCGCTTCGGCGACGCTCCTCCCTTCGGCGTGACTGCTGGAACGGCGGCCGCTGGCCTCGGGTCCGGTGCTCCGTCCGTCGTCTTCAGTAACGTGCCTGGGTCGGTGAGCGCGCAGGTCCCCGGCCTGGTCGGCGTTGAGTTCGAACCGGGCCTGCTCACGAACCACTTTGATCGGGTTTACGGGCACCCCGCGGGCTACTGGGCCATTACGGCGCTGGCGGATCTGCCTTCGGCCCGGAATGAGTGCCTGATCGTCAACGGCGAGCTCGTGATCCAGGAGGGCGCGCCGGCTCCGTGGACGGGCGGGGCTGAGAACTGCGGCACCATCGACACGCGCTGCGCGGTGAACGCGAGAGGAGACGTGGCGCTCAGCACCAACACGTCGGGGACCGTTGCGGACGACTACGTCGCTACGCGGATCGCGGGCGTCTGGGGCTTCAGCGCTCGCGAGGGGGAGGCGCTACCCGGCGGCAGCGGTGCGCTCCTCGATGACATCATCGACTCGGGCGTGCTGCTGGACGACGGGACGGTGGGCTACGCGGCGGATGGGCTCGACGGCACCGCGACGCCTGACGTCGACGACGACGCGATCGTCCTCGGAGGCCAAGTGCTGCTGCGCAAGGGCGTGTCTGCGCCCACGGGCCAGGCGGGGGGATCCTCACGATCGATGGATAACTTTGATCTGGGCGACTTTTGGACGTCCGGTGACGGGCTGCAGTGGCTGGTGCAGGGGGATCTAGAGGGGTCGGGCGCCTCGGATGACGTGGTGATTGTGAACGGGGCAGTGGTCCTCCAAGAGGGCTCGCCCGTGCCCAATTCCGGGTTCGCCGAGGCGATAGATAGCAGCGGGCTCAAGGGCGTTTCCATGGACGCTGCTGGCCACTGGTACGCGCGCGGGGACAACGATCAAACGAATCAAGACTGGGTCGTACGCGATGGTGCGCTGATCGCCGTGACGGGGTCGCTCGCTATCCCGGGCAGCACCGAGCGCTGGAGCGACGCCCTTCTTGACGGCTGCTTCTTTGGGCACGTTGGCAACGCGAACGGCGACTACGTGGTGGCGGGCATGACCGATCACGTGGATTCGGCCCTCGACGCCGTCCTCGTGCTGAACAACACCGAAGAGGTCGCCCGCGAGAGCGATGCCGTCGATCTAGATGGGAACGGACTCCTTGACGACGACGTGTTCATCGACTCGTTCGGGGATGATGACCTGTTCCTCAGCGATGCGCGCGAGCTCTTCGTAGTGGCGACGCTGAAGGATGATCTGGGCCAGCGCATCGGTCAGGCGCTGCTTCGCTTCGTTCTCCGTTCGGAGGTTGGTACCGCTTACTGTGACGTCCATCAGAACTCGCTCGGCCTCTTCGCTTCGCTCAGCGCGATTGGGTCGAGCGTCGTGGCGGACAACCAGCTCACGCTGCTGGCGGAGAGCCTGCCGCCCACCGCTAACGTGCTCTTCATGATCGCACCTGCCCGCGGCATGGTGGATCCTTTCGGCGGTGGCATGGGCGTGCTATGCCTGGCCGGACAGGTCGCGCGATTCGCCGGGCCAGGCGAGGTGCTCTCCGCTGGGGTCGCGGGCGATGCATGCCTGCACGTGGACCTGGGAGCGCTGCCCACGGCGATGGGTGGTGGGACGGTTTCAGCGTCCGTGGGGCAGACTCTGATGTTCCAATGCTGGTACCGCGACCATGACGGGACGGGTGCAACGACGACCAACACCACGAACGCGGTCGAAGTCGTCTTCGAGTAGCTCTCGCCACGAGGCCAGTTGATGTCAGGCGAAGTCGGGTGCGAGCGCGGAGCGCAGCTGACCCAGGTTGTGGTGCTCGACGGCTCGCTGGCGGCCGGCCTCACCAAGGGACTGACGGAAGCCGGGTTCGTCCAGGCGATCGAAGGCTTCGATGACTGCGTCGACGTCACCGGGTGGCGTGAAGAGTGCTCCCTCCATGCCCACGAGGGCGGCGACGCCGCCCGGATCGGCCACAGTGGCGGCTCGGCCGCATGCAAGAGACTCCAGTAAGCCCATGGGGACGAGCTCAGACGGGGAGTGCAGGGCGAACGCATCGATCCGCCCGAAGAAGCCAGGGGCGTCGAGGACGCGACGACGCACGAAGAGGGTCTCGGACGCCTTGGCCTGCTCGCGCAGGGCGGGGTGAAGCGATCCGTCGCCGACGAGCATCAGGGCGGTAGGGCGGCCTGCGGCGTGCCTCCTGTTGACGGCGGCGATGAGCACGTCTTGGCCCTTCTCTGCCTCCGCGCGCATGAGTGAGCCGATGAGGAGCGTTTCTGGATCAGGTAGGCGCGCAGCACGCCAGGACGACTGGACCTGCTGGGGGTGGAATCGCTGGATGTCGATGGCGGCGAGGCGTACCTCGGCCTCCGCGCCGGCTGCGTTCCAGGGGGCGACGAGCGCGGGGCTCGCGACGAAGAAGCGATCGACGCTGCGGAGTTCCTCGCGGGGGCGGAACGCTCGGAGTAGGCTTCCGGAGGAAGGCGAGAAGCCCTCAGGCCCGTCGAAGAGGTGGGTGACGATGCGCAGGTCATGGCTCGCGTGGGCCTTCGCCGCAAGCGCCAGGGCCAGGTCGCGAGCCTGGTACACCACCAGGGTACGCGCGGATCGAGACTCCGCGAGGTCCGCGAGACGTTCTGCGCGGCGCTTGAGCTTCTCTTCCACGAGGCCGAGGAAGTGCACGGGCGTCGCGGGCGCGAGGAAGTCGGTCTCGACGTTGAGGGGACGGTCCGTCAGGACGAGCTCATCGGCGGCCTGGTCCATCCGTTCGTGGCGGACCAGCTCAATGACGAAGCGCTGCACACCACCCACGCCCTGGTGGGGGAGAAGGTGGAGGGCGCGGACCGCCGGCAGGGGCGAGTTTGAATTCAAAGGATGCTCAGGCGGCGGAGTTCTTCGGCGAGCGTGGTCGCCAGAAGGGCGGTTCCGTCGTCCGAGAGGTGGGCACTGCCCTCGAAGAGGGATTGCTTACCCTTCTGTTCGATCTGTAGAGCCACTGCGGATTCGAGAACCGGCTTCATTTCCACAAGAGGGACTTCGCGGTCTTTGGCGACGGAGCGCACGACCTCGGTTATACGTGCTTGGGCGGCCCGCCGCGTCTGGCCCGAGTTCAGGCCGTTGCCTGCGGGGGCGGGCGAGAAGATGCCCTGGGTCATGAGAACCGGCGTGGCGCCGTGGGCGCGGGCGATCGCGACGATCGAAATTAGGTTGCGCTGGAAGTTGATGAAGCCGGTGTCCGGAGGGGAATCGAGCTCGATCGGGACCTGCTTATGCTTGAGCGCGACGCCTACCTCGCCTCCTGGGACCATCTTGGTGACGAAGCCGACGTCGGCGCGCTGGCTGAGGTAGTCCGTCGCATACCTGCGCCACGCCAGGTAGAGGAAGCTCTCTTCGAGGATCGGCTCGATGGGCGAGGGGCATTAGGTGGACCAACTGACGCGGTAGTGACGGTTGTCGAACGTCGGGTCTGGCCAGATCGCGCACTCGGCGTCGTTGGTGGACAGGTAGATGATGACGACGTCCGGTTCGTAGGGGAGGACGCGGAAGGCTAGGTTGCTGAGGGACTCGAAGCTGTTCCACGACGGCGTGCCGCCGTTCAGCACTTCGACGTGCCGGCCTTGGAGCTTCTCCGAGAGGATCGACTGCAGGCGCGCGGGCCAGGTGAAGGCGTCCGCGGTGGGGCCGGTTCCGTACGTGCTGGAGCCGCCGATGCAGGCGATGTGAAGGCCGCCCTCGGGCTTCTGCAGCGGAAGTTCTTGCCGCGGAAGCCGTTTGGGCTGTGGGTAATCCCTTTCTTCGTCAGCTTGCCGTACGAGCCCTCCTTGGGCGTCAGGATGAGGTACGGGTGAGGCTCGAACTTTTGGTGGGCCCGGCTGGCCAGGTAGACGGGATTCAGGGTCTCGGGCTCGAGCCCCGGGATGTTCACGAAGCGCGGGACCGTTTCGAAGAGGGCGATGAACCCGAGGAGAACCAGGGAGAGCTTGCCGATCAGCTTCCCGAGGACGATTCCGCCGCGGCGGTGGAGGCCAGCACCGGGCCTGTTAGGGGACAGCTCGGGTCGGGAAAG
>JBLIHL010000462.1:0-5165 GCA_047635895.1 Paracoccaceae bacterium | reverse complement strand
GACCTGATCTGCAAGGCCCAGTGAGCCCCGGGCCGAAAGCGACGCGCCAATCTCCTCATCGAACCAACCGTTGAAGGTGTCCGAGCCTGCGCCGCTGCCGAAGAACCCTTCGCCGAGCCCCTTGCGCATCTCGGAGACGAGCAAGGTCGCGAAGAGCGATTCGATCTCCTGGGCCACGACCTCGGGGTCGCCTTCTTTTCCGCCATTCCGATCGATGCGCGAGATACGGCCATTGACGAGGTTGTTTTGCTGCGCCGACGAGGCGCTTCCGAGAGTTAGGCCCTCCATCAGATTCTCCTCAGGTCTGCAATGAGGAGACCGCCATCAAGCATGGCTTCGAGGATCGCCACCATGTCGCGCGGCGTAGCGCCGAGCACGTTGAGCACCTCGACCACTTCTTCGAGGGACGTCGCCCCACCGATCAGAACCATCTGAGCCTGCTCCTCCTGAACGTCCAGCGCTGTGCGCGGGAGCTCGACGGTTTCCCCTTGGGAGAAGGGGCCTGGCTGGCTGACCTCAGGCGTTTCCGCCACCGTCACCACAATGGTTCCGTGGTGGATCACGCCGGGCCGCAGGCGGACGTTTCCACCCATGACGATGACTCCGGTGCGCTCGTTGATCACGATGCGCGCCAGGTTGTCCGTTTCGATCTCGAGGCTGAGGGCCCTGTCCAGGTAGGCGACAACCTGGTACTCAGGAATGCCTTCCAGCACGGCCATGCGAACGGTACGACCGTCGGGCATGACGTGGGACGTATCGGGGTAGAGGCGATTGATGGCCTCCGCGATGCGCACCGTGTTGCCGAGGCTCGCCTGTCCGTGCTTGGCGTCCAGATAGATGTAGCCGTGCTCCGAGACGACGCTCGTCGGAATTTCGCGCTGGACCGTGCCGCCCATAGCAAGCGTCCCCACGGTGTTGTGGTTCTTCTTGACGGTGGCACCGCTGCCGCTCGCCGTGAAGCCTCCGGTCGTTACCGGACCGGATGCCGTGGCGTACACGGTGAGGCCCGTGACGTCGGTGAGCTCGGAGATCGTGAGCCGTCCGCCGTAGAGGCTGTCTGCGTCGCCGATCGCTGAGACGCTGACGTCAATCTTCTGGCCCGGCTTGGTGCCCGGGGGGATGATCGCTTCAACGTGGACAACCGCGATGTTGGCCGCCGAGAGAAGGGCCGGGGCGATGTTGATGTTCTTGGCGAGAAGGCTGTTGGCGAGAAGCTGGGTTACCAGGGCTCCCGAGTCGCCGGTGCCGTCGAGGCCGGTCACAAGACCGATGCCTTCGATGACGTTCTCCTCCATACCGCGTACGCCGATGAGGCTGC
The DNA here is from genome assembly GCA_047635895.1 of Paracoccaceae bacterium. Classification (GTDB taxonomy): domain Bacteria; phylum Planctomycetota; class UBA1135; order UBA1135; genus Saltatorellus. Next base: position 3,847 of record JBLIHL010000462.1, on the reverse strand, counting down.
GGATCGGCGAATGCACGCGACTCTCAAAGTCGGTGCCTGCGCGACGACCCACCTGGACACGGGGCGGACGACGGTAGGTCGCCGTCGAGGCGCCCGAGGGCTGCGTCGGGGCCTGAATCGTTGGAAACTGGGTTTGGAACTGGCTCGCCCCAGGGCCTGTAATAGGGCCTGTTACTGGACCTACCCCAGGCGCGGCCGCTGGCACCTGCGAGAGCGGAGCCTCCTGAGCCCCCTGGCTCGACGCCGGCGCAAGAAGACCCGCGCGACTCGCGAGCTGCGTAGCCACGGTGGGCTTGCCGGTCACGGCCACAGCCGCCTGGCGGCGACGCACGTTAAGCAGCGCCTGCGCACGGATACGCGCATCGGCCGCTTGCTGGGCGGCTGCCACAGCTGCCGCGCGCGTTGCCTGGACAGCGGTCACTTCGGGGCGAATGACGCCGTCGCGTGAGGACTGCGCGAGGCTGATAGCAGCCACCGCCGTAAGCATGAGTGTGGAAATTGTCATCAGAAGGGCCAGATCCAATCAATGGCGTTGTAGAGCCAGCCAGCCAGGCCGCGACGCTCGCCGGTGCGCGAGAGCGGGCCGCTGCCGATATAAGAGACGTAGGCGTCGGCGACGAGCTCGGACTCAATGGTGTTCATGCGCGTGACGTCGTACCTGCGGACGATCCCACGGAACTCGAGCACCTTGCGCTCCTGGTCGATGCGAATCTCGCGACGGCCCTCAATGACCATGTTTCCGTTGGGAAGCACGTCCACGACCATCGCCGTAAGGCGCGCCTCGAATTCACCGGTGCGCTCGTAGTTTCCCGAGCCACCGAACGCGTCGTCTTTCTGCGCGAAGACGCTAGGTAGCGTCGAGAAGGCATCTGGCTTGACGTCAAAGTCGAGCAGCTGGTAATTAAGCGAGCTGGTCTTCGCGAGGTCGGTCTTCGCCTCGTTCTTGACGTCCTGGTTCTCGTTGATCATGACCGTGACAAGGTCACCGACCCGATGGGCCGTCTTGTCCGCGATCGGCGAGATGGGCCCACGCACAGGGTCGTAGATCGACCCGCGGCGCTGGGCGTTAGCCCCGGGCGCAAGAAGGAGGAGGACGCCTGCAAGGGCGACCAGAAGCGTGCAGAGTTGTCTCATTTGATTCGAACCTCGACGGACTTGGGACCGCGGACGGTGGCCGTGAGCTCTCGGCCAGTGGACTGAAGAACAACGGCTACTCGCTCGCCCATGCGCCCGCTGGCGCTGACGATGCCGACGTCCTTGACGTGGACGTTGCCCTTGATGACGTGGACGGTCACGTGGTCACCGCGGCGCATGACTACCTCACGGTGGACGTCGCGCTCGGTGATCGATGTGCCAGCGGCCATGCCCTTGAGAGCGACCGCGCCGCCTAGCTCCGTCGCGGCGAGGGCCTGCATGCCCCGGGCGTCGGTCACGGGGACGCGCTTGACCTCAAAGAGGCCGGCGTGCAGCGACTCACCCGGGCCAACGGCCCGTCGAAGAATCGCGCGGCGCTGCCAGATCGCGACCTCAAAGTCGGCGCTGACGGTGCGGTAGATCCGGCCATCCAGCCAAACTTGGACGGGTACGCTCCGGATGCCCGGGAAGATCGAACCCTGCACGGGTGGCACCACGATGCGGGGCGCCTCGTCACTAATCGGCACCTCAAGGTCGGGCAGGGCCCCGATGAACTTCGCATCCGCGTCCTGTCCAGCCAGCGAGTCGCGGAGGCGAACGGCCGCCGCGGCCTGCATGTCGATGCTCTTGACGAGCTGGACGCCTGGGCTCACGCGGCAGCGCGGCGCGCCCGTCACGTGGATCTCGATTCCAGGGAGTACCTGGCGAAGCGAGGATGCCACAAGGTCGGCGCGGAGCGTCCGGTGGTAGCCGGGCGCGGGCGCATAGCCAAGCGAGGCGGCCTGGACGAGTGCAACCGTTGCGGGGTCGTCCCCAGTAACCTTCGCGATCTCGGCGACCTGGATGTCGAGGCCCTTGGACGTCGACACCGAGGGGAGCTCGATGGTGACGCCGCCGAGGACGAGTAGAGTGAGTGCTGTAAGCATGGTAATGAAGGACTAGCGGACGAGCTGGTTGACCTGCTGGAGCATCTCGTCAGAGACGCGAATGGCTCGACTGTTCACTTCGTAGTTGCGCTGGGCCACGATGAGCGCGACCAGCTCGTCGACCGTCTCAACGTTGGATCGCTCGAGGTAGCCCTGCTTGACCGTTCCGGTGCCTTGCACGCCAGGCTGGCTGGCATTCGCGTTGCCGGACGATGGCGTCGGCGAGTAGTAGTTGCCGCCCATGGCCTTGAGGCCAGTGGCGTTAGCGAACGTGGTCAGGCGGATCGTTCCGATCTGCGTCGTAGTGTTTCCATCTTCGTTAGCGAACACCTGTCCGTCCGGTGAAACGGAAATGCCCTGTGCATCCGGCGGAATCGACACTTGGTCCGTGAGCAGGTAGCCCTCGGCCGTCACCAGACGGCCGTTGAAGTCCTGGCGGAAGGTGCCGTTCCGGGTGTAGCGGAGGTCGCCGTTGGGGAGCGAGACCTCGAAGAACCCGTTGCCTTCTACGCCGAAGTCGAGCTGGTTGCCGGTCAATTCGAGGACGCCCTGAATCATCATCTTGCGTGATCCAGAGACCTCGGTACCCGAGCCGATCTGAAGACCGGTCACGTCGTTCTGCTGGTTGGCCAGCGGCAGACCGGGTTCGCGGTAGGTCTGGTACAGCAGCGAGCGGAATGACAGCCGGCTTTTCTTGAAGCCACTGGTGTTCACGTTGGCGATATTGTTCGCGATCGTGTCGACCTGGAACTGCTGGGCTTTCATGCCCGAGGCGGCGGTGTATAGGGAACGAATCATGGTGCTTTAGAGCTCGTTGCGTGCCTACTGGTGAAGGCGGCGGTAGCTTTGATCGATGGTGCGGAAGGCCTGCGCGGCCGAGTCGAAGGCGCGCTGAGCTGCGATGAGTTCGACGAGTTCGTCGACGGTCTGGACGTTGGCGCGCTCGATGAAGCCCTGGCTGACGGAGGCGTCGGACTCGACCACCTCGGCGCCGGGGCGGATGCGGTAGTTGCCCGAGTCGTCGGGTTCGATGCCGTCGGTGCCGATGACGTCGACGATGCGAATACGCCCTGCGGCCAAGCCGCCCTGAATAACGGTGCCGCGGTTGTCGATCTTGATCGCGCCGCCGTTCGGGTCGAGGACGCCCCGCTGGCCGCTCCACTGCACGGGGAGGCCGTCGCGACTCAAGAGCACGCCCGACTCGCTGAGCTGGAATTGGCCTTGGCGGGTCAGAGCCTCGCCACCCGGCCCATCCATGACAAAGAAGCCCGATCCGTCGAGGGCCAGGTCGAGGTCCTCACCGGTGCGCTGGAGGACGCCCTGCTCCATGTCGAGGCGGGTGCCCGTGACCACCTGTTCGTGGTCCGCGTTCTTGCCCCATCCATTGGACCCGTGCGCGACGTGAAGCATGCGCTTGAAGCCAGTCGTCTCGGTGTTAGCGAGGTTCGAGCTGACGATTTCGACGCGCTGCTGGTTCGTGCGCATTGCTGCCACGGTTCTGTAGAGGCCGACGTTCATGCCAAACCAAGAGCAAGAGCGGTGCCAAGTGCTCCAAAACGGTCCATGGGGCCGTCAGGGCACATCTAGCGCGGGTCAGCCCGCGACCACAGGGCCTTTTTTTCCGCCTAGCGTCCTTTTGGGACGGAAAGAAAGGCCGGTCGCTAGGAGCGTGTCGCGGATAGGTGGATTCGCGTAATGGGTCCCCAGGTTTCGGAGGCAAGGCGCTCCCGCACCCCTAGTGGCAGTAGTCCCAGGGGTGCTGGGGCTACGCAGCCTCCGGAAGCTGG
>JBLIHL010000461.1:0-5179 GCA_047635895.1 Paracoccaceae bacterium | reverse complement strand
AAGCTACGAAGCGATCGCCGTACGTTTTGATGCGAGCGGAGGCCTGGTGTGGAACCGAGTCATTCCCGACTCCCGGAGCCGAATCATCGCGGTCGAGCGTACTAGCAGCGGCGGCTACGTTGAGCTTCAAGCCTTCGTCAGCGGCGGGTATGCTGCTCGATTCGTGACGCGGCAGGCGCACTGGGCGCCACCGTGGATCTAGACCCCGCGTCCATGGCCGACGATGAAGTCACGTCACTCGTTGGACTCGAAGACGGTACGTTCGCACTGGGTGGCCGACTTGGCCAGGGCACTGGAGGCCGCGAGAGCCACCTGCTCATTTTCGATGAGGCTGGCAGCCGCCTGACCTGGTACCCGCCGCCGGCGGCAGCCAGGGCGATCTCTGCCTCGGTGGTTCCGTAGGCCGTTTCAGCCGTTCGGGAGAAGTGCAGGAAGCCCGCGGTTCCGGCCGCATCCACCTCCAGCTTGACCTTGCAGACATCCCGTCGCCCACGGGCTCGGTGTCCGCGATGGCCGGAGAGACGTGGTACTTCCAAGCCTGGTACCGGGATCTGAACCCGACGCCCACGAGCAACTTCTCTAGCTCAACCTCGATCCTGCTGGACTAAGTCTGACGGTACAGGTCACCGCTGCCGCAAGAGGCGATGGTTACAGCCAAACGCCGCGCGGGATCGCCCTGGGGCCGCCACAACTGGCTGATTCGGCTACATTGGGGGCATGAAGCCTTCCCCACGAATCCTTCCCCTCGCCCCGTGGGCGGTCCTCGCAGGCCTCCTCTCCCCGTCGATCTCACTCGCCCAGGTCCAGGACCTGGGCTCGCCCTTTGACCGGTCGGCTCGCGCCAGCAAGATCAGCGCCAACGGTCGCGTTGTGATCGGACATACCCTGTTCGCCAACGCCTTCTTCGACCTCCCGTTTCAATTCACCGATGCTGGCGGGTTCGAGATCCTTCCACCGCTGAATGGTATCTACGGGGGGGCGGTGGACGTCAGCAACGACGGCACGTTCATCGCCGGCAACATCGGCATCAGTCGCGCCGTCCGCTGGACTGATGCTGGCGCGCCGCTCGACCTCGGCTCGATCGGCCCCTCCTACACCATCGCGAACGCCATCAGCGGCGACGGGTCCACCGTCGTCGGATCCGCCGGCACAACCAGCCCCAACTATCACGCGTTTCGATGGACGGAGTTCGGCGGAATCGTCGACATTCATCCTGCATTCGCGGCAGCGGGCTCCTCGTCCATTGCGAAGGCGGTCAGCTTGGACGGCTCGGTCGTGGTTGGCAATGTGATGACCCGACTCGCGTCAGGGGCCTACTCCACCACTGCGTTTCTTTGGACCGCTGCGACAGGCGCTATCGACCTTGGTGCAGCGAGCGCCGATGACTCATTCGCGCACTCCCTCAGCGAAGATGGCTCGGTCGTCGCTGGCACGGGACGCTTCGGGACCTCGCAGCTCCAGCCCTACGTCTGGACCGCCACCAGCGGAATGATCCCGCTCGGTGAGTTCGGAACTGGAATGGCCGTCGACGTGACGCTTTCCGCAGACGGCTCGACCGTCCTGGGCGCCCGCAGCCCCTTTGGGTTTCGCTGGACTCAAACAGGGGGCCTCCAGACATTCTCAGGCACCACGTGGTTCCACCCCACTAGCGCGACTCGCGACGGCGAGAAGCTCGCGGGGTTCCTTCAGACCGGTCAGCTCAGCGCCGGAGCTGCAGTCTGGACCGCCGCCACAGGCGTTACGTCCCTTCCGGAGCCAGCCGGACTGGGCGGCACAGCCATGGACCTCAGCGCGGACGGCGGCTCCGTCGTGGGTGAACTGTCGGCCTCGTCCGGCTTGCGCGCTGTTCGGTGGCGCATAGATGGGACGATCGGCGATCCCTACTGCGACCCAGCCGTCGCGAACAGCGCCAGCGCAACGGGCGCCTACCTCACCCTGAGCGGAAGCAACCAGACCGCCGATCGCGCCCTCGAACTGAACGTCACCGACCTTCCGCCCAACAGCTTCGGCTTCTTTCTCGCGGCCAACGCGCGCGGACTGGTCGCAATGCCCGGGGGCTCCCAGGGCACGCTCTGCCTCGGATCTTTCATCGGCCGCTTCGTGGCTCCCGGCCAGATCATGAACTCTGGCGCGCAGGGTTCCTTCTCGCTGACCATCGACCCGAGGACGCTGCCCTCACCCTCTGGCCCGATCCTGCCGTCCTACGGCGAGACCTGGCACTTCCAAGCCTGGTACCGCGATGCCAATCCGACGACGACCTCGAACTTCTCGTCGGCGGCCTCGGTCCCTGTCTATTGAATTCATGCCCGCGTGGCTGTGACCGTAGGTAGTGACACGTCTGCTAACGATGCCCGGGGTTTCGTCCTACCGAACCATCGCGCCCAACCGTATCGAGCACCTCCAGTTGTCCAGCGGTCGAGTGGCCAGCCTCCACGTGATCGGCACCGAGTTCTATCCGACCACCGACCTCACGGCCGTGATCAGCGGGCTTCCCGCCTCGACGTTCGGCTTCATGGCCGTGGCCCGCACCCCCGCGCTAGTCGGACCGTTCGGGGTCTTTGGACTCTGCATCGGTTCAGATCCGATCTCCGCCTTCGGCCGCTACCCTGCGTTCCTGACCCTGTCGCAGGGAGACGCCGTCGTGACTCTCGAGTAGCCGGACACAAGCCTGGATCGCTAGCAGGCCTGCGGTCCAGGCTGACACGACTCACACAGGTAAAGACGACGCGAGCCGACCTCAATTTTCTCGATCTTGCGGCCGCACTCCGGGCATGGGAGCCCATCCCGTGCAAATGCCGCGTGCCGGTACAGCCGCCGAGGCACGCCTTGGGCCTTGGCCTCCGCCACGCGGACTAGACAGTCGGTGATCCCGCCGGTGCGGTAGGACTGACGCGTGACGTCCAGGATCCAGCGTGCCAGGTTCTGGCGGTCATCATCCTCCAGGTCCTTCGGCCGCTGGGTTGGGTGGAGCCCGGACCACCAGAGGATCTCGGACCTCAGATAGTTGCCAAGCCCCCCCACGAAGGACTGATCGAGGAGGAGCGCCCCCAGGCTGCGACCACGGAAACGCCGATCCTCCAGCCGCGCGAGGACGTCCTCAACGGTCACCGAGAGATCCACGGCGTCCGGCCCGAGCTTGCATAAATAAGGGTGCAGCGGCTCCTCGGTCGGACTCAGCACCTCGATTTCAGACGCGCTGTACAGCAGGGCCGACTTGCGCTCGGTTCGAATCTCCATCCGCAGCGAGCGACCGGTCTTCGGGTAGAGCCCAGCGTCGCGGATGTACCACTTCCCGTAGAGCTGATTGTGGCTGTAGACCGCGTAGCCGAGGTCGAAGCGCGTGAGAATCGCCTTGCCATGGGCCTCGACGGCCGTGACGGTCGCACCGGTCAGCTGCGCCTCCCAGGGATGAAGCCGGGGTTGGCCGAAGTGCACTAGCTGTGCCCGCTCGCCCTTAATGGCCTTCGCGATCTGGTCCGCAGCGCGGTGAATTTCGGGGCCTTCTGGCATGGTTCGATCAGGTCAACGCGGTGCGGGCTCGCCTCGCGGTTTCCGCTACTCGCCTGACTCGCCCAACGCCGTACCGGGCGTCAAGCGTCGCCAGCGTCTCTCGGGGTCGATGGCGTGTACCTTGGGGTCGCGCCACGAAAGGGGCCGCCCGGAAGGGTGCACCTCACGCTCGGCCGTCCTCCGAATGCCGCGCAGCATGCCACGGAAGACGAAGCCGTGCAGGGGCAGGACGGCGTACCAGTAGATGAGCCCGAAGAGCCCGCGCGGAATGAACGATGCGGTCTGCACCACGCGCACGAGGGGCTCGGTACTTCCGGCCGCCTCCTCCGCGCTGGCTGGTTCGATGTGAAACTCCAGGAGCGCGTCACCCGGCACCTTCATTTCGGCCCTGAGCGCCAGATGCTCGGGCGCCTTGATCCCGGTCACGCGCCAGAAGTCCAGCGCCTCGCCGTACGCCACGTTCTCTGGATCGCGCCGGCCTCGACGAAGACCCGGCCCGCCCACGAGCCGGTCCATCCAGCCGCGAACGCGCCAGAGCCAGTCGAGCGCGTAGTAGCCATGCCCGCCGCCTACGCGGCACACGGCCCGATAGGCGGCCGCCGAAGAGGACGCCACGAGCACGGTCCACGTGTCACGGAAGACCTCGCCACCTGCCCAGCCCGGATCGCCGGGGATCGGCCCAGCCGCGCTCCAGGTGGTCTCTACGTCCTGGTCATCGATCCGCACCAGCGCCGCGTCGATGGCCTCTTTGACCGACAGCAGCTCTTGGGGTATCAGCTCCGCCGCGTCGCCGTTGCGGCACACGACCTCGTTGCGAAGCCCTTCCGCAAGCGGCCGTGCCATACGCGCACTGATCGGCGTGACGAGGTGAATCCAACCTGAGCTAAGGCGTGGCGTAAGGAACGGCACCGCCAGCACCCGGCGGCGCGGCAGCCCCCGGGCCTTCGCCATTACGTTCATCAGGTCCTTGTACGTAACCACGTCCGGCCCGCCGATATCCAGCGTTCGACCCGCGGTCTCTGGCACCTCGAGCGCGCCGATGAGATAGGCGAGGACGTTCCGGACGGCGATCGGCTGGCAGCGAGTCACGACCCACTTCGGCGTGATCATCAGCGGCAGGCGCTCGACGAGGTAGCGCAGGATCTCGAACGAGGCCGACCCCGATCCAATGATCATGGCGGCGCGAAAGACCGTCAGCTGCACGCTCGACGACCCGAGGATCTGTTCGACCTCGCGCCGCGAGGCCAGGTGCTCCGAGAGGTCATCTCCGGTCTCGCCGAGCCCGCCGAGGTACAGGATCCGCTGGACCCCGCCGCGTACGCAGGCCTCCACGAAGTTCGAAGCTAGGCGCCTGTCGACCTCGCGGTACTTCGAACCCGCGGCCTGCATCGAGTGGACAAGGTAGTACGCGGCCGAACATCCTTCTGCGGCCCGCGAGATCGCGTCGAGGTCGTTGAGGTCCGCTTTGATGATCTCGACGTTCGGATGATTGACCCAACTCCGGGACTCCAGCTTGCGAGGCGACCGAGCCACGCAGCGCAGCCGATAGCCCGCCTCGAGCAGGCGAGGCACAAGCCGCCCTCCAATATAGCCAGTCACGCCGGAGACGAGAATCGGTGAAGTAGTCGAGGTCACGTCGTCTATTCGAGCGCCGGGGCCCCCTGGACGC
>JBLIHL010000460.1:0-5202 GCA_047635895.1 Paracoccaceae bacterium | reverse complement strand
CAACTGGCCGTCCCTGACGCTTCCCGCGCCACTTGCACCCGGAGGACTCGCATCTTGAGCCCCTCGCTCACCACTCGCAGGCTCCTCCTCGCCCTCCTGGTGGGTGCCGCCTCTCTCCTGGCTCCTCTTCAAGCGCAAGAGGCCGGCTGGAGCTTCCAATTTGACGCCCGGGCCCCAGGAGCGTGTCGCGGATAGATGGACTCGCGTAGTGCGTTGCCCGGATTGCTGAGCAAGGCGCTGCGAACTCGCTTCGTAACCGTAGCCGCGTGCTAATTCGGGCAACGCAGAGTAGCGATTCGGGCAATGCGCTATGCGGATTCAGCTATTCGCGGCACGCTCCTAGGGCTCGACGACCGAGGGAACCCGCTGACGCTCGCCCAGTCCACCTCCGCCGCATCGGGCGATCTCCAGCCCATCGCGACCAAGACGATCGGAGGTGGCTCCACCGGGATCCGCCACTGCTCGTCAGCCAAGCCCTGCACCGCCCCGCGGGCCGGTGCAGGGCAGGGCACGCTCTGCATCACGTCCGACCTCTTGGACGGCAGCAGCGCCGTGCTGCAGTGCCGTTCGGCGCAGCTCGCAGGGCCGCGAGTTCTCTCCACTCCCTGTGAAGAGCGAGCCGTTCGTCCGGCGGGGCTCGGAACCAGTGCTCGGGGGGCAGCGGCGAGGGAACGCTACGGAACGAGCTCGAACGCGATCAACGTTTGATCGTCCTTGACGAGCGCATCGCCGCGGAACGCGTTCACATCCTGAATGATCCGGTCCACCATGGCGTCGAGGTCAAGGTCGAGCGACGCATGGAAGGACTGGATCAACCGGTCGGTGCCGAACAATTCACCTTGTGCGTTGAACTGCTCCGTGATCCCGTCCGAGAAGACCAAGAAGCGCGTTCCGTGCTCCGTCAGGTCGAGCTCCATTTCCGACCATACGGGGATAGTGTCCACGATGCCGAGCGCGATGCCGAAGGGCAGTGGAACCTCGCCCGAGCGAGAAAAGATCGGCGCAGTGTGGCCAAAATTGGTGCATCGGACGACGGACGTGCCGCGCTGAAACCGCAGCAGAATGCCCGACGCGAACGCGCTCTCGTGCTCCAGGCGGTGTCGCAGCATGCCCCGATTGAGGGAGGCCAGGATGTCCTGTGGCTTGCGGTACAGCGTCGCCAGCGACTCGAGCATCATCACCATCTTCGCCGCGTGGATGCTCGCTTCGATTCCATGGCCCATGGCGTCGGCGAGCAAGACGTCGGTCGTGCCATCCTCGTACTGCCGATGCCATAGGACGTCCCCGCCGACGTCCTCGAGGGGCTTCGCATACTGCGCGACGCGAAACCCAGGCACGCCTATGCGCGGCTCCAGCACGCGGCTCGTGTACTCACGCTTGACCTGCTCTGGATCGAGCTCTAGAGCCTTCATTCGGCGACGCATATCCTCGCGCTCTTCCGCTTTGTCATCGACCCGAACCGTGTGGTGAACGAGCAGCGTGCTGCCGTCTTCATTCTTCACCGGCGTGCTGCGGAGCCGATAGATCCGTCGTTCGTCCGGCGAGGAGCAGATGAAGTCCTCTTCGTAGTGCGAGAGCTGTCCGTCCAGCAGAAGCCCGTAGATCGCTGACCACCGCTCCCGCTCCTTCCCGCTCATGCTGTCCAGCAGGTTGGTATCCCACGCCGGACCGGCCAGCTCCATGCCCTCGTTCCCGAGTGCGAAGCGACGCCACTCGTCGTTCGTATAGACCACGCGCAGGTCCTGGTTCGCCACGTAAAGCGCGGTGCCCGGCGCCATTTCCGGCAAGAGTTGTTCGATCGCGGTCTTCATGGGGAGTGGTCTAGGAGCGTGTCGCGCATCGATGGATTCGCGAGGTGAGTTGCCTGGATCGCTGAGTCAGGAGCTCCGACCTCACATCGTACCCTTAGCTGCCTGCGGGTTCGGGCAGCGTGCTACGCGGATTCAGCTATCCGCGCCGCCCGGAACGTCAGGTTGAGTCGACAGGCGCCTGTCGCCGGGTGGTGGCCGGCCTCGATCGGCAGGACGCCGTGGAACCGGAGACGTGCTGGCCCGCCCCAAACGACGACGTCGCCGTGCTCTAATCTTCGCCGGATCACGGGGGCGCTGCGCTCCATCCCGCCCAGCTGAAAGACGCCGGGGAGACCCAGTGACACCGATACGATGGGCTGGTCGAGATCCTGTTCGTTGCGGTCCTGGTGAAGCGTCATCCGCGCGCCGGGCTCGTAGCGGTTGATGACGCAGGCATTGGGCACGAAGCCGGGGAAACCCGCCTCGGTAGCGGCCTGGCGTGCGAGGTCCACAAAAGCGTCGGGCATGGGCGGCCACGGTCGCTGGGTCGTCGGATCGATCGAGGCGTAGCGATAGCCGTGCTCATCCGTGATCCAGCCCGCCACGCCGCAGTTCGTCATTGCCACCGACATGCGGCGGCCCCCCGGGGTGTCCATCTGGCGGAAATCCGACCGCACGGTGAGGCGCCGAACCGCGGCGAGAAGCTCCGCTGCCTCCGCTAGCGCTCGCCCCGGCAGGAACGCAGCTCCGCTCACCAGCTCGATCCGCTTCCCTAAACTCGCGTCCGCGCCTGGCACCTGATCGAATAGGCCGGGCGTCCAACCGCTTGCCGCGTTTGTCTCGTCTTTCTCCATTCAGCTCCAGAGTACCTGTAGGCCCCGCCATGACCCAATCCAGTGACGCCCAGTGGATTCTTATCTGCACCGGCACATGAGGCACCTGCGGCAAGGCGGTCGCCTTGCTCGACGAACTCGGCGTTCCGTACCGGTACCGCGAGTATCGAGATGAGCCACTCACCGCGGCGGAGCTAACCCGGACGCTCGAACTGCTCGGGCTCGAGCCCCACGAGTTGCTGAGGCCCAGAGAGTCCAAGGAGGCGGGTTTCGGACCAGAAACAGGCGCACAGGAGCTCCTGGAGGCGATGGTTGAGCAGCCCACGCTCATTCAGCGGCCCATCTTCACCAACGGCGAGCGTGCGCTCCTGGCGCGACCCGCTGACACCTTGCGAGGGTTCGTGGCCGAATTCCTGGGGCACGAGGCGGACTGACTGCCACGGGAAGGAACACCGGGGGGATTACGTGCATCTCACAAATATGAATCACCCCACAGCTTTCCTCGTTCCGGCCTGCCTCCTCGGGTGGTTGCCCCTGCACGCAGCGCCCGCCTTCGCCCAGGAGATCATCCCGGCGCCGGGTGTTCCGGCCGAAACTCCCGCTGAGATGACCGCTGGCGCGCATGGTCCGGCCCATCAAGCGGCCGTCTACGCCCAGCAGTACGGGCTGCTCGAAGGAGACGAAATCGACCCGATCGGGGGTGAGATCCTGAACCGCGCGCTCCAGGGCAAGAAGCAGTCGGCCTCGATCTGGGGCGAGGTTCGCATCGAAACGATGGCGGACGTCCTCGAGCGTGAGAAGACCTACGTCCAGCCCACGAACAACCCTCGCGTTCGCAACGGCCGTCAGGGCGAATGGCAGGTGCCCTCGCGCAAGATCAAGTCGTTCCCTCACAGCGGCGAAAAGTGCCTCCTCAACCGCTGGGGTGACTCGTCCATGGGCATCGGGCTCGGCGAGGTGATGGACGTCCAGGACGTTTGGATCGCTAGCCAGGGCGGCCAAGGCGCCTGGGCCGAAGCCGTTCGCTTCGTCGGCTACCGCGATGGGGAAGAGGTCTCCGCCACGGAGTGGTTCACGGACATCGACACCGAGCCTTCGCACATGATCCTCGGCCTGGATGGCGTGGACCGCATCGTCGTCGAGGCCAAGGCGGGACGCAGCGGTAGCGCGTTCTACGCGATCGATGACCTCCGCCTCGTTCCCACCAGCGGGGAAGAGTTTGTCCTTGGGTTCGAAGAGGCGAACTGGAACCAGCGCCTGACCGGAACCGGCTTCGCCGGCCTCACGTGGGAAGTCGGCACGGGCCAGTTCGTGGACCCGCAGCCCGCCATCATTCCGGCCCCCCAGGAAGGCGCGCTTCCGCCGTCCCTGGACGCTAACGCGAACCTCGCGGGCAGCGGCTCGACGCCGGGCTCCAGCTTCCTCGGCGGCGGCGGTTCGTCACCGACCCTCCTCCAGAGCTTCCGCGGCCCCCGCCTCGGCGATTCCGGTGCGAACCTCGTTCCGCCCGACACCTGCGGGGCCGTTGGCATGGACTACTTCTGCGCCATGGTGAACTCCAACCTGTCGATCTACGACAAGGCCACGGGCGCACGCCAGCAGAGCGTTTCGCTCCAGAGTTTCTTCGGCGGCAGCGGCACCATTGGCGACCCGCGCATCGCCTACGACTTCACGCATGACCGCTGGTGCGCCATCGCGACGGACTTCGGTGAACTCTGCTGGTTTGCCTACTCACTCACGGGCGACCCACTCGGCGCGTGGCTCAAGACGAGCATCGACCTCGTCGAGGGTTCCGACGCCGGACGCTGGGTCGACTACCCCACGCTCGGCGTAGATTCGCGCGGTCTGTTCATCGAGGCCTACATGGTGGGCTCAGGAGCACGCATGTCGATCTTCGCGATCGATAAGGCCCCGCTCCTGGCAGCCACCCCGTCGCTCGGCACGGTCACGGCATTTCGCAACCTCAACTGGGACGGTGCTATCCAGCACGCGACCCAGTACACCGACGCCGGCCAGTCCTACATGATCTCGACGCGTGGCAGCAGCTCGCTGCGCCTCCGCCGCATCAATGCGCCCCTCACGGCCCCGACGCTCACGACCAGCGTGATCAGTGGCCTCCCGAGCTATAGCGCGGCCAACGACGCGCCCGCCATGGGCAGCACCGTCAACATCAACACGGGCGGAACGCGCCTCATGAACGCGTGCTACGCAAACGGCTCGATCTGGGCCTCGCACACCATCGCGGCGGGCGGTAAGTCTGGCGCGCGCTGGTACGAGGTCGACCCCGTGGCGCAGACGCTGACCCAGTCCGGCACGCTGACCGATCCGAGCCTCTGGCTCTACTTCCCGTCGATCACCGCCGATGCCGCCGGCAACGTGGTGATGGGCTTCAGCGGCTCGGATGCCAGCACGTTTCCGAGCGCGTACTTCTCTGGTCGACTTGCCACAGACCCAACCGGAGAGATGGCGACCGCCACCCTCTATGCCGCCGGCCTGGCTTCCTACACCATCACGGACGGCGCAGGCCGCAACCGCTGGGGTGACTACAGCCAGACCAGCCTCGATCCGGTGGACGGTTC
>JBLIHL010000459.1:0-5253 GCA_047635895.1 Paracoccaceae bacterium | reverse complement strand
CGCACCACCGAGGACCGCGGCCGCCAGGTCCCGCTTCTTCTCCTGCAGCTCGCGCACGCGCTCTTCGATCGTGTCCTTGGCGATGATCCGGTACACGTGCACCGGGTTCATGCGGCCGATCCGGTGAGCCCGGTCGATGGCCTGCGCCTCGACGGCGGGGTTCCACCAGGGGTCCAGTAGGAACACGTAGTCAGCCGCCGTCAGGTTGAGGCCCGTACCGCCCGCCTTCAGGCTGACCAGGAAGATCGGAGTGTCCGGGTCATTCTGGAACAGGTTGACCTCGTTCTCACGCTTGCGCGTGCTGCCGTCCAAGTAGGCGTACTTGATCCCACGCGCGTCCAGGGCCCGCCGGACGATGCCGAGGAAGCCGGTGAACTGCGAGAAGATGAGGGCCTTGTGACCCTGGTCCACAAGCTCCTCGACCAGCGGCAGGACGACGTCCAGCTTGGCCGACGACTCGTCCTGGCGGGTTTCGTCCACGAGGCCCGGGTGGCATGACGTCTGGCGCAGGCGCAGGAGCGCTTGCAGAACCTCGACGCCGCCTCGCGAACCGCTCTGTGTGAAGCGCGTGCGGAAGTGGGTCCGGAGCTCTTCGTAGTCGGCGCGCTGCTTGCCGTCGAGCGTGCACTCGAGGACCTGCTCGGTCTTGGGTGGGAGATCGTCGAGGACTTCGTCCTTGGTTCGTCGCAGTAGGAAGGGCCTTACGGCTCGGACCAGGATGCCACGCGACTCGTCGTCGAGGCGGGGCGAGCGGCCCTTCGCGCGCAGGCGTTTGCCGAGGCGCGTCCCCTCGAGCGTTCCGGGGTTCAGGAACTCCAGGAGGGAGCCAAGCTCGCCAAGGTGGTTCTCGACCGGCGTACCGGACAAGGCCAGTCTCTGGCGTGCCTTGAGCCCGCGGGCGGCCGCGGCGGTCTGGCTCGTCGCGTTCTTGATCGCCTGGGCCTCATCGAGCACCACAAGGTCGAAGTCGATCTCTGCCAGCTCGGCCGCGTCGCGGCGAAGCGTGCCGTAGGTCGTCAGGACGATGTCCGGAGTTCCCGATGTGATCAGCGCGTGCTCACGATCGGGTCCCGTGTAGTCCACCACGACGAGCTTCGGCGAGAACTTCGCCGCTTCCGCACGCCAGTTGAAGACGAGGGATCGCGGTGCCACCACAAGGGACGGACGCCGGAAGCCGCGCTCTTCAGGCGCGGGCTTGCCAGCGGCCTTCGCCTCGGCAGCCTCCATCGCGTTGGCGGCATTCGCGCGCAGGACGAAGTAGGCGAGGATCTGGACGGTCTTGCCGAGACCCATGTCGTCGGCGAGGCACCCGCCCAGGCCGAGGCCGGCCAGCTGGTTCAGCCAGCCGAGGCCCTCGCGCTGGTAGGGCCGAAGCTCGCCGATGAAGTCCTCGGGCTCACTAATACTCTCGGGCGTCGAGGCATCGCTGAGCAGCGCCCGCAGGTTCGCGAACGGCTCGTCAATGGTCAGCCCGTCGGTGGGGGGCTGACGTTCCAGCAGGGCCGAGAGCACCCAGCCCTGGTCCTTCTTGAATCGGATCTTGCCGTCCTCGAGGTCACCGACCTCGAGAAGCTTCCAGCGGGAGACCCAGTCCTTGGGCAGTAGTCCGCGTGAGCCGTCCGGCAGCGTGACGAATTTGGCGCCGCGCTCGGCGGCGGCCAGGAGCTCGGGGAATGGAACTTCCTGGCCCTCGAAGACCACGTTGCCCTCGAGGTCGAACCAGTCAATACCAGATCGAACCGAGGCGTTGGAGCCCGTGCTGCTGCGCACGCGCTTGCCGTCGGCCTCGACGGACCAGCCGTCCTCGATGAGGCGAGCGATCACCATCTCGAGGTCCTTGGCAGGAACCCGTGCCGAAGCGATCTCGTCCTCCGGATCAAGCTTGCGGGAGCCGCCCGAGTCCAGGAATTGGCGCAGGGCGGTTCGCTCGGCGTCCAGATCGCGGGAGAATACCCGCCCGGCCTCGTCCTCGAGGGACCAGCCGTAGGTGTCTGCCGCGACGCTGCGGGTGCCGTACTGGAAGGTGATCTCGGCCTCGAGGGTCTTGCCCGGGGCCTCGTCCGTGGGGACCCGAACCACGAGGAGCGGCGACATACGCGGCCCGACCTCGAGGGATCCCGGGGCCATGGCGCCCTGGCCAAGCTGCGCCAGGGAGCGGCGCAGGCGCGCCTCACCGCCGCTCGGCGTCCGGAGCTCGCCACGTTGTCGCAGGACGGACGCAACGCCCGCCGCCGCGTGGGGCTCGACGGTCGTGAAGGCGCCGTCGATGATGGCGTGGCCGTCCGAGGAGAGCATGGTGACCTCACGGATCACGCGCTGCTCATCGCCGCGCTCGAGCATTCCGCTCAAGACAAGGGTGGCGTCGTCCCCGTCGTCGTGGCCAATGGCCAGGCGCACGCGCCAGGGGTGATCAATCTCGCTGCGCAGGGCGGTGGGAAGGTCGGACGCTTCGCGCTCTTGGGCTTCCTCCTCCGTCAGCGGCACCGGCTCTGCGGGCACTGGACCCTCGGAGCTGCTTCGCCCGGAACCGTCGCCACTAGTGCCAAGGTACAGGCGCCCTGTCTGGGCGATGACCTCCATGGCCGCGGTGGACCCTGGGCCTCCGAGGTGCCACACCGTGGGAGCGGCCTCGTAGCCAGACGCTGCACGGCCTTTACCGCCGGGCCCATCGAGCAGGGCGACGATTTCGACGTCCTCGTGGCGCGCCGTCCGGATGTCGTCCCAGTCCTTGCGTCCGAGGTCGAGTGAGGCGCCCCAGGTACCGTCGGCCCGCCGCCTACGGCGGCGGATGTGAAGTGAGAAACCGGCCTGTGTGCCTGGGGAGGGGACATCAAGGACGTATTCGACCCGGAGGAATGCCTCCTTCTCGAGGCCCTCCCAGGGGCTGGCACCTTCCTCGGCGCCGGCCGCTTCCACGATGGCGTCGAGGTGCTCGCGTCGCTCGCGATCGTCCTTGCGGACCTCGGTCTTCTCGGCGCGCCAGCCGCCCAGGCCTAGCTGACGTGCTGCGACCACAAGTGCCGCCCAGACGTGCCGGCAGCCGCCCTCGATCGAGAACTTCTGGCACGAACAGTGGGCGTCGACGAGGCCCCCGCGCCCGATTCGGACCTCCTCGACGTTCTCACGGTCCGTGACCGTGGTCGAGTAGCCGCGGGTCTCGAGCTTGATGTCACCGACGAGGTCACGGCGGGCCATGCCTTCGCCGCGGCCGCGCTCGGGGCCCTTGAGGCGACGAAGCATCGCCTGCCGGGTGTCGTCGACGATCGCCCGAAGCTCCTCGCTGACGTCAAGTGATTCAGCAATGTCCGCGAGAGCGGCGTCTTCGCCCACCTCCGCCTGGGTCACCGTCTCCGTGATGGAGGCGGGTCTGGATTCGGGCGTCTCAGGGGATGGATCCCCCGCGGTCGAATCTGTGGATTCCTGGAGCTCGAGGTCGTCCCCGTCATCCAGGGAAGACTCAGGATCCAGGGAAGACTCAGCATCCGAAGAGGGCTGAGCATCCGTGGGAGGTTCAGCATCCATGGGAGACTCAGGTTCCAGGGGAGACTCAGGTTCCAGGGGAGACTCAGGTTCCAGGGGAGACTCAGCCTCCGAAGAAGCCTCGGCATTCAAGGAACCCTCGGGATCCAATGATGGCTGAGGAATGGGGGCGTCGGAGGACGTGATCGGGTCACCGATGGGGATACTCATCTAATATTCGCGCTGCTGCCTGCTGTGCGCTCAGGCCGGCCGAACATTGTGGTTCCAGAGAAGGGCGAAGGCCACCGCTAAACCTCAGCTTCCTCGACTCATGTTGCGCCTCGTGTTCGGGCTCATTTCCTGGACATCGAGCGACTCCAAGGGACGTAAGTGATCGCACCCACGGCGAGGACGAGAACGCCGAGGAGTGTGACGCTGGGTTCCGACCGCGTGGTGGTCAGGAGGTTGCCGATCACGACGGCCGCAGCGATGGCGGCATAGGTCACTGGAAATAGCGGATAGAGCGGGCTCTTGAAGGGGCGTTCGGCGGCGCCGCGCCGGACAAGGACGATCAGCGCGAGGCCTGCGAGGCAGTGGAAGATCCACTCGGCGAAAACGACGGCCTTGGTCAGCGTGTCGATGGCGCTCTTGTCCACGAGGCTGTACGCGAGGTAGGCGAGGACGAGGATGCACTGTGTGATGAGCGCCAGGACGGGCGCACCCGTGGTCGGATGGACATGTCCGAACGAGCGCACGAAGAGCCTTTCGCGCGCCATGGCGACGTAAATGCCCGGCGTCGTGATGAGCGTTGCCACGAGGAATCCAAGGGCTGAGATGGCGATGGCTGCATTCACGAACGTTGCGCCGTGGCTCGTTCCCAGAATGGCTTCGGCCATGCGTACGGCCATGGGTCCTTGACCCACGGTGTCCGAAACGGCCAGGCCGCCCAGCCCTAGCACCCGAAGGTAGCTGAGGTTCACGAGGAAGTAGATCGCGGCCACCGCCACGACGCCGATCACGATCGCCCGGGGCAGGTTGCGCTGGGGGTCCTTGACGGACGGAGCAATGTAGCTCAGCAGTTGCCACCCGCCGAACGAGAACAGGACGCTCAGGGAGGCCGAGAGCATGCCGCTTGGGAGGCTGGTGGAGGTTTGGTCGACCGCCGCTACCTCGGCCGCCATCGAGGGTCCTGCGAAGATGGCCAGCCCGCCGATGATGAAGGTGAAGACGGCGCCGAGCTTCATCAGCATGCAGACGTTCTGAAATAGCGCACTGCTCTTCAGGCCGGACAATGCGAGCACCGTCACGCCGACGACCGCCATCGCAGCCGAGGTCACTTCCACCTTGAGACCTCCGCCGAAGAGCGCGGCCACCTGCTCGCCCAAGAAGCGAGCCACGAGGGCACACGCACCCGTCGAGACTACGAGCAGTACGACCCACGCGAACAGGAAGGCGGTCATGCCGCCGAACGCCTCGCGTAGCCAGACGTACCATCCGCCTGTCCGCGGGAATGACGCCGATAACTCGGCGAAAGTCATCGCGCCGCTGAGCGCTGCCACGGCGCCGAGTCCCCACATGGCGAGGTAAGCGGTCTCGTTCGGAACGGCCCGTGCGATGCCTGCAGGGTTGAAGAAAATCCCGATGCCGATGATGCCGCCCATGACGAGCATCGTGGCGTCAAAGAGGCTGAGTTGGCGCGGGGGCTGGGGCATGTAGCGGCTGGTTGGGGGGCTTACTTGCGGGAGAGGCTGCCATGGTAGCGTCCTGGTCGGTGTGCTCTTGTGCTCTTGTGCT
>JBLIHL010000458.1:0-5253 GCA_047635895.1 Paracoccaceae bacterium | reverse complement strand
GAGGGCAGCGGATCGAACTCGGTGAAGTGGAGGCCGCCCTCCTAGGCCTTGCGGGGGTTCGGGAAGCCGTCGCCCTTGCCGCGAAGGGTCCGGGCCGCCAGGACCAGCTCATGGCGTTCGTGAGTGGTCCGGGCGCCACGGAGGCCGCGGCCGCCACGAAGTCGCTCGCCGCGCGCCTCTCCAGCGCTATGCGGCCCAGCGTGATCATTCCGCTCGAGTCGTTTCCGCGCACCGCGAGCGGGAAGATCGATCGTCCGGCCCTGATCGAACTCGCCGCCGAGGCGAGCCTGCAAGCCGCCCGATCAGCCGCGTCAGCCTCCCCTCGTGAGGCCCGGGCCGCGACGAACGAAACCGAGTCAACGCTGCTCGACATCTGGCGCGAAGTACTCGGCGTCCAGGACATCGCAGTCGACCAGGATTTCTTCGGGCTCGGCGGCGACTCACTGACGAGCATTCGAATCATCTCGCGCGCCTACAAGGCTGGGATCGAGGTCGACCTCGCGGACTTCGCCGAACACCCGACGATCGAAGGAATGGCACTCGCCGCGCGCCAGCCCGCAAGCCGTGCCAGCGCGGAGGTCAAGCGCGCACAAGACGCGCCTCTGGAGCTCCCACTTACGCCCATTCAGTCGTGGTTCTTCTCGCTTGATCTTCCGGAGCGGCAGCATTGGAACCAGTCCATACAGCTCGAGGTCCGGTGCGGGCAGGCCCGAGGGCCAGAGCCCGAGTCAGGGCCAGAACGGGAGCCAGAACGGGAGCCAGCGCAAGTGGCTGAAGCGCTCGCGCAGGCCGCGCGCGGGCTGGTGGATCGGCACGATGCGCTGCGGCTCCGCTTTGAGCGCTCGGGGGACCGATGGGTCCAGCAAGTCGATCCTGTGGAAGCGGCCCGCAGCCGTGCGAGCGTCGAGACGGTGGACCTCCGCGGGCTGGCGCCGAATGAGCGCGGCAAGCGCGAGCGCCAGGAGGCCCTGGCGGCGCAGACCGGGTTCGATCTCGAGGCCGGACGAGTCTTCGCCGCGCGACTCTTCGTCAGCGAAAACGCGGTCCGCGCGCTGCTCGTGGCTCACCATGCCGTGGTGGACGCGGTCTCCTGGGCCACGATCGCCGAGGAGCTCCTCGGTGAACCGCGAGTCGATTCCCGCGCTGACGCCATGTCCGCAGCCACGCATGGAGCCGCGTACGCAAAATGGGTCGAAGCCCTTGCCGCGCAGGCTGACTCAAGCGCGCTGCGCGCAGAGGCCGACGAGTGGCTCAGGATGGCGGACGGCGTCGAAGCGGAGCGCGATCAAGACGGAGGCTCGGTCGCCTCTGAGCAGACGCTGATCGCCAGCCTGGAACCGGACCTCACCACCGCCCTTCTGACGGAGATCCACGACGCCTATGGCACGAGGCCCCGCGAGATTCTCATCGCCGCGCTCTCCAGGGCTCTCTCCCGCGCATCGGGACGCGCGCGCCACCTGATCGACGTGGAGAGCCATGGGCGCGAAGCAGAGGCCGCGGGGGCGCCGAGCCTCGACGTCTCATCCACCGTTGGCTGGCTGACCACGGTCTGGCCTCTCGCGCTAACGGAGGAGTCCGTTCCGGAAGAAGCCAACCGGTCTGTGTCCATCAAGACGGTCAAGGAGTCGATTCGCACCGTGCCCGGAAACGGCCTGGGGTTTGGCCTGCTTGCCTACATGGCGACGGACCCCGAGCTCCGCCGCAAAATGGCCTCCATTCCAGAGCGGGGCCTCCTGTTCAACTACCTCGGCCGAGTCGATGGCGGGGATGTTCAGGCGTCGCCTGTCGCCGCCATCGGCGATGAGCTCGCCGGCCCGGCCCGCAGCGCGTTGGGGACGCGCCCCTACCCGCTCGAGCTAAACGCTTGGGTCGCCAGCGACAGCCTGCAGCTGCGCTGGAGCTACAGCACGGAGCGGTATTCAGCAGAGCACGTCGCTGTCCTCGGCGGTCTCTTCCTTGACGAGCTTCGGGGACTGCTCGAGCACTGCCAAGATCCCGAGGCCGGCGGAGTCACGCCGTCCGACTTCCCGCTCGCGGGCATCGACCAGGCGGAGCTCGACCGAATCGCGAAGCTCCTGGGAGGCGCCAGCTAGCCGTGGGCCACGTTCTCCTCATCACATCGGGGCTAGCGGGGATGGTGCATGCCAGCCTTGAGGTCGTCCGTCGGCTCGAGGCGAGCGGGCATCGCGTCACCTACGCGTGCCCCCATGACGTGCGTCGAATCATCGAGCGCCACGGGATCGAATTCCGTCAGCTGCCACCGGTCAGGCGGCAGCCCGCGCCGGAGCGGCCGCGGCGAGCGGGCGAATCGAGGCCCTCCCACAAGTGGGCCGAATGGAGCACCCGAGCCCAGCGCCGCTCCGAGGGGACCAGAGCCCTGGGGATGGAGTCCGTCGAGGCACTCCTCGAAGAGGTTTCGCCGGACCTCGTGCTGGTCGACTTCGATCTCGAGGAGCACGTGATCACCTGCGCGACGAAGGGCTACCGCACCGTGATCCTCAGCCAGTGGTTCGAATTCAAGAAGCGCCCTGGCCTGCCGCCGCTGGGTTCGCAGCTCGTGAAAGGAGGAGCCTCGCAGCGCTGGTGGGCCTGGACGCGCTATCGACTGCGCAGTCGCGTCCGGATCGCTAGCACGTACCTCCGGTACTTCGGCACGGACCGGCGCGGCGTCATCAGGGAGTACGCGAGGTGCGTCGGCTTTCCAAAAAGTGGCCTCTGGCCCCACGACTGGAGCACGCTCTTCGCGTTCGGAAACCTACCCGTGTGGAGCATGACCGCCGGAGAGCTGGACTTCCCCCATGACCCGCATGGGCTGTTCACCTACATCGGGCCGATGGTGCGCGAGGACCGGCGGGATGACGAGCAGACGCTGGATGCCCGTGCCAAATTGGCCCAAGTCGTAGAGCAGGCACGGTCCAACGGGCGACGGGTGCTCTACGCCTCCTTCACGTCGATGTCTTCCAACGGGTCCTCCAAAGGGGCCTCAAAGGGTGCCAACCAAGAAGCCGCGGGGGCACCCTTCATAGAACGACTCGTTGAGGCGGTGGCCTCGCGTGATGACTGGGTCCTCGTTCTTGGGTTCGGCGGCGACGAGGGCGCGCTGGAGGCATTGAGGCAGCGGATGGGAGGGACTCTCCCGGCCCAGATCGAGCCCTGTCTCTGGGCGCCTCAGCTCTATGCGCTGGAGAACGCGGACCTTTTCATCACGCACTCGGGCATCCACTCGATCCATGAGGCGCTCCTCAAGGGCACTCCGATGGTCGTGTACTCCGCGTCTGCCTTCGACCAGGACGGCTGCGCGGCTCGCCTCTCGTTCCATCGCGCCGCGAGCGTCGGCTCACGGGGGGAATCTGCAATAGACATCGCTTCGCGCCTCTCCGCGGCGCTCATCAACGAATCCACCCTGAAGCGGGCCGACGAGCTCCAGGCACGTCTCCTTCGCTATGAGGGCGTCCTCGACGCCGCGGTGAGCACCCAGCTCGCAGCACCTGTCTCCGCCTGATACCCCCACCCACCCCTCCGACCTCACCTTTCTGTGCGCATCCTGACCGTCCTCCCCAAGCTCCCTGGCGACCCCGTGGATGGTCATGTCATTCGCACGCGCCCACTGCTGCGGCGGCTGGTTCAGCAGGCCGAGGTCGACATTCTCGCCTACGACGTCGGGAGCATCGACGAGGATATCGCGGCGGGTGCTGCGTCCTGCAAGGTCGTGCCAGCTCACCTTGACCGCAACACTAGCCTCGCCTTTCGGCTGCGCAAGTTCTTCAGCCCCGACGACGTTCAGCAAAGAGACGCGGAGTTCAGCGAGGCTCTCAAGGATGTGCTTCGTCGCAGCGATCACGATCTCGTGTGGGTGGCCGGCTGGCGGATGCTGCTGTACCTCCCGGAGGTGCGCCAGCACATGTCAACCAATTCAAAGATCGTCGCCGACGTCGTCGATGATGACATTCGGCGCGACTGGCAGGACCTGCGGGATGCACGAGGCCTGATCGGGAATGTCACCATGGCTCGAAGGCTCTTCCGCAACGTGCTCTACCAGCGCAAGTTCCTGGCCGAAGCGGACCTTGCCCTGTTCGTGGCGGAGGGTGACGCAAAGACGACGCGGAAGCGCATCCCGGGACTGCGCGTCGAGGTGAATCAGAACGGCGTGGACACGGACTATTTCGCGCCCGCAGCCGAGGACGGCCGGCGCGCCGGCGACCGACCCGTTCTGCTCTTCGAAGGCACGATGTCGTATCAGCCGAACATCGAGGGCGCGACTCACCTGGTGCGGTATATCCTCCCCATCGTTCAACGGTCGATCCCCGAAGCGTCCGTGCTCATCGTCGGACGCAATCCCACCCCGGAGATCCAGGCCTTGGCCGCGGAGGACGTCGAGGTCACGGGGACCGTCGATGACATCCGAGAGCACATGAGCCGTGGATCCCTGCTCGCGTGCTCGCTTCGCACAGGCACGGGGCTCAAGAACAAGATTCTTCAATCGTGGGCCATGGGTATCCCAGTGGTCGCCACGCCTATCTCTGTCCCTGGTCTGGGCGGAGTGCATGAGGGCAACATGCTGATCGCCGACGGCGCTGAACGTTTCGCTGAGCAGTGCGTCAGACTGCTGAAGTCCCCTGAGCTGAGCCGCGATCTAAGCCAAGCGGGGCGAGCCTTCGCCCTTGAGCGTTATTCGATCCACGTGAAGCTCCATGAGATCGACGGCTTCATCAATGAGCTGCTGGATCATCAGAGAATGGCGCCGTTGAATGTCCGCGCTCAGACAGCCGCGAAGTAGTCCTGGTTGAGCAGTCAGCCGCGGTTGCGCGGGCGGGCTACCACGAGAACGTGGAAGCCAAGCAGGGAGAGCCCTGGAATCGCGCACAGCATGCGGTCGATGCCGATGAATGCCTTCGTGATCAGCGCCGACCCGGGTACGAAGCGCAGCACGCCAAGGTGGTCCGGGAAGCCCGCGAAGACGTAGGCCAGCACGCCGAACTTCTTCGTCATGAGCACCTCCATCCCGGCCTTCTCGGTCAGTTCGACGATCCCCTTCCGCGTGAAGCCCTGGTCGCCGACGTCAAAGTGCTGGCTCTTGCGATACATGATCGCTCGCGCCAAACGGATGATCGGGTTGTCGTTGCACGGCTCGCTCATGACGAGTAGGCCGTCCTTGACAAGCACGTCATTGCAGCTCTCCAGGAACCCGACGTGGTCTCGCATGTGGTGCAAGCTGCCCTTGCAGAAGACGACGTCAAACGCCCCCGGCTTGAA
>JBLIHL010000457.1:0-5256 GCA_047635895.1 Paracoccaceae bacterium | reverse complement strand
GTGTACCAATCCGCCAGCGGCGCGCGGACAGACGACGATGCTCGCAAGGACCTCCGCGGGCGCGTCCTCTTTGACAAGGAGTGGCCGCTTTCCCGCCTCGACACCGCCATCCGAGCCGGGGCCGTCGTCAAGTCAACGCGCCTGTCCGAGGAGTTTGGCCTCGAAGAATTCAGGGCCCGCTACGGAGAAGAGGCTCTGCTGCTGGGCCTGTTCGAGGATGGGAAGCTCGAGCTGTTCACGGCTGGCCAGACGCCCAAGACGATGCCCGAGGCTATGCTCCTCAGCCTCGTCAAGGAAGCGGTGGAGAGCCAGCCCGCCGATCGGCAGAAGGCCAGTGGGCCCGCCCCCGCCGCTCCGGTCCTGCCGTGATACGGTAGATAGCGTGGCAGTACTTAGACCAGACGAGAACCCGGACTCCGAGGGCGCTGATCGGCGCCTGATGGATGCCGTGAGGCTGCGCCAGCCAGCCGGGCTCGACGAGCTCGTGGATGAACACGCGAACGCTGTCTACGAGTTCATCCTCTACCGAGTGGGCCGACGGCAGGAATTGGCTGAGGACATCGCCCAGGAAACCCTCCTCGCCGCCGTGAAGGCCATCGAGGGTTTCGATGGACGATCGACCCTTCGCACATGGCTGTTCGGGATCGCCAAGAACAAGATCCGTGAGGCGCTGCGTGCTTCCTCTCGCTCTCGTCCGCTCGGCGACATTCTGCTGGACGCGGACGACGAGATCTTTGCCACGCTCGGACGGATCGCCGAGGAACCCATTCCCGACGAGATCCTCGAGCGTGAGGAAACCAAGGCGATGGTGGGCGCCACGCTGTCTTCGCTGCCGGAGTCCTACCGGACGGCGCTGACGGAGCGCTACATCGAGGGCCACTCGGTCCCGGAGACCGCGCGCCGGCAGGGGCGTGGAGTCAAAGCCGCTGAATCGACGCTGCATCGCGCCAAGCGCGCGTTTGCGGACATCTTTGGGATCGTGAGCGTCAGCGCAGCGGGCAAGGAGGAACTCCGATGAACCATGAGATCCTCGAGGACAACCTGCGGCGACTTCTGTCGGTCGCGCCTGAACGTGCCCGCTTGCGACCCATGGCACGGGAGAGAATCAAGCGCGCGCTGCGCGAGAGCGGAGCGCCGCCGCTCCAGCAAGCACCGACTCCCACACGCACGCGTTGGACGCCCATCCTTGCCGCAGCTGCGGCCATGACCCTGCTGTCGCTTGGCGCTTGGCGCCTCATAGGAGAACGAGCCGACCCGACCGGTGGTGCAAGCCAAGGTGCCCCCTCCGGCTCAGTGGCCGACGCTGGTTCCCAGGGCGCAAGGGACCCAGTCGCAGGCGTCGGCACCCCGAAGGCCGCTGTTTCTGACCTCAGCCCGGGCTCGAGTGCCGCCTCGGGAGGTGGCCGAGAGGCGATCGCTACCGAGGATCCACCCAGCGGCCTGGCCTCGGTCGCGACCGGTGAAGAGGGCGCGTCCGTCGCTCCGGAGGCCGCTGGCCAGTTCAGCGAGGCGCCCCAGCTCCTTGCCGCCGTAGAGCTTCCGGACCTTGACCCTGAGGGTGCCACGGGGCCCCCCCTTGGTGCCAGCCTCACGCTCTGGGTCAAGCCCGTCGTCAATCTACCGCTGGTCGCGGACCCCACCCCGTTCGAAGTTCCCATCGAGTTCCCGGTAGAGGGGAACGGCGCCCGACGCGCCGCGACTCTCTCCGTGGCGGCCGCCATGGGTCAAGTGATCGCCATGGGGTCGAAAGAGGCCATCCTCCAGATTGAGTACGCGGGCTTCGCTCCCTCGCGCCTTCGTGTTTCCTTGGAGGAAGCCGCCCAGGGCTCAGTCCGCTTTGCGTTGGAGCGCGGCGTGTCCGTCTCCGGCCAGGTGATCGAGGCCGAGACCGGTGCCCCCATCGCGGGCGCCGTCGTGGTGGCGATCGACCAGCTGCCCTTGGACGCCCTCGACGTGGCGGTGGACCCGGGCGCCGAACGGCTTCCCCGACCGTATGCCGTGGCCGACGAGTTCGGCCGCTTCACCATCGACCAGGTGGCCGCGACGGAGGGGCTTCGCCTACGGGCGTCCCACGCCGGCCTGGCCCCCACGATCGCGACGATTCCATCAGGGAGCACGGGTCCGGAGGATCTGCTGACGATCGAACTACGCCCTGGTTCCATCGTGACGGGCCTCGTGGAGAAACCCGATGGCACCCCCTGGAAGGGTGCCTTCCTGGTGGTCTCGCGGCAGGAGGTCGATCCTGCCATGACCGAGCGGCCCGTCATGACGTTTGGCGCGGGACTCTGCGATGACGCAGGAGTGTTCCGTATCGAGGGAATGCCCTCCGGCCAGTACGTGGCTCTCCTGTTTGACCCCGCCCGGCCCCGCTACCCGCTGGAGTTCCGCCAGGTCAGACTCGACGGGCCCCGCGAGGTCCGCGTGGACTTCCGCTCCGGCGTTAGCACCGTGGGGCTCGATGTAGCGGGGACCCTGGTGGATCAGCAGGGAGCGCCCGTACAAGGCGCCTCGCTCTCCCTTTCTAACCTCGACGGCTCGATGGATCTGACCAGCGACTGGCGCGTCACGGACACGGATGCGTCCGGGCAGTTCCAGTTCGCTGACCTCCAGCCCTCGGACTACGCCATCCACCTGGCAGCCGACGGCTTCGCACAGATGGCGCTGGTCTGGGAAGGAGGCATCGAGAACAGTCAGGACCTGCGTATCGCGCTGCCAGCTACCTCATGGAGACTTGCCGGTCTCGGCGCGGTCGGTGAAGGGCAGTCTTGGAGCATTCTGGAGCGCTGGCGCGCCGCCGGCAATGAGTGGGTCTATGCCGGCCGAGCCGGCACTCGCCAGCAAGGGAGCACTCGAGTCGCTTCGCTAGAACATCTCCTTCCTGGGCGCTATCGAGCCGTCTACGTTGGCCCAGGACACGGCGCCACCTGGACCGAACCCTTCGAGCTCGAGGCCGATCGGCCGCGGGATGGCCAGCTTGACCTGCTCCCCGGCGGGACGCTGACCCTGCGCGCGGTGGATGCCTCCACGGGCGAACCGCTGGAGGGATTCTCCGTGACGGCGGTCGATGCGGACGGACACGAGGTCCCCCAGCAGGACGTGGTTCGCACCGGCCCGGAGGGTCGGGCGGTGATCCTGGGAGCGCCGTTTGGGACGCTCTCCCTACGGCTCAAAGAGGCCCCAGGCCCAGAGGGCGCACCGCGACGGCTGCTTGAGCAGACGGTGGAATTCGACGTCGCGACGAGCCTCGTTGAATGCTCGGTGGCCCCCAGGTAGACGTGCCCAGGGGGAGTGAGCGGGATTGCTGAGGTTTTCTTAGAAGGGATTTGGGGCGCGTGCGCACCAAGCTCCCATGAACACCACCACAGCAGCCGTCATGTCATGTTTCGCCCTCGGCCTTGGCGGCGTGAGTGCCTTCCTGGCATTCGGCCCCGCTCAGACGGGTTCCACCGTGCAAGCTGGATCCGTCCCGCTCACCAACCAGGGCGACCTCAACGATCTGACGGCTACTGTCTCGGAGCTCCGCCAGGAAGTCGCCAGCCTGAAGGAGCGATCCCAGCTCGCCCAAGTCACGCCGCGCACGCTCGCCCCGGTGCTAGGTGAGGACCAGATCGCCCAAGCGGTGGCCGCGTACTTTGAGGAGCACGGCGCCGGAGGCTCCGCGGCCCCCAACCCGCTGGCCTTGAAGGAGCTCGGGAGCCCCTCGGACATCGCAGATCTCCTGGCCAGCGCCGATGATATGACTCGCGTGGGTCTCTGGAAGCGCATCGTAGAGGAGGGCCGCGACGCCGAGATCCTTGCTCACTTCAAGGCCCTTGCCGACGCGAACCCCAACGACCCAGATGCCCAGCTTGCGCTCGGTCAGGCCTACCTGGGTCGAACCCAGGAAGCCGGTGCGAGCCCGCTGGCTGGAAAGTACGCCAGCCTGGCAGATAAGGCGCTGGACGCTGCCCTCACGGCTGACCCAGAGCATTGGGACGCGCGCTTTACGAAGGCCACCGCGCTGAGCTTCTGGCCGCCCGTCTTCGGGAAGCAGGCGTCTGCGATCCAGGAGTTTGAGACCCTCATCGGCCAGCAAGGTGGTCAGACGCCGAACGCCAAGCACGCCTCCACGCACCTGCTGCTCGGCAACATGTACCACCAGACCGGTCAGCCGGAGAAGGCGTTGGCCACGTGGCGCTCTGGCCTTGAGCTCTACCCGGGCAACGAGGAGCTTGCCAACCAGATCGCCATTCTGTCGGGACAGTAGCGCGTTCTACCTGTCGGAGCGCAGAACGATGAGACGTGCCTGCGCTTCCTGCAGGACCGTGGGGTCTGCGAAGTCGGCGAGCGATAGAACCCGTTCATAGGCCGCGATGGCCGAGTCGCGCGGACCCACCTGCTCGAGGATCTGCGCGATCGTTCGCGCGACGGCAACGTTCGTGGGCTCATCCTCAAGGAGCGCTTCCAGCCTCGACACGCCTTGCCTCGCCTGCCCCGACATCGCTTCCGCCCGTGCTACGACGAAGCGTAGAGCACCGTCCCGGGGCCGCCCGGCGAGAGCCGCCTTGGCCGCAATGAGCGCACCGGCGACGTCGCCTGCGGAGATCCGCGTGTCCAGGATCTGAACCTCCAGCTCCACGAGGTCCGCACCGCGAGGAAGGTCCCGCGCCTCCTGAAGCAGAAGCAGCGCGCGCTCCGGATCCTGGCCCGCAGCCACAATGGCCGAAGCCAGCGCCATGCGCACCTGCACGCTGGCAGGGTTCGCACGGATGGCGGCCTCGAGGTGAGCCAGGGCGGCCTCTGGACGACCCCGCGCCAGCTCGGCCCGGCCGAGCTCGGCAAGGCCATTGGCATCCGACGCCACGTAGCCCGCAGGCGGCAGAAAGCTCAGCGCCGTGACGGCCACCGCGGGCCCGAGCCACGCAGCTACCGTGCGCCAACGTCGACTCCGTAGCGCGCTCACGCACTGGACCAACGTAGCCCCGGTCCCCACGGCCAGGAGCGGCACTAGCGGCAGCCGGAACCGTGCGTTCACGAAGAAGAGCACAATGGTCAACGCATAGACGGCGCCGAAGGACACGAGGAGTAGCGCGCCTGGTCTGCGCCTGAGGCAGAGTCCGATCAGCCCAACGCATCCGAACCCGAGCAGGACGCCCCACCGCGCCGGGGAATACCTCAGCGGGGGCAGCGTTCGGAACGCGAGGAAGCGCATGTCCTGGTTGTTGGCGATCTCGGCGTTAGCCAACAGCAGTCGAACCTTCCAGAGGAGATGTCGGG
>JBLIHL010000456.1:0-5269 GCA_047635895.1 Paracoccaceae bacterium | reverse complement strand
ACACAATGCTCCATCAGAATCGGCCGAACATCACGCTCGAAGTCGAGGGGATCATCGCTCACGAAGGGGAGCGGCAGCAGCAGAAGCATGGACCACATGCCTCAGATCTTAGGGGAACCCAGGCAGAATGCAGGGCATTCCTGCGATGCCTGCGCCGCTCGATAGAGCGCAAGGCTCGGCGGCTAGGGAGTCATCGTTTATCGCACCAGAACGCCCCCTCACCCAGACGCTTCTTGCACCGAGAAGCGGAGCGCCATGCGCCTCACGCATCCCAAGCTGACAGGCAAACGAGGCGCGGCGATACCGGCTGCGTCCAGGAAACCGTCGACGTCGTAGCTCGCCAGGCAAAGTGAAGGCCGGAGCACGCGATCGTGATGCCTGCCGCTCTTGGTTCAGGCATTCCACGTTTCGACGAGTCTGCGTACGTCGCTGTCCGATCGACCGTAGCTCACAATCACGACGTCAAGTGCCCGGCCGAGCCGCGGCTCCATCAGCGTCAGCGCGCGGTGAATGGCGTCCATGATCCAGCACGGATCATTGCCGAAGGCGCCGCCGCCTAGCTTGGTCAAGTGCAGGGGCTTCCCCTCGACTCCCTCGGCGTTCAGAACGCCCTGGAGCAGCGCCGCCTCATAGGAAGCCTCGAGGACGAGCGTCGCGATGGCGCGCCATTCTTCATCCGTCCCGCTCCCATAGGCCACGGGCATCGCCGAGCCAAAGACTTGGCTGACGCGCTGACTTGGGCCGGCCTGCTCGAGCGTGACTTCGGCTCCGACGTGGACCCCCACGCGAAGCAGTCCGCGCAACGCATCGAGCTCCGTCGGTGACTTTCCCCCGAGACGATCACCTAGCGTCCTGCGACCGTGCGGCGTCAGTAGCGCATAGCCGTTCTGCATGCTCCAAAGCGCCTCATTATTCTGGCCGAGCGCGTCCCCCACTTCGGCGAGACCGTCCATCTGCCTGACCTCTGTTTGTCCCGGAGCCCCATCCACCGGCACGAGGTAGTTGCGGTAGATCGTCGCCGCGCCACAGGCGACCGCGCACGCGGGCCCCTGCGTCGCGTCCGAGGCATAGAGCGTGACCCCGTCATCCGGCGTGACCTCCGGCGCCATCATCTCCAGGAAGTTGAACTGAGACGCCACCTGGAAAGTTGCGCCAGCGTTGGCTGGGTCCGCGTGGAGATCGCGCACGTCGGCCACGATCTCTCGAAGCCGAATCGAGCCCGAGCCACCCGCGATCTCACGCGACGCTCTTCCCCTGAGCTCCGCCAGGGAGGGCGCATCAAAGACACCGCAGTCATGGACCAGATCGCTCTCCGAGGATCGCAGAAGCGTCCCGTCCATCCGCAGGCGGTCTCGGACCATCGTCGCGGTCCCCTCGCGGAAGCCCACGAGACTTTCAAACCAATCCATCCTGTCCTCCCTCTTGTCGATCCGGGTGTTGCCGATGATTCAGCGTACAGAACCAATCACAACACGCGCTCCAGGGGCAGCCACAGCCCCTCACACGGCCCTGCCGCCCCTATAACCATCACCCGCGGGGCTCTTCAACTTCAGCCGCCAGCGCCTCCAGCGCCGGGATCTACGCACGCTCGGCCCCCCCACGTGTGGATCCCCGGACCATCTCAGCCTGCCCTGAATCTGCTAGCCGTTCAAACCTTGGGCAGCGTGCGCCAGGTCAACCCTTGCCGCCTGGGCTGCGCACCGAACGCCACGCTGGCGGCGTAGCCCACAAGGACCGCGGTCAGCGTTCCGACGGCTCCGTAGAGCATGAAGTTCAGCGGCGTCTGGTCCTGAACGTAGGCCAGCACGCAGATGGACGTGAGCGTTCCAGCCCACGCACCCCGTGTGGTCGCCCGTTCAGTGAAGATGCCGAGAATGAACAGCCCCGCCAGGGGACTGATCAGCAGGCCCAGGACTCGCTGGAACACGTCGTAGAGCGTCATGAGATCCGCTGCTGCCATCGACAGCGCCGCGCCCGTTCCGACGATCCCCATGAGCAAGGTCACGCGACGGCCCGTCTCCAGGCGGCTCGCCTTCCCGATCCCGAGGCGATCATGCCAATCGTTGGTCCAGGCCGTCGCGATCGCGTGCATGGACGAGTCAAGGCTCGACATCGACGCGGCGAAGATCCCGGCGAGCACCAGGCCGGAGAGGAGCGGCGGAAGCTCGAGGGCGATGAACAGCGGGAAGATCTCGTCGTTGTTGAGTCCGGGCTCAAGGAGCGCCGGTGCACTTCGGAAGTAGGCGAACAGCGCCGATCCCACGCCGAAGAACACGAACGTCATCGGCAGTGAAAGCAGTCCGTTGAGCCAGATGGCGCGGGCCGCGCTCTTCTCATCCGGCGTCGAGAGGTAGCGCTGCACCACCGCCTGGTCGGCCGTGTAAGGCCCGAACTGCAGGAAGAGGCCACCTACGAGAACGGACCAGGTGGCCGAGTCGACCCAGCTGAAACCCGGCGCGATCGCGCGCGTCTTGCCGTACTCCTGCGCGACGCTCAGCGCCTCGGAGAATCCACCCGCCCCGCGAACGGCGAGGAACATTGCGACCGCGACGCCCCCGAGGAGCACGAAGACCTGGACGACGTCCGTCCACACCACGGCGGCGAACCCACCGATCACCGTATAGATCGTCGCCAAGAGCCCAATCGTGGCGATGCACGCATAGATGTCGACCCCCGTGACCGTTGCGAGCGCCAACGACGGCAGAAACACCACGATGGCCATGCGTGCCACCTGGAAGAGCATGAACGACGCGCTGCCGAAGAGCCGCACCGAAAGGCTGAACCGAAGCTCGAGGTATTCGTAGGCCGTCTGAATCCCGAGACGCCGATAAAACGGCAGGTAGAACACGATGACGATCGGCGCCATAGCGAGCAGTGAGATCGATCCGAGCGCGAAGACCCAGTCCTCCGAAAAAGCCTTGCCGGGGATGGCGACGTAAGTGATCGCCGAGAGCTGCGTCGCGTAGATCGAGAGACCCGCTGCCCACCACGGAATACGGCGTCCCCCGAGGAAGAAGTCTTCCTCCGTTCGCTCCTTGCGGGCGAAGTACGCCCCCACCCCGACAATCGTGAGTAGGTACGCAACCATCACGATATAGGCCAGCGGCGCGAGCGGCGCGGACCGACGCTCCAGCTGCCCGAACTGAACCTGGGCCGTGCGAACGCCCGGGCGCACCTCGCCGCTCGCAATCGCGAAGCCGTCCCCCCAGCGCGCAATCCCCGTCGTCACGACGCCCCGCGGCATCGATGCGTCGCGGAGGACGTGCCAGGCATCGATCGTCGCGTCATAGAGCGACATGGTCGTGGGGAACTCCGCGCGCTCCGCCTGGGGCACATCGAGCGGCACTTGGTCCACCCCGGAGAAGAAGAGTATCTGTGCCTGACCGACGGGCCACGCAACGCCCGCGGATCGGCCTGGGTTCTCCGGCGGCGAGGTCAGCCGCTCCCAGGCGTCACTCGTCGGCAGGTACCGCCAAAGCTCGTTCGAAACCGGCAGGTGGCGCGAACCGTCACCCTCGACGGTCGGCTCCACGCCCACGATCTCGCCGGAGTACGCGAAGAACGCCGGCTCGCCGAAGCTCGTGTTCTGGGACGTCGCGACGACCTTCAGCTGGGCACGACCCGGGAAGGCCGCGGCCGCTCGCCACTCCACCGCTTCGGCGTCGAGGTCAAGCACCCATGTCGCACAGACCAGGTCCTCGGGGTCAGCCGAACGCTGGGCACCCAGCACCACAAGCGACCGACCCACCTTCGCGGCGCAGAGGAATTGGGACGGCGCCGGGAGAGCTGGCCCGTTCTCGAGCACGAGGTCTCCCGAGCCACTCAGCCTCGCGATCCAAACCTCGTCCGTGGAGTCCGCCGCGTCTCCTCCACCGATCCACCAGGCGGCGCCATCGACCTCGACCGACGCTCCGTAGGCCCGAGCCTCAGGTAGTGCGGGTCCCGGACCCCAACTCGCTCCGTCGAACAACCACGTTCGGTCGGTCCAGACCTTTGCGCCGCCCTCCCAGGGGGCCGCCTCCGGAAAGTTGGCGCCGCCTGCAACGACGAGCCTTGGGCCGCTCGGCCCTACCAGGGTCGAAACGAACGGTCCGCCGACACCGGTAGGATCGGGTAGCTCGGGCAGTAGAGTCCAGGCAACCGGTGGCGCGGGAGCCTCGGCCGCCTGCGCGAGCAAAGGAGTACCTCCCGTGCAGAACAGACTCGCGAGCCACGCCAGGAGCGGCAGCCAGGAGCGGCTCATGCGCTAGCGGGCACCCAGGGCGCCGCTGCGATCAGGACGTCGAGCTGCTCATTCTGCGCAGCGGTCAACGGAGCTAGCGGTAGCCGCGGCGGCCCGAGTGGCACGCCCTGGTGCTCCATGATCCGCCTGCACGCAGGAAGGAACGGAAGCGCCGCTAGCGCCCGGATCATTTCGACGGACTGCCACTGCAGCGTGGCTGCGCGCTCAAGATCCCCCGCGGCGAACGCCTTCATCAGCGCGAGATAGAGCGGCGCCGCGAAGTTGTAGGTGCTTCCGACCGCCCCGTGAATCCCGAGCGGCAGTGCAGATAGGAGAGCCTCATCGCGTCCCGCCAGGACATCGAAGCGCCCGCCGTCGAAGCGCACGAAATCGAGCAGCTCAGAGCCCTCAAAGCGGGTGCACTTGATGCCCGCGAGGCCGGGCGCGTGCTCGGCAAAGGCGTTCGCTAGCTCGTAGGCGCTGAAGTGAATCCCGGTCAGCACCGGGATGTCGTAGTAGTACGTGGGCTTCTTCGCCGCCTGGATGATGCACTGCAGCGACAGCGCAAGGTCCGCCGGCGTGCGCGGCGCCAGGTAGCTCGGCGCCACAGCCCCCACCGCTTCGATACCGGCGAGGCCTGCGCAGTGCTCGGCCAGCGCGATACTGTCCGCCAGACAGCTGCCGCCCACGTGAGCGATCACCCGAAGGTCCGCCCCCGGGACGTCTCCACTTCCCACGGGAGACCATGCAGACAGCAGATCTCGCTTCTCCTCGAGGGTGAGCGAGCTGCCCTCGCCCGTTGTGCCTGCCACAAAAACGGCGGACACGCCGCTGGCGGCGAGATGCCTGGCCTGGGCCGGGACGACGTCCACCGCCAGCGCGCCCCCTGCACCGCCTGGCCCATCGCGAAAGGGCGTATGGACCGCGGCGACTAGCCCGTCAAACGGTCGACTGGGGGATGGGGTTCCGATCGCTGCTGCGGCTGGGTTCATGCAGAGGTTATACGTCGAACGCCAAAGTCCCGCCCTTCAGATCAGCACCACGCTC
>JBLIHL010000455.1:0-5278 GCA_047635895.1 Paracoccaceae bacterium | reverse complement strand
GAAAGGGGCTCGGGCGAGGCGAAGAGAAGCGCGTAGAGACGCTCGGCGATCTGTTCGTCCGAGAGGTCGGCACCGGGCCCGGGGCCGCGGCGGTCTTCGTCCTCCTCGTCCGAAGGCCCAGCCTCCAGAGACCCAGCCTCCAGAGACCCTGCCTCCAGAGCCTCTGCCGCGAGAGCCTCTGCCGCGAGAGCCTCTGCCGCCAAAACCTCTGCCTCCGATGGGGGCTCGAACTCGTCGCCCCAATCGTCGTCGCCCAAGTCCGCATCGTCCAGGTCCGCACCGTCGAGCTCCTCAGCCGATGGAGCCTCCCCGGACGCTTCTGCAGTCTCTCCTGCAGTCTCGTCTCCGGAGTCCTCGGCGGACTCATACTCCTCATCTGCGTCCGACAGCTCGGCTTCCGCCGAGTCTCCGCCGGCATCGTCCGAATCCTCGAGCTCGTCTTCCACGACCTCGTACTCGTCCGATTGATCGACTGGGTCCATCTTATCCTCACTCACGAGCGCGTCCGACATGGCCCGAGGTTCGCGATCCGGGGACCACAGTTCAAGCCGGAGCCTCCGAATCGTGAAGGTTGGACCACCTGTCCGCTCATTTGACGAGGTTCAAGAAGGGCTCCATGTTCACGTCGTAGCGCCCGAGCATCTGGGCCTTCCACTGCCAGAACTCCGGGTCTTCGATGTCGCGGGCCGCCAGGCTCGCCTCCACTTCCGCTCCGATGGTCTGCCAGAGCCCCTCCAGGGGCTTCGGCGCGGACTCCACGTAGACGAACAGCATGCCGTCCCGATCCTTGATCGGCCCGGCCACGTCGCCCACCTCAGCGGCGAACGCCGTCCTCGTCAAAACCAGGTCGCTTCCCCGCACGACGGGAGGAAGGCGTCCCCCATCTTCCTTGGACGGATCGACGGAGAGCGCGCGGGCCACGTCGGCGAAGGGCTCCCCCTTGGCGAGCCGCGCCTGGACCTGGTCCACGTCCGCCTGGGACTTCACGGTGATCGCGCGGATCTCACGGTGGTCAGAGGTAAGCATCCACGCACGCACGCAGCGCGGCGCCAGGAGATCGATAGCAGCCTCTTCCTGGGCGTACTTCAGGTAGGTCTCCGGCTCCATGCCAAGGGCCTCCTGGATGTACGCCTCCAGGGACGCCGCGCCGGAGGACGCGGCCTCTCGCTCGAGCGTAGCCAGCCGCGTTTCGACGGCCTTCTTGATCGCGCCGTCAGGCAGTTCAATCTGAAGAGCGGCCGCCTCGAACACGATGATGTGCGAGAGAACGAGGTCATCGAGGATCGCGCGCACCCGTGTCGGCTCCCGCCAGATCCACTTGGCGACGAGGTCCGACAGCGGGATGACTCGACCCGAGACGCTCCCGATGGCGTAGTTCGCGATGTCATCGAGCGTCGCGTCGACGCCGCGTGGCCAGGTAACGGATTGACTGGCGGGATCCGTGCTGGGCGATTTATCCTTGCCGATGGGCCGCTTGCCATCAGCCACTGCCGTAGCAGGCTGATCTGCATCGACCGGCCGCGCACCGTCCGCTTCCCCGGACCCAGAAGCGGACCCAGAAGCGGACCCAGAAGCGGGCGCCGCCGCAGACTCCACGCTGGCAGCCGCGGTGCTCTCACCGAGCTCCGCAACTTCCGCCGCCGTCATGGTCTTGGGCGCGCCAAGCATCGGCTTCGCGTCACCCACCACCCTCCGGTTGTCGCTCGTGGCACAGCCAGCGGCCAGCGCGGCCCCCATCAGCCAGATCGCGCCCATGCTGCGGGCGCCCTTAGACATCGATCGATTCATCGGTAGTAGATACGTCGGGAGTACTGAACCCCGCGGCAAAGAGGACAGGTTGCGACGCCGTCGGTCTGATCGCCACGAACCGTGCCCGTCACGAGCAGCTCGATGGCTCCCTTGCCCCCACACGTCTTGCACGCGCGGAGGTCCGGACGGGCACGAATCTCAAAGTCACCGGAGTTCTCTACGTAGAACGCCAGAAGCCACCCGGCGCGCGCGTTCTGGGAGTACGTACCCCAGAAGGCCTGGTACTGGTCCTGCTCCTCACCACCGCTGCTGCCCCGGCGCGCCTGGCGCTGGTTGTTCATATAGCGCTTGATGCGCTCCTCGATGGCCACGCGCTGGGCATCGACCGCCGAAACCGGCCCCTTCCGGGCCACCTGCGATTCGTCCTCGACCCCTTTCTGGGCCGCCTCAGTACCGAGGAGCCACGTGCCGTCCCCGCGGTAGCTGGCGGGCGAGTAGCGAAGACGACGACGCTCTTCCCAGAGCTTGCGCACATCCTCCAGCGTGATCGCCGTAGTGACCTTCGCGATGAGGTCCGCGTGGACCAAGGCTTGGATCTCCGCGCTGGCGTCCTGGGACGCCCAGGTCCGCGCAGCCTCGAAGCTGTTCTCGAGCGACTTCTGCCGCGTGAGGGCCTTCGCCCAGTACGGCCAGCGCCGCTGCGTCAGCTCCTTGGCAGCCTCGTCCCGCGCCACGAGCAGCTTGCCGCGCTGCTTCCGCGCGTCCTCGAGGAGCGAGCTTCCCTTGAACGCGATCTCGAACGCATCGATCTTCACGAGCGCCTTGTCGAACTGCCCGCGCTTGCGCAGGTAGTCCACGCTGCGCAGGTACTCCACCTGCTCCTGGTTCTCAGCCTTGTTCTCCGCGCGGCTCAGCAGGATCTCGACGGCGGACCGATCCGCCTCCAGACCGAGGTCCAGCGCCATCTTGTAGTGCAGTGCGGCGTGCGGGAAGTCGAGGATGCTCTCGCACTTGCGCGCAAGCTGCACCATCGACTCGGCCGACTCGGGATCTGCCTCCGCGAGGTAGAGCCCATAGAGCTCCTCCCGGGAGTACACGTCGAGCGCGGCAAGTTGGATACCAGACTCGATGCCGCGCACGCGCGCCTTCGGCACGAGCTGAAGCGTCCCCTCGGTCTTCACGAGGAAGCTCTTGCCCTCGCGTGACACGATGACGCCGTCCACGGTTCCGCCGCCCTCAAGGACGAGCCGGTCGCCCTGGACATAGGCCTCGTCCACCTCGACCTCGACGTAGCCGAACTGGGTCCGAAGACTCTCCGCCTGGCGCGGATCCAGCATCGACCACGGAACGACCACCCGGCCGCTCGTGTCGAGGCGCTGGAATTCGATCGAGTTCGGCCCGTGCGCGTCGATGGCGCCCCAGCGGATCGTGCCATCACGCAGCTGGAGCATGATCACCTCGTCCGCCGCCGGCGGAGCGGGCGGCGTGAACGCATTGGTGTTCGTGAACGGATTCGGGAGCCCGTCGGGCCCTTGGGCCCCGCGCTTCGCACCGAAGGCAGCCGAGCCAAGCGGCGCAAGCACTACCAGTGCCACACTCGCCCCCAGGACGGCCACCAAGACGGCTCTCAGCTTCGAGATCGGCCCTGGCCGAGCCCCTTTGCTAAGGATTGGGATGGTCGTTCGTATCATTGCCTTCTTCATAATTGGCAGTCTCAAAAGTGGCGCGCCTGACGGAGTCCGGCGCGCGCTGAACTCAAACACCCGTCCCCACGAGGCGACGCATCCGCGCCCCGAAGGGCAGCTCGCGCAGCATGATCGTAGTCCATGATTCTGTTCTCTTCACGCCGCTCGACTGCCACTGGACGCTGACCTCGACGACGAACTCCATCGGCAGGCCAGCCCCCAGGCCGGCTTCCTCGGGATCGATGCTCTTCAGGTTGGCGATGGTCGTCACGGAGTAGACGACTCCCTCACGCCCGGGCACCGGCCGATCCTGAATGGCCCGCGGTTCGCCGATCGTGCCGTCGTCATTGACGAGGAACAGCGTCTCTTCGAGGTCATGCATGATGGCCTCGACCGTGCCGGACGCAAGAGAGCGCAGCTCGGCGGTCCGCGACATGGCGGATCCGAAGTTGAACACACCCAGGATCATCGACATGCCGGCCACGAGCAGCCCCGCCGCCAAGAGCACTTCGATCAGGGTGAAACCAGCGCGGCCGCGCCGCACCGTACTCGACAAACATTTCATCGCGGTCCCCCTGAGGTGGTGGTCGCATTGGCGGCGGCTTCGCTCGGCTTAGGCACCGAGCTATTCCCCACGCGCCAGTCGTCCTCGTACATCGCCACCGGCAAATCGATGGTCGCCAGTGATCCGAAGAGCACCTTGGTGCCCGATGGATGCGACCGCGCCTTCGTAGAGCGCGTGCTCCGACGAACCGTGATCGTATCTCCCTGGACGGTGGTGACCTGCATCCACTCGCCCCCCACCATGACGTGACGGCCCACCGCCCTCGTCATGCGGCGACCGCTTGTGACCTCGAACGCCGACGTGGTTTCGTCGAGCGGATCGATCAGCTCGGGCGCCCGCTTGTAGTCACTCTGACGCTGCATCTCCAGCTCCAGGCGAATCCGGCGCGGAAGAAGCGGCTTGAGACCTGGCTGTGGCATACCCGGTGCCGGGTCGTTCCAGTCCGTGACCTCCCTCGAAGGGCGGCCCCTGCCCCAAGCGTCCCACGAGGTCGCAGCATCCCGGAGCGACTGCCTCCCGGTGCCCCAGGCGGCGGGATCCTTGGGTGTCTCTGGCGGGATCACCCGCGTCGTTTGCGTGGCCATGAGCGGACGCATCCAGAGCACGCCGCGCGCGACCTCCCTCGCGGTCGTCGGGTCCGGAATCCCGCGGCTATTGAAGGCGTCGGCGCGCATCAGGACGGGCTGGGAGCCCGCGCGGTAGACACGCTCGGCTCGCACGAGCTTGCCCGAGTACTCAAGCCCTCCCGAGTCGCCCTCAGGAATCACGGCGTAGAGGATCTCCAGAAGCTCCGAGGCGCTCGTGTCCGGCGCAGCGCCCTGGCCGAGGGCCATGTCTTCGCGGGACACGCCCGCAGCCGCGAGCAGCTCCTCTTCCGAAAGCAGTTCGCTGAGTTCTCCGGCGTCGTCGCCCTGCGCGAGGCGCTCGCGGTCGCGCTCGATCCGAGCGGCTTCGCTAAGCGCACGCCGCTTGATCCACGCGGCCTCGCGGGCGGAGGCGTCGCGGATGAAGCGCATCCGCGGCCATATGCGCTCGATAGCGCCATCCCGGTTCACGTCGTGGATTTCCCAGTCGACGACGAGGTCTCCCTCGGCGCTCCCGTGGAGCTGTCGAAGATCGTGCGCCAAGATCGAAACGACGGCCGAGCTGGCCTCACGCGCCTGACGCGAGGCCTCACCGCGGGTCCATAGCGATAGCGCGCTGTTGACAATCGACACCAGCGAAGCCATGACCATCGCCGCCAGCCCCGTCGCGAGGATCAGCTCGGCCAGCGTCATGC
>JBLIHL010000454.1:0-5283 GCA_047635895.1 Paracoccaceae bacterium | reverse complement strand
GGCCGTCCGGACCGCGGAGCGCGGCACCGGTGGCAAGGCCCAGCTGTGGTTGCGCGTCGACAGCGGCAAGGATGGCGGTGAGACGTCGATCAGCGCTTTCGACAACATGGGCGATCGTCCGATCGAAGCAGGCGATTGGCAGCACTACGAGATTGTGGCTGATGTTGGCGAAGACGCCGTCAGGATGACCATCGGAGTGATAGCGCTTCGCTCTGCGCTTCACCATTCTCTACTGGCTCCTCTACAGCCTTCCGTCACCCTTCTCGTCGCTGCTAGCATTCGTCGACCTCTCGTCATTCTTCGCGAGCTACAGCAACGGCGTGCAGGCTGTCCTCACGTGGAGTGCGCGCAGCGTTCTTGGCTGGGAGGGCGAGGTGGTTTCTTCTGGTGGCAGTGGCGACACCACCTACGCCTACGTGAAGCTGTTGGTTTGCTTCGTCCTGGCCTTCGCCGGCGCCGGGCTGTGGACGGCGATTGACCGTAGGGACCGAGATCAGACGTGGCTGCGTGATTTTCTCCGGACGTACCTGCGCTACGTCCTCGCGCTCCTCATGATCAGCTATCGCTTGGCGAAGGCCGGGTTCATCGCGACCCAGTTGGGCACGCTCAGTGAGTCGCAGTTGGCGCGGACGTACGGAGCATCTTCTCCTATGGGGCTGCTCTGGACCTTCATGGCGGCGTCGCCGGCGTACAAGTTCTTCTCTGGGCTGGCTGAGGTTGCCGCAGGTCTTCTGCTCATCCCGCGCCGGACGGCCACGCTGGGCGGGCTTACCGCCTTCGCCGTCATGCTAAACGTCGTCCTGCTCAACTTTTGCTCCGACGTGCCGGTGAAGCAGTTCTCGGCACACCTGATGCTGATGGGCATCCTCGTCGCCCTGCCCGACGCCAGGCGCCTACTCGGCGTGCTGCTTCTGAACCGATCGACGGAACCGGTCAGGCTCGATCCGCCCTACGTTGGCGAGAAGAGCGTCTGGGTCTACCGCGTTCTCAAGGTTGCCGCGGTGATCTACCTCTTCGCGCCGTCCATCTACACGCATACGAAGGATGAGTTGACTCACCAACACGGAGCGGCGCCCGAGTCCGAGGACTTGCTGATGAATCGGGGCTTCCGCTGGGTCAGCGAGTACCCATATAGCCGCTAGAAGGATCAGCCTTCAATCGTCGATGACGGCCTCCACCGCAACGCCCTCACTCCTCGCCTAGCAGCTCGAGGAGTCGCAGTTTCTGCGCTTCCTTCCACTCGCCCCGCCGGTAGCGGATGGAGCGGTCGAGTGCTTGGAG
Organism: Paracoccaceae bacterium; assembly: GCA_047635895.1. GTDB lineage: Bacteria > Planctomycetota > UBA1135 > UBA1135 > Saltatorellus. Next base: position 4,002 of record JBLIHL010000454.1, on the reverse strand, counting down.
CGTAGATTTCGCGGTCACACGCGCTCGTTCCGGTGAGTCGGACTGCAGCCACTCAGCCAGTTCATTCAGGCGGCCGGCGGGACCACCGCTTTCCCGGAACAGGCGGCGCAGTTTGGCGGCTGTGACGGGCGGCGTTCCGTGTCCGATCAGGACCAAGCGGCCGAAGCCGCCCGCGCCGAGCACCCACGGCGTGTCGCCGACGCGCGCGACGTGTCGAAGATAGCTTTCGCCCGAGCTGATCGTGCCAACTCGGCGACCGTCGTGGGTCGACCAGACTTCGAGGCGACCGCTGACGGTGCACGTGCTGACGAAGCCCGGTTCGGGTCCTGCGGCGATGGAGTTGAGCGAGCTCTTGCGGGTGATCCCCTGCGCGGCTTTCCACGAGCGGTCACCGAGCAGCTCGCCGCTCAGGCCGTTCAAAACGTGCACGAGTCCGTCGGTGCCGACGACGAAGACCTCCGAATCGCTTAGGGCGAACCGCCGGCAGCCAGCGTCGATCGGCGTATGCCAACGCTGGGCCAGGCCCGGATCGCTGAAGCTGCTGAGGCTGCCGTCAATGTGCAGCATGAAGACCGCCTGCCGAGTCGGGTGGCAGGTGAGCTGCCGAACCGGGCTGGAAGGCTCAGTCGGCACGGCTGTGAGGGGAGACGGTGTGGATTCGGGTGCCGCCGCCCAGGCCGTCAGAGCCTTGGGAGTGGCCGACCACACGGCGCTGACGGGCGCGTCAGAGCCAATTTTGTCCTCGCCTACCACCATGAGGGTTCCGTCGGGCAGCCATGCGCTCCGGGTCGGGACACGGAGGACACCTTCGAGGGGGGGGAGTGTGAGCTCGCCGTGGACGGCACCCTGCTCCAAGTCCACGAGTAGGTTTCCGAGAGCAGCCCACCGCCCGTCCGGGCTGACGTTGGGCTCGAGGGCTTTGGAGAGCGTCCCCATGGGCAGGGCGAAGCGCCGACCCTCCACGAGGTCATAGAAGTTCACCACACCATCGTTGGAGGCCGCGGATACCCATCGGCCGTCTGCGGAGACCGTGGGCGACGCCATGTTGCCGAGCGTCGGTGGCAACTCGAGGCGACCGTCGTGATCGGTCTCCGAGTGGACGGTGAGGCGCGCGTCCATCGAGGCGGTCAGCAACCAAGGGTCCGTCGCTCCCCAAAGCCCGATGGGCTCCGCACGCACGCCGCCGAAGCGCCGGGTGATGGCTCCCGAGTCGATGTCGACCAGGCTGACGGCATAGTCCTCAGTGATGACCACTAATAGGCCCGCGTCGGCCGGATGCTTGGCGATCCCAAGGATGGCACTGTGCAAGCGAACACGGACCCGGGCGTGCCCGGTGAGCGCTACTTCCAGGTCGAGCTGGCCAGTCTCGCCGCCGCTTGCGAGGAGCTGTCCATCCTCGACGAGCAGTCCGCGGATGCGTCCGAAGTGCTGGGCAACGGTCTCCATCGGCTGGTCACCAGAACCCCCTCGGATCACTTGCCCGCCCGTCGAACCGACGATGAACTCGGTGTTTGAGAGCGCGTCGATCGAGTCTGCACGGGGAATAGGGACGGTCACGTTCCACGTTTCCTTCCACGTGGTGGTGTCCAGGGCGATGATCTTGTTGTAGCCATCGAGAACCAGGGCCGTCGTCCCATCAGGCGAGAAGCGCAGGGATGTGGAGCGTGGAGGCAGGGCGATGAGACGTTCGATTCTTGCCTCGTCGGGCGCCGACTCGGACAGGCTCCAGCGCACGAGCTCTCGTGAGCTGCGCGCCACCCAATAGAGATCCCCGCTGGGGTGGAAGCGAGCGTCCACGGCGCCTTGGGAGAGAGTGGGCCCGATGCTGACGCCCAACGCCGCTTCTCCTGAGCGTTCGACCAGCTGGAGCTCACCCGGTCCGAATAGAGCGCCGCGCGTTCCGTCAAACGATACAGCGAAGCCTAGCGGGGACTCTTTGGATGTCTGCAGCCACGGTGTGCCCTTCCCGATGCGTTGGGCGAGGTGCCGCCACATCCAGCCACGATGCTCTTCGGTGACGTCGTCGAGCGCCGTGCCCGTGCCACTTGAGTCGCCGATCCGTAGCATCGCTTCGGCGCCTGCGACGCTTGCATCCGCGGCGCGCACCTCGGCGAGGTCGCGTGCCTCCGAGATGGCGTCGTTGGCGGCCCGAAGCTGGATGATGTAGAAAACCGCCCCGAGTCCGAGTGCGAGGAGTGCGCCAACGAGAGTGGCCGAGAGCGCGCGGTTACGCCGTACGAAGAGGCCGACGAGGTACAGTGGGCTAGTCGTGGCGCGAGCGCGAACGGGCTGGCCTTCGAGCACGGCACGCAGGTCCTCGGAGAGATCCGCAGCCGTCGCGTAGCGCTCTTCGGGAAGCTTCGCGACGGCCTTGCGCACGACTCGCTCGAGGTCCTCGAGGATGTGGAGCGAGCCGTCGCTCAAGGGCACCGGATTGCGATGCAGAATGTTCTGCATGAGCGTGCGCCGGTCGTCCGCGTCGAATGCGGGCCGCTCGGCCAGAATCTCGAGTAGCAACAGGCCAATTCCGTACACGTCGCCGCGTCCGTCGGTCTGTCCGCCGAAGGACTCGGGTGGCATGTAGCGGAGCGTACCGACGATGTCAGTTTCGCGCGTCAGGGTTGCGTCGCCATCGACTTTGCAGAGACCGAAGTCAGTCAGCATGGTCGAGCCGTCGCGCTCGATCATGACGTTGCCGGGCTTGATGTCGCGGTGCAGGACGCCTTCAGCGTGGGCGTAAGCGAGCGCGTCTGCCAGGCGGTGGGCGATCATGACTGCGGCACGCTCGCGGTTGGACAGGTTGCTTAATCCGCTCGCGATGGAGGACGTATTCGTGGACGCGGCACCGAGCCGTTCGAGAGCCTTGGTGCGTAGTGTCGGATCGCCGCTGCGTAGGTCGTCCAGGACCTGGTCGAGGCCTTGACCATCGACGCGGCGCATCGCGTACCAAGGGACGCCGCGGTGAGCGCCCGATCCGAAGACGGGCACGATGGAAGGATGGTCGAGGCGTGCGGCGGCCCGGGCCTCGCGGGCGAAGCGTTGACGGATCCGCTCGCCGGTGGCTGCGTGCATGGCCTTGAGCGCGACGACCCGCCCAAGTCCTTCCTCGACCGCCTCGTAAACAATGCCCATCCCGCCGCGGCCGATGACGCCAGAGATGACGTAGGGACCGATGCGCTCGCCGTGGGAGAAGGGGCCCTCCATCCGCTGGGTGACGCGCGTCAGCGCTCCCATGCCCCTGAGGATGGGCAGGAGCTGCTTGGCAGAGACGGTCGTGCACTCGGCGGCGTAGTCCTCGGCGGTGAGGCCAGGCTGCTGCTCCAGGCGCTCGCGGTAGACCTGGGCTAACCGATCGATCTCCAGAGCCTCCTCTAGCTCTGCGTCCGTGGGCTCATCCAAGTCCGGGTCCTCGTCGGACCCCGCGCCTAAGCCGGAACGTTTCACCATCACCGCAGTCTAGTGCCCGGAATCGAATGGTGGCAGCGTGCTACGCGAATCCATCTATCCTCGGGCGTGCTCCCACTTTGCCTGATCAGTCGAATGTTACCGATACGGCGCTGGTGAAGTTCGATGTTGAGACGCCGCCGACGCTGTCGCGGTGCCAGGTCTGTGCGAACCAGGTCTCTCCGGCGAGGACTTGGGCCGAGCCCATCGGCTGGGGGATGGCGGCGAGGTCGACGGTGGCGAGCCCCGTGCCTCCGGGTCCCGCGGCAAAGATCTGATGGGCCAGGCGCCCGATGCTGCCGCCGAGGCAGAGGTTGCCCTGGGAGTTGCCGGGCTGGACCGTCAGGCCCGATGACTCGGACATCAGGAAGTAGCCAGAGGCCCCAGGGGGCAACTGGAAGGCCTGCAGAGTGAAGTCGTTGCCGCTAGCGTGGCGGCTGCCGCTGGCCACCAACTGGCCGGCACGGCCCGTGGAGTTCGCGACGCCCTCGCAGACAGGGGCGTCTATGCGGAAGGGTCGCGCGGCGACGATCCCAAAGATGCCGGTGCCGGCGGGCG
>JBLIHL010000453.1:0-5299 GCA_047635895.1 Paracoccaceae bacterium | reverse complement strand
GGCCCCGCGGACCGCGACCGAGGTCGGCTCGCCGGGGAGCGCCACCAAGCCTGCCGGCTGGGGGTTGCGGGGGTTGGTGATGTCGACGAAGCCGACGGCGTCTTCCTCGCTCGACGTGTAGATCAGCATGGTCCCGTCTTCGCTGGCTGCAACGATCTCGGCGACGGCCTCCGCGCTGACGGAACTATTCTCGAAGACGTGGAAGGTCGAGACGCGCTCGAAGGGACTCTGTAGTGGTGTGGCAGCGGCGGCTGCGGAAAGGGCCAGGGAGACTGCACCAACGAGGGCGCGGAGGCGGTTCTTTGTGGGGAGTGCTTTCATTGCCGGCGCATGAAAGGGGACGATCGTTGCCAGCTGCCTTGGAATGGATCAAGGCAGGGTCAACCAGCATCCACTGATGGAAACTTGAGCTTCGCTTGAACCGCTCGCTCTTCGACGAATCGCGGTATCCTCGGTCCATGGCACCGAAATCCCTGGACGATGAAGAGCAGCCCCTCTCCCGCGCGGAAAAGCGCGCAGCACTCCGGCACATCCCGCGCACCAAGCTCGGGATCGCCTGCGGGATCATCGCCGTCATCGTTGGCCCACTGGCGATTCTGCTGACCCTGGGGAGCATCGCAGCCGTCCAGCAGACCTTCGGCGTCAGCGTTGGGCAAAGTCAGATGGCGGGCGGGCTCTCGCCGCTCATACTCACCTACATCCTCGGTGGCGGGCTCGTCCTGGGCGGCCTCGGGCTCCTGCTCCCGAAGTCATGGGGCTGGTGGTTGGCCATCGTCTCGGCCGCCTTTGGCCCGCTCGATCTGTTCCGGATCTACCGCAGCCTGTTCGCCGCGATCAACTTGGACAACCCCAACTCGGACGTGGTGATCCGTAAGCTGACGCTCTTCACGGGAGTGCCTGCTTTGTTCTACATGGCGCTGATCGCGTTGCTGCTCCAGCGCAGCGTCAAGACGACCTACAGAATCAGCTCCTGATGTCTACGCGCGCCGCGTAGCCTCAGTCGCGCTCGTCGCCGCCGTAGCCGAGCGCGCGCAGCTCTCGGCGGACCTCGTCCGAGGCTTCCAGGGTCTTGACGGTGCGTCGCTGGCCAGCGACGAGCTCAAGGAGCTCCGCCCCCAGTCGCTCCGCGACGAGCGGCCGCTCTTCGATCACATCCGTCAGCTCGTCGGGATCTCCGCCAAGTTCGAACAGCCTGCGCACGCCGCCGGGGCCGAGGTGCAGGCGCCAATCGCCGGCCTGGAGCGTGTAGTGAATGCCACCGTCCACGGACTGCAGCGGCGAGCCCTGGCCGAGCACGCGCGCATCCTCGTGGTGCACGTCCGGATCGAGACGGTTGACGCCTGACATCTGCCCGGTGAACGCGGCCTCCCCTGGCAGCTCGACGAGGTGCAGCAGCGTCGGCGAAAAGTCCACCAGCGACACCGGCACCGGAATGCGCCGCGCGTCCTGTCCGGGCGCGAAGAAAAGCATGGGCACGTGGAGCTGCTCGCCCCAGACGAATCCGTGGCCGGGCATGCCGTGCTGGTTGAGCCCCTCACCATGATCCGCCATGACGGCGATCACCGCGTTCTCAAGCCAGCCCAGCTCCTCCGCGTGGGCGAGCAGGCGCTCGATCTGATCGTCCACGAAGGCGATCTCTTCGTCGTAGAGATCGAGGCTCTCCCCCAGGTCATTCCACTCGCCGGTCCGGCGCTGGGCGCGCTCCACGAACCCACGGGCTTCCAATGCCTCGCGCTCGTCCTCGGTGATCTGGAAACGGTCGCGATAGGCCTTGGGCGGGTGATAAGGCACGTGTGGGTCGAAGTAGTGAACCCACAGGAGACCGGGCGGATCCGCCTCCGACATTTCCCCCAGCGCTTCGATCGCCGCGTTCGTGGCCGCCTTGGCCCCGCGCTGCTTCCGCTGGGGCTGGCGGTACTCGGCGAATCCAGACGCGAGGCCGAAGCTATCCTGCAGCGGGTAGGCGCTCACCACGGCTCGCGTGTCGTAGCCCGCCTCCGAGAAGAACTCGGCCAGCGTTTGGAGCGATGGATCACGCTCGTAGGTCATACCGTCCGCGATGTTCGCGAGGACCCCGTGCTCGTGGGGATAGACCCCGGTGAACATCGAGGTGTGGCTCGGCAGCGTCGTCGCGATCGGCGCGTAGGCGCGCTCGAAGACGATGGACTGCTCGGCCAGGCGGTCCAGGCGCGGGCTGGTGTTCCGCCCGTAGCCGTGGAAGCCCAGGTGATCCGCACGGAGGGTGTCGATCGTCAGGATCAGGACGTTCGGCGTATGGAGGGTCGGGGCTGCCGGCGCCGATTGAGGTGCCGCTCCAGGCGCGGGCTCGCGCGCGGGTTCCGCCGCGCCTGGCCCTCCGGCGTCATCACCACCGCAACCACCCGCAGCCAGGGACAGCGCAAGCGTTACAGCGATCGGGAGTCTCAGGTGCCTGGACGTCATGCGGGGAGCTTACCACTACCGGCGGAGAACGATCACCGGATCACTTCCAGCCTGGAACCGGACGCTGCCCGACCGCCCCTCGACATCTTCGGCCTCGAGCGTGTACTCCACGCCGGCTTCGAGCCCGTGGAGCTTGAGTGGGCGGCCGTAGACCTGTCTACGGGGACGATAGGCGCTTTGAAGAACGCCGCCATCGCCGCCAAGGAGCAGGCGCGTGGGCCCGACGGGCACCGGGCCATACTCGGCGAATCCTCCCTCAACGTCACCGAGGTAGAGACGCTGCTGAACTCCCCCGTGCTGCTCCCGGATCTCGTAAAGCTCCACTGAACCTTCCGTGGGCGGCGCATCGAAGGCGACCTCCAGTCGGAACATCGATCCGCGCTCTAGCGTAATCGTCCCGAGGTCGAGGGTTTCCGCGGCCTTCACGTCGATCATCCTGAGGAATTCGACGTACCCCGCCGCCCGGATGACTAGCGCGTGCTGTCCCACCGACACGCCGTCCAAGCGGAAACGGCCGCTTTGCTGCCCTTTGACAAACGGCCAGCCTGACCCATCCATGGCTTCCAGCTCCGCCTCGAATTCCGCCAGAGCTACGCCTTCCGGTGTCACGACGCGGCCCACCACCGCAACCGTTACAAGCCGTTGTGCAGGGACGATGACTTCAACAGGCTCCGTCGCAGGAAGGCAGCCCGTGACGCGAACCAAGACTCGGTCGTCGTGCGGTTCGGGGGCGTAGACCTCAAGAGCGCTCGAATCCGGCGCAGCGTGCTCGATCCGGAACCTACCCGCGCTGTCCGTGGGCGCGCTGAAGGAAACGCGGCGGTCCCCCACCGCCTTGACGCTGTAGCCCACCACCGGATGGCCCTCGTCATCCAACACTCGGCCACTCACCGCCTGGGTGAGCGACTGGACCCGAAGAACGAGGGCGCTGGCGTCCGTCGTACCCGGGACGAACGGCTGCTCATACACCGTCTCCCGAAGGACCTCGACCCATAGCCGAGCAGGCGCGGACTGCACATGCTCGATCTCGAACGTGCCGGAATCGTCTGTATTCGCGGCGCGAATCGTAGGCTCTCCCCGCTCACCGATAGCGACCATCGCCCGCACGACCGGCTCTCCGGTCGACTCGTTGAGCACACGTCCGCGCACGACCAGGCCCGGAGAGAGCTGAAGGGTCACCTGCGTCGTCTCCGACCGGGTGATCGACACCTCCCCTGTGTTGACGCCGTGGAACGAGGTGCGGACTGACCAGCTCCCTGGACCCGGGCGAAGTAGCTTCAGCTCGAAGCGTCCGGCTTGGTCGGTCGCCGCGCCTGAGACCGGCGCCTTTTCACTCTCCGGCGTGGACGGCGGGAGCTCCGGCGTGAACTGCACCTGTGCGCCATGCATGGGGACTCCCTCTTCGTCGATCACCACGCCGGCGAGGGTGCCCGTACCGCCAGCGAGGACGAGCTCCACTTCGCCGCCGCTCTTCGCGTCTTGCTCGATCCTGTACTGGTTGATCAGCTGCCCATTGGAGACCCCAAACCGTGGATGTGTCGCCGCCACGATGAGGCCGCGACTCAGTCCCTCAAGGACGAACCGTCCGGCGATATCGGTGCGGGCTAAAGTGCCGCTCCGCCCGAACCATCCCTTTAACAGCAGGACCTCAGCGTCCGCCACGGCGTCCCCGGCTTCATCGACCACGCGACCTCGAACGGAGAACTCGCGTTTGATGCGAAAGGTCAGCGAGCGGGTCTCACCTGGCTCAAGCTTCAGATTTACATGGCTCCCCTTGAAGTTTCCCAGCCCTCCATAGCCGGCCTGCAGGTCCGTGAATCGCACGCGGCCGCCGGCGTCCGTTGAAAGCGTCTTCGGACCGAACGCAAACAGTCGCTCGAACGGCACAGGCTCGTCGGTGTCATCCCAGACCGCCAGTACATCGAGGGTCGCGCGTTCGCTGACGGGTGGGAGTGGATACGCGATGCGACGACGGACCTTGGCTGGTGTAGAAGGAGGCGGATCTGCCGCATCGCGCCTCTCTGCCCCGTCGCTCGCGTCCTTCCCCGGTGCGGCGAGGGAAGGCCCCGCAAGCTTCACGTCTCCGTCGATCTCCACCTGGGCAACAGGAGCCACGGTCTCTGCCGCAGGTACGAACGGTCGCCACCAAAGAGCACCGAGCACCAGCAACACGATCGACACGGCCGCGATCGCGACGAGCCCCGGCATCGACCACCGCGGCGCCCTTCCTACCCAGGGAGCCAGCGCCGACACCCAGACGGATCGATCCCCACCGGAGCGTCGATCCAGCTGGTCACGCAGGGCGGCGCAGCCGCGTGAGGCTCGCTTCCGCGCGAGCGTTTCTGTGATTCCTAGCCTGGTCGCGACCTGCCCATGGGGCTGGCCTTCGTAGTACCGGAGCACGATGACGTCCCTGAGCGGGTCGTCGAGCTTCATGACCGCGTCTGCGAGAAAGCGCTTCAGCTCAGCGCGTTCGGTCTCACTCGCCACGTCCGGCAGCTCGAGACCGCGCTCCCGAGCCGCCTCCTGCTCGCGCGAAGCTCGGCCCATGTCCTGCCGCCATGTCTCCGCCGCGCGGCGCTTGGCGATCACCCGGAGCCACCCTCGCAGCCTGCTCCGCTCGTGGGTCCGCTCGTGGGTCCGCAGGGCATCACTCATCAGCGCGGCCCGATTCGTGTCCTGAACGAGATCCTCCGCCGCAGCGGCCTCCACAAGGCTGCGCGCAAGCCTCCTGAGCCAGTCCTGTTCACGGAGGAGCGACGTGAGATGAATCGGTGTGTCTGTCATGGCCGTCCAGCAATGGAGCCGCCTGCGAAGTGTGACAGAAAACCCAAAACGCCTCGTAGTCATGTGGGAT
>JBLIHL010000452.1:0-5299 GCA_047635895.1 Paracoccaceae bacterium | reverse complement strand
GAGTCCGCAGCGGGTGCATCCGTGAAGTACTCGACGAGCGCGGACTCCTTGACGGAGGTCTTGCGCGTGGCGTCAAGGGTTTGGAACAGCAGGTGGAAGCGCTTCATTCTGCCTCCTCGCCCTCGAATTCTACGTCGAGGCGTTCAGCCTGGAGGCCGCGCTCTTCCGAGAGGTAGCGCACCAGCGTATCGACGTAGCCGTGGGTCACGAGAACGCGCGGTGCGCCGGTCGCTTCGATGGCCGAGAGCAGCCCTTTCCAGTCCGCGTGGTCGGAGACGACGAACCCTTGGTCGAAGTTGCGGCGCCGGCGCGGGCCGCGCAGCGTCATCCACCCCGACGCGAAGCCCGTGCTCACGTCGCCAAACTTCCGCATCCATGGCGTACCGTTCGACGAGGGCGGAGCGATCACGAGGCCGCTGCCCTTGATCTCCTTCGCGACTTCCTCCGAGGCGTAGCGCGTCTCCGGTAGCTTGATCCCCTGGGCCAAGTACGGCGGGATCAGCTTGTCGAGCGCCCCGTGGACCGCGATGGAGCCAGGTGCGTCGGCGAGGTGCGGCAAGAGGCCGGCGAGGAGTCGCTGGGACTTTCCGAGCGCGTAGGCACAGAGCAGGCTCGTGCGGCCGGCGCTGGCGTTGTCTGTCCACCAGCGCATGACCTCGGACGCCACGCTCTCAGGGGACGGCCACTGGAACACCGGCAGGCCGAACGTGCTTTCGGTGATGAACACGTCGCACCTGATCGGCTCGAAGGGTTCGCAGGTGGGGTCCGGGTCGACCTTGTAGTCGCCGCCGACCACCCAGACCTCGCCGCGATGCTCGACGCGAATCTGGGAGGATCCGAGCACGTGCCCCGCGGGGTGCAGGCTCACGGTGACGTCGCCGATGCGCCGGCGCTCGCCGTAAGGAATCGACTCCACGCACACAGGACCGTGCCGCCCCAGGGACGTCCTCTGGCGCACCAGGCCCGCGCCGCGCTCAGACGAGAGGTAGCGGAGCGATCCCGGCCGCGTGTGATCGGCGTGCGCGTGGGTGACGATCGCGCGGTCCACGGGCTTCCAGGGGTCGATGTGGAACCCACCCTTTTCGCACCAGAGCCCACGGTCGGTCGTTCGAACCAGGTCGTTGGCGCGAGGTGAGCGGGCAGGCATCGGCGAGGTTTGGGGGTCAGGCGCCGTGGGCGCTGAGGACGGCTTGTGCGAGCGCCTGGCCGGAGAGCCAGGCGCCCTGGACCTTGGAGCCGTTGAGCCAGTCGCCTGCGAGCCCGAGACCGAGCTCGGCGTCGAAGAGCGCGCGATCCTCCCGCGGCTCCAGCGCTCCGCTGTACATCCATCGATGCGCGCCCATGTGGACAGGCTTGGGCGTCTGGAGGCCCGCGGCCCTGCCAAGGGCGAGGGTGAGTTGCTGCGCGACGTCAGCGGGTGCGAGATCCAGGTGGGCCTCGGTCCAGTCAGGGCTCGCGTGAAGGACCCAGGCGTCACCTTCGGGTCGGCCCTTCTTCGCACTGTTGCGACAGGCCCAGGAGAGCGGCCCCTCGTCGATGAACGCGCCGTCGAACGGAGCCTCGAAGCGCTCAGCAAACGCGACCATGGCGGCCCAGCACGGCCGCATGGAGACGGACTTGGCCGCGCTCAGAAGCATGGGGGAGGCGGCGATCAGGGGCTCGGCCTGCGGGGCGGGCGTGGTCACCAGAACGGCGTCGAATCTGCTCTCCTGTCGGCCATCCTGAAAGTGGAGCGTCCAGCCGTCATGCCCATGGTCAGGTCCGTCGTTCGGCCTACCGCTAGAGGAAGCTCGGACGCGCTCCAGGGATTCCACCCGGGCCCCGACCTCGACCTCCAGGCCCGCCGCCATGGCCCTTGCCATCGCATTCATCCCCGGTACGCCGACAAAACGCTCCGTCACGCCAGCTTCCTTGAACTGCAGGCTCCCCTCGCGGGCGATCCCGGCCAGCGGCCCATCGAATGGGGCGACCGTGCCCGCCTCGATCCACTCGTCGACCTGGGCTCGAAAGACCTGGTCCCGGGCGGTGAAGTACTGTGCGCCGTGGTCGAAGGTGAAGGGGGCGGCACGGCGCAGGGACGTCCTGCCGCCGACGCCTCGGCCCTTGTCGAAGAGTCTCACGCGGCACCGTCCGGAGGCTTCGAGGACCTGGGCGGCCCGGAGGCCGCTCATGCCAGCGCCTACGACGGCGACTTGAATCAGCTCAGGGGAAGGAAGAGAAGTCATCGGGGAAACAGGTGCGCCCTGCGGACGCGGATGGGGCCTTTCGCGGTCGACGGGTCGACGACGCGGTTCTTTTGGGTGATCTCGACGGCTCCTGATGCGACGAGTCGGCGAGCTGCGCGTCGTGCGGGCTCCATCAGGGTACGCCAGTCGTCGTTCTCGGCCGAGACCTTACGCGCGGCCTCGGACGGGCAAAGAGACGCATCGCGCGCGCGGCTTTCCAGCATCCCCAGGATGCATGCTTCCAGCTCGAGATCGACCGGCTGCCGCTTGCGCTTGCGGCACGCGGCGCTGCAGTAGCGTCTGGGGGTGGGGTCCGATGTGCGGGCGCTCAGGCCCGGCATGCGGCGGCCGCAGGAGGCGCATGTTGGATCGGAGCTCCGCATGTAGAAGCATTCGGCGGAGGAGCGCGCGCCGATGCGTGGTCCGCCGCAGATTCGCGGATGGCGCGTCAGCGCAGCGTGACCTGAACCGCGTTCGACGTATTGGTGCCCGAGCTACCGTTGGCATCGCGGTACCAGAGCTGAAAGTGCCACGTGTCGCCGCTCTGGACGGCGAGGTCGCCGCTGGCTGGGGGGCTCACCGGTCCGCGCAGCCTGACCCAGCTGGGGGCCGTTCCGTCCGGGCGTGACGGCTGCTGGAGGGTCATCAGCCTCAGGATAGGGCTGCCGAGGCACAGGGGGCCGAGCAAGCCGGGGACCGTCAGTAGGCCGTCGGAGCGGGCCGCAAGCAGGAGCGTCGGCACCTGGGCGGGCAGGCTCGCGCTCCGGACGAGCAGCCTGTTCTCTTGGATGATCAGGCTGCCGAAGGCGGTCAATGATGCGACGGCGCCCGTCGAGTTGGACGCGCTGAGGCAGCCGTGCGAGCCGATATCCCCGCTGAATCCGACGGCGGCATAGCCGGGCTCGAATAGGTAGGCACCGACGTCCCGCCGCGACCCGTCCGGATCGAGGCCGAGGGCAGCAGGCGCCGCGTCAATCGCGGGGGAGCCAGGCAGCACGTGCAGGTCGTCTGGCCCCCAGTAGCGCGGGTCACCCTCGATTGGAGTGCTGAGCATGGCGCCGCCGGGGTCGCCGACGATCGAACCGCTGGCGATCACGGAGGGCCCCAAGTCCGTGGGGAAGTTGCCCCAGGCAATTGAGTGGGAGAGAACGGCTCCTTCGGCCGCGCCGCCACCCGTTTGTCCGGCGACGTTCAGGGTCAGGGTGCAGAAGTCCAGGAAGGCACGTCCTCCCACGGCTCCGCCCGCCCCCGCGGGGAGCGCCCGGTTGCCCCGGAAGGTCGAACGCTCGATGGTCGCGAACGAATCGCCCGAGTAGAACGCGCCGCCGCCGTTGGGGGCGATGTTGCCTATGAAGTGGGAGTCCCGGATGAGCGTGTTGGCTGACTGGGAGATGACGATGGCCCCGCCTTGCCCCGCGCGGTTGCGGAAGAACGTCGAGTCTGTGACCGTCAGTCTGCCCGCCTGGACCGCAATCGCTCCGCCCTCGCGCGTGCCGTCGACGCGGTTCCCCTCGAAGAGGCAGCCCTCGACCAGCACGTCCGCATTCGAGCCGAAGAGGCCCGCGCCGGGGGCCTGGATTGCACGCGCCAGGCGGATCGTTGAGTCAGAGATATGCAGCGTGCCTCCGGACGCGCTGATGGACGCGCCTGCATAGCCGGTCGACGCACCGAAGAGGCAGCGCTCGGCGTTGACATGGCCTGATCGCGACCAGATGTGTGCGCCGAAGAAGCGCGTGGCGTTGCGATGGAACTGGCATCCCTCGAGCTCGAGGGTCGAGTGATCCACGACGATGGCGCCGCCTCCGCGCGGAAGATCGGCGGAGATGTAGTAGAGGTCCTCGAAGGTCGAGTCCTTGATCTCGGCGTCGGCCCGCAGGAGGTAGACGGCTTCTCCGCGGGCTTCCGTTCCCGGACCCATGAAGCGGCAGTCCTCGATCACGAGCTCCGCGTCTTGGGCGTAGATCGCGCCGCCCTGCTCGGCGGTGTTGTTCTCGAAGAAGCAGCTCCGGACGGTGAGGCTCGCGCCAGCGCAGGCCTCGATGGCGCCCCCGACCACGCGGGTGAATCCTGTGCACTGGAACGAGCCGGTGCCACCGGTGAAGCGGAACCCCTCGATGAGCACTTCCTCGCTGGCCCGGAGCCGTGCGGCTGCGTGCGGGTCCGACGGGTTCATCATCGGGCGAGCGATGATCGTCGTAACGAACGGTCCACCCGTGCTGAGCAGGGCGAGGCTCTTGCCGTAGAAGTCGATCTCCTCGTCGTCGTAGGTGCCAGGCGCTACGAGGAAGGTGTCGCCACTCACGACGAAGGAGCGGCTGACTCCGTAGGCGATGTTGGTGAACGGATCAGCGCCGGTGCCCGTGCCGAGGCCGGTGCCAGCTGCGTTGACGTACCAGGTGTTCCCCGCTGGCGGAGGAGCCGCGTCGACGAAACCCGCTATCAGGAGGGCTGCTGTGCTAAGCGCGAGAGCGAACATGCCCCGGGTATAGCACCCCGGAGATGAAGGCATCGCCAAGGGGTTGGAGACTCCCGTCGACGGAGTGACTGGGGTCTCACCCTGAGACCCGATGCGTAGATGACAGTGCGGTCAGAGTGGGTGAGAACAGGGCGGGGAGCCCGCTGACACAGCGGCGGCCGGCTCAGTACAGCGGGTAAATGTTCGGATCTGCGTTCTTGGGCTGCGTGTTTCGCTTGCCGGTGATTTTCTCCAGGAGCCGGCCGATTCTCGACTTCGGGGCCGCCGGCTGCGGCTGCAGGGCTAGCGCTTTCTTGGCGCTCGAAGGTGCAGCGGGGGGCTTGGTGGCGATATTGGACTCGGTCATGTCAGGGGGCGGGGAGTAGCGAGTGCGCGGCCGCCGAGTGCGTGCACCGTCCGCTGGGAACGGTAGGCGGCGAACAGGGTCGCGGCGGCCAGGGGAAGGAACAGGAGCGGGGGGAGCCAGCGCGATATGAGCACCAGCACCGCCGTCGCGGCAACGGATGCGAGGAGCAGGCGCTGGGCCTGGTTCAATGCGTCTGAGCAAGAGACGCAGTGCTGCGTGTGGAGCGAGTGGCGATCGGTGGTGGGCACGGGC
>JBLIHL010000451.1:0-5302 GCA_047635895.1 Paracoccaceae bacterium | reverse complement strand
TGATGCAGTAGTTTCCGAAGCCACAGTTATTGGGGCACGACTCGAAGACTTCGAGGTCGTCGATGCCTGCTTCAACGATCGAACCCTGCCCGAGGTCAGACGCGACAAAGCGAAGCTGAACCGCAGCGTTCGGGGCGACGAGATCCGCCACGCGGAACGAGCTCCACTCCCATCCGCCGACTTGCGCGTTCGGGCCGAGCGTCTCGACGTTGACCCACGTCGCGCCGCCGTCATCCGTGACGTCAACGGTGAACGTGTCGTCGATGGCGCTACCTGCCCCATTGCTGTACCAGCGCCAGTAGCCCAGGGACGGCTCCGTGAATCCGCTGAGATCCAGGATCGGCGAGAACAGCGTCGTTCTGCCGCCATCAACGTCGTTCTCGCCGAGGGCTCCACCGACGCTTCCCTGCCCGGTGACGAAGCAGTTCGAGCCCGACGGCGTGTGATCGTCTTCCGGCGCAGCGGACGTGCCGATCGGGTCGACGAGCGTCCAGATACCCGTCGTTGCCGCGTCGCCCGCAGCTCCGACGGACCAGCCGGCTCCCGACTCAACCTCGTCGAGGACAAGCGTGTTGGTCTCGATGGCCAGGACCGTGAAGGGCGAGCTCGAGCCACCAAGCGGTGACGTGACCGTCTGGCCGCTGACGAGCGGGAACTCAAAGTAGTAGCTAACGTCGCTCGGGCAGGGGACGGCCGGGAACGTGGCTTGGAACGTGAGCTGCGCGCCGCCCGTGAAGGCGACTGGGGTTGAGCTGAAGCCCATGCCTGTGTCGATCCAGAGGAGCGCCGCCGATGTGTTAGGCGTGTCGGCGCCGGGGGTCACAAGCAGGTCAATCATCGCGCCACCGGAGGGCGCGATCTGGTCGGGGCGCCCGTTCGGGAACGCGATCGAGATGAGCGGGCCCGGCGTCATCTGCATCGCCACAGCTGAGTTGATGCGTCCGTACCCAAACGTGTCGTCGACCCCGGCGGCGCCGAGGTCGTCGCACGATGCGCGCAGGATCTGCTCGACTTCTGCCGGGGTAAGCAGCGGGTTCCGCGACCAGATCAGGCCGCAGAGTCCCGCGGTGATCGGGCACGCGAAGCTGGTTCCGCTGACGTTCGAGTAGCCCGAGTTGCTGTTCCGGTTCGTGGTGCGGATGCCGACGCCGGGAGCGCTCAGGTCCACGAGCGAACCACGGTTCGAGAATCCAGCCAGCGCGTCGGTCGACGAGGTGGCGCCAACAATGATGACGTCGTCGTCGCGGTTGCCGCTCAGCACGTTGCTGCTGTTACCAGCTGCCCAAACGAGAAGAGCGTTGCGGCTGCGGATGTAGGTACCCGCCGTGTTGACGGTGCCGGAGGTCACGCCGCTATAGCTGACGCTCGCCACGCGATCGCCCACGTCAGCCGCGGTGCGCGCCGCGTTGGTCAGGTTCGAGATCGATGCGCCGCCGCCGGTCGAGTCAGTCACGCGCATCGTGCGGTGCCCAAGGTTCCAACCGACGCCCGAGACCCCGACGCCGTTGTCACCGTTCGCCGCGGCGGAGCCCACGCAGAGCGTGCCGTGCCCGTTGATGTCGTCGATCGGACCGCCGTTGCTTTCCCACGTTTGCGATGGCGCGTGGTAGCCCTCTTGGCGATGCAGCAGAAGATCCTCATGCGTGGCGCGGATGCCCGTGTCGCAGATCGCGACGATGACGGACGGGTCTCCCGTCTCGATGTCCCACGCGGCGCACGACTGCATGCGGTTGGCTTGGTGATGCCATTGCTGGCCGAACTGCGCATCGTCGGGGCAGGCGATCGGGAAGACCATCCAGTCGGGCTCGACGTACTGGAATCCGCCGGTCGCCATGAGGGCGCTTGCGAGCGAGTTCTCCGTTTCCCCGTCCGGGACGAGCACGAGGTACTCATCGGTTTCCGCAACATAACGCTGCACGGTCAGCGCCGCGATCGCGTCCCTTGCCTGATCTGCCCGGCGCATGAGCGTTGCCGGAGTGAGACCAAGAGCCTCGGCGGCTTCGGGCTGGAGTGGACGTGCGCAGAGCACGCCGGTGAACTCCGTCTCTCCGAGGACCTCGACGAACTCGCCGTCGAGTGCGGACGAGGCGCGTGGGAGTGCCTCCTGGGCCGTAGCGGGGGCAAAAGCCGTCGAGACGGGCGCAAGTGCGACAAATAGCGTCGCCGCGAGCGCCGCGCCGGCGATCGGGTGCATGAGCGTGTGAATCATCTTTCTCTGAGGATCGGTTGAGAATCGAAATGGACCCCTGAGAGACGGCTGGGGCGCGCGCTGAGTTCCGCACTTCGCCGGTCGCCGGTGGTCGATGGTCGATAGCGCAGGGTCAGGACAGCACGGTGCTACACTCGGGTCCCATGAACTTCGGCGGATGCGTGATCGGGTGCGCGGCGCTGGTCGGTGCGATGTGGATCGTCTCCTTCCGCTCGGCGGAGGAGGTGCATCGCTTACGGGACGTCGAGGTTGCACACGATGCCCCGGTCGCCGTGGTGGCGACCGAGTCGGGCCTTGTGTTGACGCTCGATCTCGCGGGCGGAGCGGTTCGCGCGCGCACCAGGCTCGGCGTCGAAGTCGACGCGATCGGCTTGGATCACACGGGCGGGCAGGTTGCCGTCGTGACCGCCGGAGGCGACGTGATCGTCTTCGACCCGCTCGATGGCGCGACGCGTCGCCTCTGTAGGACCGCCCTGCAGGCTCGCACGTCAGATCGGGGTCATTCGGGCGACCTCACGGTCGAGTTTGACCCCAGCGGGGAGCGCATCCTGGTGGCGGCGCTCGGCCGCGGTATGACGCTCCTCCGGTCGTCTGGAGAAATACTGTGGCGATGGCCTGGCCCGACGGACGGCCCGTGGGGGGAGAATGACTCTCGATACGGGACCCGGCTGAGCTGGGATCACGAACACGACAGGATCGCATTGGCGACCGAGACGGGGTTCGAAGTGATCGATGCGGGTTCGGGTGAGGTCATCACCGTCGAGCGCGTTCCCGGCGAACCGCCCGTGCCCCTTCGCTTCGCATCCCCGGCAGACATTTTCTCGGTCGTCTTCGATGGGAAGCGGAACACCGTCTACGCAGGACACTGCGACTGCCGGCTCAGGGCGTACGACCTGTCGACGGGGGAGACCGCGGTCCTCCACACGTACGCAAGGCCGATGATGGACCTGCCGGACGACCCCTACGGACAGCCGCCTGAACCCGCCGACGAGCCCCGTATCTATCTCTGGACTCAGTTCGCCAAGCTCTCGCTGTCACCGGACGGCGCGAGGCTCGGCTACTCGACAACCGAGAACGTGAACGTGGGAATTTTCGACTTGGAGAGTCGGTCGTGCACGGCGTCCTTCGAGACGTACAGCGGATCTATGGGAGTCCCCGGCCGGATCGCATGGAGCGACGACTCGAAGCGACTCTTCTTCACGTCGCCCGATTCGACGGCCATTCGATTCGTCCTACCGACATCAGAACCTGCCATGCCCCGCGAGCCTGAGCCCACGAAGGCGATCGAACCGCCGCGGTTCTACGGCGGAAAGGGCGTCGCCATTTCGGCGCAGCGCGTCTTCGGCGTTGACGCAAAGACGGGGCGCTCGACTTGGTCGCGCTCGATCAAGAACCTACGCTGAGGCAGACGACTTCGAGGGTATTCCTAAGCGAAGTCTTATCATCACCCTCAGCTCGAGGGAGACGTTACCGAACATCTCTCGCTAACCTCCCTCTTGTCAAAGCGTGGCATTGTCCGCTCCACCTCAATGGCAACAACAAGGTGCCGTTTAGAAAATACTGTGATGCGAATACGCTCGTCCATCGCGCGAACATTGCGAGCTCATAACGACACAAGACACTTCGCACCACGAACGATCTGAGTACAGTGCATCGAGCACTGACTTTCCACGCACGCATGGACCCCCATGGTGAAATTGAATATGAATATAAAAACCAACATCTGCCTACTCCTCGTGTCTGCACTTTCAGTCGTATCACTGAGCCACTCCGGCGTTCAGCAGGAGGGCATGTTAGACGAAGTGAGGTTGTTCGCTGGGGATTTCGCCCCAAGGGGCTGGAAGTTGTGCGATGGTCAGGCCCTGCAGATCAATGACCATACAGCACTCTACGCAATAATTGGCGGCATCTATGGTGGCGACAAAAAAAGCACTTTCCTGTTGCCAGATCTCAGAGGCCGAGTGCCTGCTGGAGCTGGAAAAGCCGTTGCCCTCAGCCAAATACGAATCGGCCAACAATTTGGGAGAGAGACGCTAACCCTTGGGGTTGCCAACATGCCCTCGCATAGCCACTCCGTCATTCTTAGTGGATCTGAGGTTGTAAGAACGCCCACTGTCGCTGCTCCGGTTGCTGGACAGTCTGCGTCGGCGAATCTCGTTCACCGCAGTGACCCAAATGTACTCGAGTCTTCAAATAGCGGAGGCAGCGTGCCGGTACGCATCGCCCAGCCCTCGCTTGGCATGCACTACATAATTTGTGTGTCAGGAGTATTCCCTTCCCGCGGTTAGCAGGCCGCCCCCGGAGAGTCGGCCGAAACGACATCGGGATGTCGGCCCCCCGGCGGAGACCACGATTCCGCTGGGGCCGCACAGGTCCTTCCCGCATAGGCTGGATGATCCGAGCCTCTGCGTCGAGCTTTGCCCGCGGCGCGGGAGAGCTCCGCTGGATCGTCTACCCGATGGGAGTGGCCGGATGGGAGCACTATGCAACGCTCAGGGCACGGCTTAATGCCCACGAGCATCAGCCTGGTCAGACCTCTGCGAATCTGGTGTCACCTTGACCCTTCAAAGTCTGGTCACCACCCAACGGGTCTTGATGGTTCTCTGCTCAGCTCCGAATGGCCAATGGGGTTGCAGCAGAATGAGACCGAGGCTCAGGTTCGTTCGACCGTCCTTGCGGTCACCGCGGCCATCGCCCAGCAGTGCGTGCAGGCGCTCCAGACCGCGGGAGAGCTGGGACTTGATCGTCTTCACGGGAACGTCCAGTCGCGACGCGATCTCGGTCGAGCCGAGGTCTTCGAAGTACCGCAGGTACAGCGCGTCCCGGTAGTGCGGCGCGAGCTCCTGCAGGGCCTGCAGGAGGGCCTGTTGGACCTCTAAATGCTCGGCGATGGCCTCGGGCCAGGCCAAGGCGGTGTCCGCCGTCTGCGGATCGACAGCCACGACCGGCCCGCGACGCCCCGGGCGCCTGCGCATGTCAATGGCGCGGCTCCGCACAACGCTCCGAAGCCAGCCCACACTCACGGGACCGCCGGTGCGCTGCCAGCCCGCAAGAAGCGCCTCCTGCACCAGGCCCGTCCGCGTCGGGGCTATT